>JBNGDU010000170.1:3801-17610 GCA_049975025.1 Anaerolineae bacterium
GTCCGAGCTCAGACGCTGAGTATGCGGGAGCGCCCTTTCATTCCTTTGGCCAAGCTCTCAGGTCTCTCTGACTTCCAGATCATCTTTGGGGAGATCCTGCCCAACCTGATACCCTACGTCGCTGCGGGATTTGTGGGCGCGGTGTCCGGCGGCATCCTGGCCTCTGTCGGCATACAGATGCTGGGTCTGGGCCCGCTCTTCGTCCCGAACCTGGGTATGATCCTGCAGTTTGCCTTCGCTGGCGCGGCGCTCTTCCGAGGGCTCTGGTGGTGGTGGCTGCCGCCGGCGCTGGCGTTGGTTCTGCTGTTCATTGGGCTCTTTCTCATCAGCCTGGCGCTGGATGAGTTCGCGAACCCCAGGCTTAGGGAAAGAGTGGGCTGAACCGGCCGGGACTCCCGTTACGGTAAGTAGCTTTATTGACGATTAGGAGGTAGCAAGATGAGTAACTCAGAGAAGCAGGTGCTGGCTTTTCATTATGTATGGTATGGTACGCCCTTTGGCCCGGCAGGGAAGTGGAGCGGCTGGCCGGGCGGCGAAGGGCGGTATAATCCCGACCTTGTCTATGGTGGGCTGCGGATGGTGGACTCACCGAACTATCCCCTCGACGGCCCCTATGATTCCCTGGATCCCGTGACGATCGAGCGCCAGATTCAGCAGCTGGAGCACGTCGGGGTCGACGGTTCCATTGTCTCCTGGTGGGGTATGGAGCACTACTCGGACCGCGTCCTCGATGCCCTGATGGAACGCGCATCGGGCACCGATTACCGCATCACGCTCTACTATGAGACGCCGATGGTCAAGCGGCGCAAGGGCGAAGCGTCGAAGGCCGATCGCATCTTCGAGGACATGAACTACATCCTCGGTGAGCACGGCGAGAAGGACGCCTGGCTCAAGGTCGATGGCAAGCCTGTGATGGTGATCTATGTGGTGGACACCTATCCGCTCAGCGTGTGGAAAGAGGTCAAGGATCGATTGAATGCCGCGGGCATCGACCCGTTCTTCCTGGGCGATACCTTCAACACCGAGGCGTTGAGCGTTATGGACGGCCTTCACACCTACAATCCCGTAGGTCGGCTGGTCCGTGGTGTGGACGTCGCCGCTCTCTATCGGAAAGTGTCTGAAGCCGCTCACCAGCAGGACAAGCTCTTTGCCGCCACGGTGATCCCGGGATTCGATGACCGCAAGATCCGGACCCCCGGGACCCTTCTGATGCGTGAGGATGGTGGGTGCTACAACCAGACCTGGCACGCCGCGGTCGACAGTGGCGCGGACTGGGTGCTGATCACGAGCTGGAATGAGTGGCACGAGGGCAGCGAAATCGAACCCAGCCTGGAGGATGGCACGCGATACCTGTGGCTCACGGCGCAATGGGTCCAAGGGTTCAAGGGCGCATAGGTGATATGAACATGGCGGAGCAGAACTCTCACATCCTTGGGGTCAGAGATCTGAAGGTCTACTACTGGACTGCGCGCGGGCCGGTGCAAGCCGTCGATGAAGTCACCTTCGACGTACGAAGAAACGAGATCCTGGGTCTGGTCGGTGAATCGGGGTGTGGCAAATCCACGACGGCGATGGCGCTTCTTAGGTTGATCAAGGCGCCCGGATCTATCGAGGGCGGTCAGATCCTGCTGAATGATCGGGACATCCTGTCGATCGGTGAGGAGGAGATGAGGAGGACGCGTTGGGCCGAGATCTCACTGATCCCTCAGGGGGCTATGAACGCGCTGAACCCGGTAATGCGGATCAACGACCAGATCAAGGACGGCATCACTCAGCACCAGGGTGCCTGGTCGGGTAACGAGCTGGACGACCGGATCGAGGAGCTGCTCAGAGTTGTCAAGCTGCCTGGAGAGGTCGCCGGCATGTATCCTCACGAGCTAAGCGGTGGTATGAAGCAACGAGTGTGCATCGCGATGGCGATTGCGTTAGAGCCGCCTCTGATCATCGCTGATGAGCCGACCAGCGCTCTCGACGTGATCGTGCAGCGAGCGGTGATGGAGACCCTCACCGAAGTTCAGCAGAGAATGAAGTCCTCGCTCATCTTGATCGGTCACGATATGGGACTCCAGGCTCAGGTGGTCGACCGTATGACGGTGATGTACGCGGGGAAAATCGCCGAGATCGGTGATGTGGAGGCTATGTTCGCAGATCCGCTCCATCCATACACGGAGCTCTTGATCGCCTCACTTCCCTCGCCGACGGAGAAGAAGACGCGAAAGGCCATCCCAGGACTACCACCGACGCTGCTGAACCCACCGTCGGGCTGTCGCTTCAATCCGCGTTGTCCCTACGTCATGGACGTCTGCCGCGACGAGGTTCCCCCTCTGGTCGAGGTTGAGCCTGACCGCTGGGTCGCCTGTCACCTGCGTTACTAGAGACAGCGTCGGAATTGAGTGCTCAAACACTGTTATATGCATCTGCCGCCCGCGTGCCGTCTGTGCATTGTCGACACGCTGGGCCAGCCTATAGATCGCCACACGTGAGGTGAAGAATGGCGCCACCCCTGCTAGATATCCAAAACTTGACCAAGATCTACGGCGGTGGGTTCCTCCGCAGAGAGCAGACTGTCGCGCTGGAGAACTTCTCCATGACGATGGGGGAGGAGGGAGAGGAGCCCAAGGTCATTACGATCGCCGGTGAGAGCGGCAGCGGCAAGACGACGCTTGCCAATCTCGTGCTTGGCTTCATCACGCCCACCGAGGGAAGGATCCTCTATAAGGGTCAGGACATTGCAGACATGTCAGGGTCGAAGTGGATCGACTTCCGTAGGGAGGTCCAGGCCGTTTTCCAGGATCCTTTTGGTGTCTACAATCCCTTCTACCGCGTAGATCACGTATTCGACACGATGATCCGAAGGTTCAACCTTGCTCGCAACCATGAAGAGGCTCAGGAGATCACCATCGACGCTTTGAAGGTCATGGGGCTCCAGCCCTCGGAGATTCTCGGTAAGTACCCCCACCAGTTGAGCGGAGGGCAGCGCCAGCGCATCATGATAGCGCGCGCCTTCTTGCTAAAACCGCGCCTCATCGTCGCCGACGAGCCGGTCTCCATGATCGATGCATCGTTGCAGGTGAGGATTCTGGACGTGTTGCTCAGGTTGCGGGAGGAGTTCGGCATCCCCATCCTCTACATCACGCACGACCTGGCGACGGCTTACCAGATCAGCGACGAGATCGTCATCCTCTACCTGGGTTGGGTGATGGAGAAGGGAGGCATCGAGGCGGTCATGCAGGATCCCCAGCATCCCTACACCCAACTGCTGGTCGACTCCATTCCCTCTCCCGACCCCACCGAGAAGTGGGAGCAGAGTCTGGATCTGACGTCCATCGAGGAAGTGCGCACATCGGGTGTGGGTGAGGGGTGCCGGTATGTCCAGCGCTGCCCCTATATGGAGCAGGAGTGCCTCAACGCTCCGCCGCCGCTCTACAAGGTTGGTCCGAACCACTATAGCTCCTGCTATCGCCACAAGGGTCAACCGGAGGGCTGAGCCAGTTCCGTCCGCCGGGATTCTCTATCCGCATAGCTTCTGTGTCGGTGGAGAAGTGCGCTGAGTTCGTGGTGGCTGGTGCGCCATGAGGGAGGGACAACAATGAGTGAGTCTGGGACGGACAAAGCCGTTGAACCCCTGTTGCTGCTCGATATCCACCATTCCGGTTACCTTGGATGGGGTGTATGGCGCGGTCAGGAGGCTCCCGAGAGGTGGACCGTCGAGACGGTGGAGCGGCTGATCGACCACGACCACTACAAGATGGGACTGAACTTGGGGGCTCAGACCTACGAGTGGAGCCCTGACTTTGCCGCGCGAGTTCGTGACTGGCTCGAACGGTTCCCTGACCGGCTCTATGTCACGGGAGGGGATTACGCTCAGCCCACGGCCTGCGTGAGGACTGGTGAGTCCAATCTCCGACAGCTTCTCTACGGCGTGCGGGCGATTGAGACGATGTTGGGTCAGTCGGTGTCGATCTGGACGGTAAGCGAGCCGGGCAACTTCGCCCAGCTTCCGCAGATCCTACGCGACCTGGGCTATGGAGGCGCCCTCATGCGGATCCACGGACCCGGACAGGAGGGCAGTCTCACGCCCCGGATGGATGAGGGCGTCATCTGGTGGAAGGGGCCCGACGGATCGCGGATTAAGGCTGTGCCTGAGTACAAGGGTGACAGATTCCACCTACTGGCTGCCGTGCCGTCGTCCATGTGGATCATGACCCGCTATCAAAATGCGAGAGCGGCCCGGGGAAACTACACCCTCGACGATCTCTGGGCCTGGAAAGAGGAACAGGCGGCGAAGGGCATCTCGCCCGTGGTCATGTCCAAGGACGACGACCACAACAATCAGTATGGCAACAACAACCTCTGTATGACGTCGGGCCATCTGCTTGCCGCTGACACCGCCGATTCGCCCCGGTTCCGGTGGGTGACCGCTGAGGAACTCTTCCGTGAGTTGCCCGAGCCGCCGGTGACGTTAGCGGCAGATCCCAACCTATTCGAGACACGCAAGCCAAGCTTCTGTGATTACGGGCATCGTGAGAACGCCGATTGGGTCAGTGATCTCGAAGCCGAAGCTGCGCTTCGTATGGCGGACTTCGCCACCGTGCTGGCTGCGAGTTCAGGGCAAGCTTGTGACAGTGATGTGCGCATGGAGCAAGCCTGGAAGAGCCATCTTATGGCGCAGAACCATGACCTCTCACTCAAACGCAGCCTTGATCTGGCCTACCACCTGCAGTACGAGGCCCAGCGCCTTGCCACACGCGTCCGAGATGACGCTCTGAGCGGTGTGTTGAGTAAGATCGACACCGACGCTGAGTTCGGCGCGGTCGTTGTCTTCAACCCGCTGGGTCGGGACCGAACCGACTACGCTGAGATCTCCGTGCCTGCGGAGATTGCGGAGAACGGCGCGCTCTCTGATGGTCGGAGGGCCGTGCCGTGGCAGCGGATGCGGCGGGACGGCGAGCGGGTTGTGATGGGTTTCGTGGCGGATGTGCCGTCCCTGGGCTACACGACCTGTCTGATCGGGCGTTCGGAATCTGAAGGCGCCTTTGACAAGACACCGGGTGTCGCAGTGGATCCCGCGGCCCGACAGGTGAAGACGAGCCACTATACTGCGATCCTGAGTCCCGACGGAGGCTTTGACGGGTTGTGGGCGAGCGAGGGGACCGCCGTGGCGGGCAGCGGCACCGTGAAGCTTGCCGGAGAGATTGGTGGAGAGCTACATCGTTCGGAGGGCGAGATTGAACGCATCGAGCGCGGGCCTGTCTTCGTCAGGGTCTACGAGTCGGGCAGCATAGGGCCGCACCATCGCTATCAGGCCGTCTACCGCTTCGCCGACCGTCTGCCCTACATTGACGTTCGGTTCGACATCTGGGCGGAGTTTCGATCCGACGAGGTGCGCGCCGCAGCGCCTATCGGCACCCAAGGCCCGAAGCTCGGTGCCGAGGTTCGCATCCCGAAGTCACTGGGCGTGCTCACCTGTATGCGCGAGCAGCCCTTCCTGGTCTGGCCCTTCGACCTCGGTCTCGATCCTATCTTCGCGGGCTTGCAGTGGGTCGACTTCTCGGGTCCCGCGGCGGGCGTGACCGCCCTGAACCGGGGCGAGATCGGCTATCGTTGGGATCAGGAGACGCGGACCGTGTCGAATATCCTGGCAACGGGTCAGCTCAGCGAGCTGCATACGCACCTGGGCCTGTTCCCACACGACGGTCGGTGGCTGGAGGGAGGGGCGTGTCAAGCCGGGGCGGGCTTTGGCAATCCGTTCTACTGCGCCTACGAACCTCCGCACAGCGGCCATCTACCCCGGCGATTCCAGCTTCTTCGTATCTCACCGGAGACGGTCACGGTAAGTAGTGTCTTCCGCCAGCAAGGTAAGAGCTATCTGCGACTCTTTGACCATGCCGGGAGCGGGGGCACGGTGGTCGTTGATGCGCTTGGGAATGGTGTGACAGTTCAGCCCACGGATCTCCGGCTGCGCCCGACGGGAGGGAAGGCTGAGATCGCGCCTCACGGTATCATTATATTGGAGCTGAGTAGTTGATTTGCTTCGTCGATCCGATCGAGGATGATGTGAGGAGACCGTAGCCCTGGTGATCCCGGAGCGGTCCGGTGCGTCGCATCCGCATCAGCAGTGTGTCTGAGTCAGGAAACAGCCGGACGGCAAGCTATTTTGTAGGCTGCCGACGGGTTCGGAGTCGAAAGGAAAGTCCAAACCATGTCTGATAAGAGAGATTTGCTGCTCCTCGTCGCTGATGATGCATCGTCTGAGAAGACGACGGCAGCCGCCACGTTGGCTTGGCTGGCCAAGAAGGTCGGTGCGGATTTCGAGACCTACATCACCGTCGCGCCGACCTTTCACCGTCACGCCTCGATGTCGACCACTGCCAGTTGGCATCTGGAGCAGTTCTGTTTTGTCGCAAACTTCTACGATGTCCTGTATTGCGCTGTGTCTGAGAGCCAGACGCTGCAGTTTAAGCGCGAGGCTGAGGCATTCGGGGAGATCCTGTCTATCGTCTCACCCGACCGGATCGCCGATTTCTATCTCACCGTCTTTGGCCGTTTTGACGAACCTTTGCCTGAGGAGGCCGTCGTCATCCCAACCGGTCAGCCTGCCCGAAGTGAGGAAGAGGAACTGGAACGCGCGCCGTGGATTGAGCCCTTCTGCTATCCCGAGATCTTCCACCGGCGTGCCCTGGGCGTCAGTGCCAAGACGTCTGAGGAACAGTGGCAGAAGTTGATGGACGCGGGGGTAAAGCGTGCCCATCTGGTCTACTGTCCGCAAGTCGAGGCGGACCGGCTTGAAGCATTTGGGTTGGACGTCACGGTCGTGGACGAGATGACGGAGGACGATACCTACGGCGCGCTGACAAAGCGTGTTGCCGATCGCTGGGTCGATCAGTCCGAGATGATGGCGTTCGGTGATCAGTATGTCGCACTTCGTTCGCTGGGCTTCTACCTGAGACATAGGGCGTTGGTCTTCTACGAGCCGGCGGATTGGCGAGCATACATCGCTGGCCTCGACACGTACGCCGACGCCATCGGAGATCGCTTAGTCTGGGGTAACCAGACGGTCCGCCCTGTCACGGACAACGCTATCACCGAGTTTGGTAAATATGATATGTCTATGTCGCTCGGTATAGCCCAGGTCGGCATGACCGTCCGGGAGAAGATCAAGCTTCCTCCGGACTGGGTGACTGAGGCCAAGGCGCCCTGGGAGGAGGAGCTCAGCGACGAGTTCCTGGAAGAGCAGATCGAGCGGGGAGGCATCCCGGTCTGCTACCTGCTGTATGCTGCTGATCTGGGCCATCTGGGCGTCTTCGCCCGTCTCTTCGACATCCTGAGTTCCGACTTCACGCGATGCGGTCTGGGTTTCCCGAGCACATGGTACGACTTCGCGGCTGAAGCGCTGGAACAGATCTACATCCCTCACGAGCAGGGCGGTGTCTTTCCGAGGTTGGAGCCGTTGCTGTCGAGCACCGGTGTGGGCGTGGGTACTGAGGCCGCTGGCTATATGACCAAAGCGACCCTGATGGATCAGCTACGCCAGGCCTTAGATTCCCTTGAGGCACATCTGGGCCCAAGAATGCGACCGCTGGGCTACTATCCATGGCAAGATGCGTGTCCATACTACGAGCACCAGACGGCGGAGCCGCAGTGGGAGGTGCCCGTGGAGCTAGGGTTCGACTACTGTGTCACTTACAAGAACGAGGGGGAGCCGCCGCAGGTTGTTTATGAGCGTGGGGACTTTGTCGCTATCAACCAGCAGAACGTTCACTGGTGGGGTGACGGGCCGGTCGCCCAGACCCAGAGCTGGGAGGAGCGGCTGACGACCGAGAGCCGGCCGGGCTGGATTATGATCGGGTTGGACTCACCCTTCTGGTGTCAGCCTCCCTTCTATTACGATCCGGACTTCCCGACGTTCGCAGAGGAAGAGACCTCGGTGGTCGAGCTCACGGCGGCGATGCGGTACGCTAACGGCGGCGGGGAGAGCGGGAAGCTGTTCCTCGCCAAGCCGCATGAGGTGGTGCGGTTCGCCCGGATGCTGCGGGAGCGGGGTGACCTGTGAATGTGGCGAGCGTGATGGGCGGCAAGAAGGTCGCAAGCCGACCTTCGCAGCCGTCCACGCGACCCTGGTTGCGCGTAACCCAACGGCATGTCAGGTAGGTATATTCTAGGCAGGATCGGCGTATTCCTGCTCACTGTCTGGCTTGCCGCAACCCTGAATTTTGCCGTCCCGCGACTGACCCTGCAGTTGCAGGGCTTGATACGACCCAGCCAATCTGTGGAGATCTGGCTGGCCGCCTTGGAGGGCGAGTCCGAGGCTGTTCAGCGGAGTCCGGCCCTGCGAGACTTCCAGCAACGGTTTGGCTTTGACCAGGATCTGGCTACGCAGTACATCAGGTATCTCTGGGCCACAGCCCGCTTCCAATTCGGGTATTCGTTGGCGCTCTTCCCTGCCAAGGTGATGGACGTGATCCGGATTGCCCTGCCGTACACGCTCGGCCTCATGGTCGTCGCCACCGCGCTGTCATTCACCTTGGGCCTGCTGGGGGGTGGGCTCTTCATGTGGCGGGGAACGCCCCGGCTGTTCAGAGCCTTGATGTCCCTGAGCATGGCGATGGCGCCGATCCCTTACTATCTGATGGCGCTGATTCTTCTCTACGTCCTCGCCTACCAGCTCGATCTCTTCCCTATTGGCGGCGCTAGGGCCATCGGCAGCATCCCCAGCTTCGATGTCCAGCACATCATGGATATCCTCTATCACGGGACCCTGCCGGCCCTGTCCATCGTGCTCTGCAGCATCGGTCGTTGGGCCTTGCGCACGCGGGGAAGTATGGTATCAGTCTTGGGCGAGGATTACCTTACGCTGGCGGAGGCCAAGGGTCTTAAGCGGCGTTGGATCTTCCTGAATTATGCTATGCGAAATGCGATGCTCCCTCAGCTGACGAACCTGGCGATATCGCTCAGGAGTGTGGCTTCGGGAGCAGTTCTTGTCGAGATGATCTTCGCCTATCCGGGCATGGGGCGGCTTCTGTACAGGTCCATCGTCAACGTCGATATCACCCTGACGCAGGGAATCACCTACATCCTTGTGCTCACGACGGCTGCAGGCACACTGATCATCGACCTGATCTATCCACGCTTTGATCCACGTATCACATATGGCACGAGGTGAGGTCTATATGTTTGACATAACTGATTTCGGCGCTGTTCCCGATGGCGAAACGCTCAACACATCAGCGATTCAGCGTGCAATTGAGGCCTGTACCGAGGCCGGGGGCGGGCAGGTCTTGGTGCCGCCCGGTACATACCTTACCGGTACGCTCTTCCTGCAAGACAACGTAACGCTTTACCTCACGGAGGGCGCTACACTGCTGGGCAGCCCGCGCATTGAAGATTACGCACCTAAGAACCTCATCGTAGCAGAGGGGGTGCGGTGTGTCGGTATCGCCGGACGCGGCACTATCGATGGCCAGGGATACGCGTTCTGGGAGCTGCGGCAGCCATTGGATGAATGGGTGGCGAGGCGCCGGCACTTCGGCTGGGTGCCTCATCACTGGTATCGCCACAAGGCGCAGGCGTCGGGTCGCTTAGTGCGCATTGAGGACTGTCAGGATGTGCGCATCCACGACGTGGTGCTGACCAACGCCGAGTCCTGGACGCTTTTCATCCTAGGCTGCGAGGACGTCAACATCCGCGGCATTCGGATCCTCAACCCGCTCATCGGTCCGAACACCGACGGCATCGATATCGATGCGTCGTGCAACGTCACTGTCAGCGATTGCTACATCTCTACAGCCGATGATGCGATTTGCCTCAAGAATGAGGTGGAGGGTTATACGGATTGGGTCTGCCGGGATATCACCATCACCAACTGCATTCTCACGACTCAGTGTAATGCGTTCAAGATCGGCACCGGTACCCGGGGGAGTTTCGAGAACATCGTCTTGAGTAACTCGGTGATCAAGGCGGCGGAGGCCACCGAACCTCTCGCTCGGAGGGCTGCGGAGACCGTCGATCCGGGCCACTACGGGAACGCTCTGGGCCCTCTCGGTGGCGTCTCGATTGAGAGCGTGGACGGTGGCGACGTGCGAGGCGTTTCGGTATCCAACCTCGTGATGAAGGGCGTCCGCGCCCCTGTCTTTGTTCGCCGAGGCAACCGGGCATCGCTGGAGGATCCTGAGGCCGTGCCGGGTCAACTACGTGACGTTACGATTGAAAACGTGGTTGCCTATGACGCTTCCACAACCTCATCTATCACAGGGCTGCCTGACTATCCTGTGGAGGGCGTCTCGCTCTCCAACATCCGCATCGAGACGGCAGGCGGAGGCACGGCGGAGATGGCGCGCCAGGAGCCTGAGGAGCTTCCCACGACCTATCCTGAGTCCATCATGTGGGGGCGCCTGCCCGCTCACGGACTACTCTGCCGACACGTCACCGATTTGACGCTGCGCGATCTGCGTGTGCAACCGCTGGCGTTGGACGCGCGCCCGCTGCTGATCTGTGACGATGTCCAGGACCTACGCGTCGACGGCTTAGTTTCGAGCCCGCGGGTGAGCGCCGACCCCCTGGTCGCGCTGAAGAACAGCCGGCATGTCGTGTTGCGAGGCGCCTTGCCAGCTCGGGGCAACCAGACGTGGGTGAGAGTCGCGGGGCGGACGTCTGAGGAGATTCTGTTGGTGCCGGACGGCCTGCGTCCAATGCAGAACGCGGTCTCGCTGGGGGAGGACGTGTCGGCGACGGAGGTGCATCTCGCACCACTTGTCACAACTAACGCCGGTGACGGGGGCGAAGCTTAGACGTGTCGATGTTTTGCTTAGCCATGATTCTCGTGGCTGGTTAGGGTCTTGACAACGGAGCAATGAAACGTTCGTGATGCGTCTCGTGTTCGACATCGCCGCCGTCGTTGCGAAGCGCCTATGGGGTCGTCTGGCGCTCACGCTGCTCTCATTGTTCGGTGTGGTGCTGGCGATCAGCCTCGCGGTCAACATCTCGATCTTCTCCGATGGTGTTGGGCAAGCCATCTTGCTTGAGCAGCTCGCAGAGATCACAGCCGCTGCGGAGCGCCCACCCTTTGCCCTCCAGATCTACGCCTTTCCGTCCCCGAGCTTGCCTGTGTCTTGGGATAAGGCCAAGGAGCTCGGCGGGCGCTTTGCCGATATCGTCGCCTCAGAGCTCGATCTGCCCGTCGCGCGGCTGTTGCTTCGCGTCGAGAGCCGTAAGCTGGAGCTCCGGGCGGGTCTGGAGAACACGCGGTACGGAGCGCCCGACGCGATGCTGGAGACAGTGCGGGCGGTCGTACGACCGGACATCGGTGAGCGCATGGATATCGTCGCCGGTGAGCCGCTGGAGGGCGGGACGCCTACCGATGATCCCGCGGTTGACATATCGGTGTGGATGCACGCCGACCTTGCGGAGGAGATAGGCGTGCAGGTTGGGGACGGCTTCGACTTGGTGGTGCCGAATACCCCACCTGATGAGGAGGGGATCCGGATACCGGTCCGAGTGGCGGGCATCTGGCGCGCCCGCGACGCCCATGCCACCCTTTGGTTCCGCCCTCCCGGTGACTCCTACGGCGCTGAGGCGCTCTTCGTGCGGTCGTCGGACTACGTGACCCGCATCGAACCGCACTCCGCATCTGGCGTGGGCTGGGTCTCCTGGCACATCGTGCTGGACGAGCGCGCTGTCGACGCGCAGCGCACGGCCGAGTACCTTCTGGGGCTCAAGCAGACCACGACGATCATTGACCGGATCCTGCCGGGGGCCCGCATGGCCTCGCCTCTGCTCGCACTGAAGAAGTTCTCACAGCGGGAGAACTTGCTACTGACGCTTCTGATATCCTTCAGCGTGCCCTCCTGGGCTTTCCTCTTCTACTTCTTGGTCCTGATCTCCATCATTCTCGCCTATTGGCAGCAGACTGAGATCGCGGTGATGGACAGCCGGGGAATGAATCGGTCGATGCTCTTCCTGATCACCCTTGGGGAGGGGCTGCTGCTCTGCGCCGTGGGTCTGCCTCTCGGCATCGCGGGTGGGGTGGCGTTGGCGCGGCTCATGGGCTATGCTCGTGGCTTCTTGACCTTCCTGCCCGGTCCTCCCTTGCCAGTCTCTCTAGGCGGCGTCAACGTCGTGTTCATCGCCGTGGCGATCGGCGTCTTCCTGATGGCGCGGCTGATCCCGACGTTGCTTGCGGCGAGGCGCGTCAGCATTGTGACTCACGAGCAGCGCCGGTTCCGCGCCCTCGACCGTCCCTTCTGGCTCCGCTACTATCTCGATCTGTTCCTCGCAGTGCCGGTGGCCTATGGTTACTGGCGGCTCACGCAGCTTGAGACGCTGAATCAGGTGGTGCAGGACTCGCCGACGGATCTGTATCAGGACCCTCTGTTGATTTTGGTGCCGGCTCTCCTCATCCTGGAGGCCGCACTCCTGAGTATGCGTGTCTTTCCCCTGGTGATGCACATCGCTAGCTGGGTCAGCAGACTGAGCCCTTGGGTCTCTATCCACTTTGGCTTTCGCCAACTGAGCCGGCTGGGCACCCACTACCTCAATCCGCTCTTCCTTGTGGTCGTCACGCTGAGCCTCGGCGTCTACATGGCCTCGATGGCCGCCAGCCTTGATCAGTGGATGGTGGACCGCATCTACTACCGTACGGGCGCCGATGTCAGCTTCAGGCCCTACGGCACCGAGTTGAGCGTCCAACTCCTGCCGATGGAGACTTACCGGGGGGTCACTGGGGTAGAGGAGGTCACGTGGGTCGGCGAGTACCCCTTTGACACGTCCGCCTTAAGCACCGGGGTGGGCGGACGCTTCTTGGCGGTTGAGCGGTTGACCTTCCCCCAGGTGGCGGCTTTCCGGCCAGACTTTGCTCCGGTCTCGCTCGGCGAGTTGATGAATCGCCTGGCCGTACAGCCCGATGGCATTCTTGTCTCCCAGTCGTTTCTCGACTCGATGGTGATGGATGTTGGGGATCAGGTGAATCTCAGCGTGGGCATTGGTGAGTTCAAGGTCAGCGGACCCTTTACCATCGTCGGTCGCTATGATTACTTCCCTACCGTCTACGAGGACCAGACCGTGGTGGTGGGCAACCTCGAATACCTCTTCACCCGAATAGGTGGCCCGATCACGCACTATGTCTGGCTGGAGACCAACAGTAACTGGGACACCCGCCAGTTCCGATCAACACTGGATGACTGGGGTGTGTTTCCCTTCGATTTTGTGAACGCCAAGGAGCGGATCGCGGAGGAACGGTCGGCGTGGGAACGGGTCGGCGTCTTCGGCACGCTCTCGGTCGGCTTTCTGGCGGGGACCGGTATGGCGGTGACCGGTCTTCTCGTCTACGACCACGCGTCGCTGCAGGAGCGGGTCTACCACTTCGCCATTCTCCGTGCCGTAGGTATGGAGCAGCGGCAGCTTATGGGCCAGGTGGCCATCGAATACAGTGTGCTGACCCTCTACAGCGCACTATTAGGAACTCTGATTGGCTTGCTCACGTCGAGGCTCTTTATCCCGTTCTTCCGCTTTACCGGGGAGCAGAGCGTGCCACGTCCTCCGCTCGTGCCAATCATCGCTTGGAGCGAGGTCGCGCCGCTGGCGCTGGGTTTTACTGCCGCGATGATTCTGGTCCAAATTGGCGTGGTCCTGTTCGCCGTCGCACGTGGGGTGCTTCGCGTTCTCCGTATGGGACAATAGAGGCGATGAGTGACCGGTGACGATTGACGAGTAAACGGCGCTTTGTTGAGAGAGATCACTCGCTAATCGTCACTGGTTACTCGTTGGTGCTCCTCACGTTTCGTCCCGTTGCCACAACGCCATCCTGTGTTATAA
>JBNGDU010000171.1:0-9819 GCA_049975025.1 Anaerolineae bacterium
CCCTCAGCTTCACCGCCGCCGAGGGCTTCATCGTCGCCCCGGAGACCGCACACGCGGTCCGGGCCACCTATGATGAAGCGCTGCGCTGTAAGGAAACCGGCGAGGAAAAGGTGATCCTCTTCAACGCCAGCGGCCACGGACACTTCGACCTCTCGGCCTATGATGCCTACCATCGCGAGATGCTTGAGGACTACCGGCTGGAGGAAGCGCGGCTCCAAGCGGCTCTGGAGGAGTTACCCGCCATCGGCGACTAGCCGACGTCAAGGCGGGGCGCACCTGCCCTCCCTATCGCGGCCCAGGCCCACTACCGGCTTGGGCTGCAAAAAGGTGCCACGCACCGACGGCAGGTGCGTGGCACCGTCACGGTGGGGTGCACCTGCCTTTGGTGCGCCCCATCTCGTGCAGACAATTAGCGGCGGATAGATTTAAGCACCCAACTCCGAGAGACGACGCGTCTGCTCGTCCAGGGTCAGCGCCTCGATGAAATCATCAAGGTCGCCCTCCATCACGCCGGGCAGATTGTGTGAACTCATCCCAATGCGATGATCGGTCACGCGGTTCTGCGGGAAGTTGTACGTGCGGATCTTCTCGCTCCGCTCGCCGGTGCCGACCTGAGATCGGCGCGTCTCCTCAATCTCGTCGATCTGCTTCTGCCTCTCAGCCTGATAGAGTCTAGCACGGAGCACCGCCATAGCCCGCAGCTTGTTCTGTGTCAGCGACCGCTCGCTCTCACATGTGACGACCATGCCCGTCGGTTCGTGTACAATCCGCACGGCGGTATCGTTCTTCTGCATGTGTTGACCACCGGGCCCGGAGGAGCCGTAGGTGGTGATCTCCAGGTCATTGGGATTGATCTGGACCTCGATGTCATCCACCTCGGGCAACACGGCTACGGTCACCGTCGACGTGTGAATGCGACCGCTTGACTCGGTCACGGGCACGCGCTGAACCCGGTGAACGCCGCTCTCGTACTTCAGACGCGAATAGGCCCCCTTACCTTGCACCGAGAAGACCACCTCTTTAAAGCCCCCGATGCCCGTCCGGTTCTCACTGATGATCTTCGTCTTCCAGCCCGACTGGTTCTCGGCGTAGCGCGTGTAGAGCCGGAACAGCTCGGCTGCGAAAAGCGCCGCCTCATCGCCGCCGGCGCCGGCCCGTATCTCGATAATCACGTCCTTCTCGTCGCGGGGATCCTTAGGCACGAGGAGACGACGGAGGCGCTCCTCCAGAACTTCCTGCTCACCTCGCAGCTCCGCTAACTCCGCTTGGGCCATCTCCCGGAGAGCCGGATCGTCGTCCTCGGCCAAGATCTCCTCAGTGCCCTGGATCTCCTCCAGCACCGCGCGATACCGCCGGTACGCGTTGACCGTCTCCTCCAGCTCAGAACGCTCGATCGCATACTCCGTGACCTTTTCGTAATCCTGAGCGACGTCGGGATCCGCCATCAGGCGGGTGAGTTCCACAAACCGCTGCTCCAAAACTTCCACTCGCTCAAGCATCTTCTGAGCATCCATACGTCTAAGTCACCCCTCTATAAGCAAGAAAAACGGCCCGCATCGCACGGGCCGTCACAGGACCTTTATGATGTATGATGGGCCCACCAGGATTCGAACCTGGAACCGACCGGTTATGAGCCGGCTGCTCTAACCATTGAGCTATGGGCCCAAGCACCCACGAAAACACCTGCCGGCCGGCAGGTTCAGAGCGGGCGACGGGAATCGAACCCGTATCTTTGGCTTGGAAGGCCAAGGCTCTACCATTAAGCAACACCCGCGCGCAACGCTATTATACCATAACCAAAGGTGGAGACAACAAACGTCTCAATCCAGCTTCTCGAGAAACTCCGGAAGCCCGTGGCGGACGGCGTAGGCAGCGGCCTCGGCGCGATTCGTCAGATCGAGCTTGGAGAGAATGCTGCTGACGTAGTTCCGAACGGTACCCTCGCCCAGGAAGAGCACCTTCGCGATCTCCTTATTGGTGCATCCCTCGGAGACCAGCCCGAGCACCCGCAGCTCCTGTTCCGTCAGGTCCTTGAAGGCCGCCGCCTGCTCCGCCCGCGTCGCCTTCCGCACGCGCTCCAGGACGCGTTGCGTTACCGCGGGATCAAGAAGCGCGTCGCCCTCGGCCACACGCCGAACGGCCTGAATCAGCTCCTCGCCTCCGCCCTGTTTGAGCACATAACCTGCGGCCCCGGCGCTTATCGCGTCAAACAGCATCTCATCCTCAGCATAGGAGGTCAACATAATGACCCCAACCTCCGGCAGCTGCTCCTTGATCTCCTCGCAGGCTTCGATGCCGCTCTTCCCGGGCAGCCTGATGTCCATCACGACGACGTCGGGATGATGAAGCAGTGTCTTCTCGACCGCTTCGTCAGCCGAAGCCGCCTCGTCCACGACCACAAAGTCCGGTTGGTTGCTCATCAATGTGCGCAATCCCAACCGCACAACCTCGTGGTCGTCCACAATCAAAATCCTGTAGGTCATAGCTTACCTCACATATAGGGTACCGTTAAATGATAGGTCACACCCGCCCCTGGCGCGCTCTCAATCCTAAGCGTACCATCCAGTAGCCGGGCTCGTTCGCGGATATTGCGCAGACCGTAGCCCTTGCTCACCAGCAATTTCTCCATACCGATGCCATCATCCGAGATCGTAAGCACCAAATTCTCGTCTTCGTATGCCAGCCGGACCCGCACCCATCGGGCTCTCGCGTGTTTGGCGGTGTTGGCAAGCGCCTCGCGCACGATCTGGAAGATATGACGTCTGCGCTGCATCGACCTAATCGGCCTTACATCCCCTGCCACCTCGAACTCCGTCTCCAAGAGCGTGTTAATGTGAAAATCCCGTAGCAATCGCTCGATGCCGGTTCTGAGGTCGTCATCGGACATATCGCTACGGAGATCGAAGATATAACGTCGGATGTCCTGGATCGTCGTATTCAGACTGTCCATCACCCGTCCTAGTTGAGCCTGCGCTCGCGGGGGGTCAGTGGGAATGACGGGCAGAATGCTCTCCAACAGGAGACCTGCAGCATAGATCGACTGGATGATGCCATCGTGAAGCTCCCGTCCGATGCGCTCGCGATCCTCCGCCAAGGCCTGGAGACGCTCGACGCCTTCGACCCATTGCTCAATTTCCGTCTGTATTGTCGTTAGCGAAAGCGCCAGCCCGATCGTAATGCCTGCACCGACAAGCGTCCAGATCCAGCCGTATAGAGGGATGGGCACCATCTCCGCATTCAGACGCGACGCCGGCAGCCCAGACATCCGGGGCACCAAGATCACGTTGAGCAGGCCAAAAGCCATCATCGTGATCTCCACCAGACGGAGCGCCGGCCGAATGCGCCGCCGCAACGAGACGTCCAGCGACTGATAGCTCTGCCGCCTCAGTCCAAACGCCGTCAGCGCCCCACCGGGAAATCCCAACAGATAGCGTAACAGCGCCTCCGCCGGCCCAGCCATCTCATTTTGCCGAACGAGAAAAACCGCCGCGACGTAGGGTATCAGCCAGACGAGGTTGAGCCAAAGCAGCAACCACCGGAAACGCTGAAGATAGGTCTCTTCTGAGATAAAGGTCTGGATACCAAATCCCAGCAGAAAAGCATAGCCGAAGCCCAACACGATAGGAGGCACGAAATTAGGCACAACCGCGAGTGTGGGCATGAGCATCGAGAACAGCTCATACCACGCCGCAAGTGCCTCGCAAATGGCAAAACCACCCAACCAAAGAAGATGGCGCGCTAGAGAGATCCGGCAGCTTCTATATCGGAGAAAGCTGACGGTAAGTGCTAAAGTGAAAAAGACTAGCCCGTGGCAGAAGCGCCCCAACACACCCAAAACTGTCATCAATTCCTTTTCAAAGTCAGCTCCGCCCTGAGTTTCCACAACGTAAGTCAGCGCAAGTCGATGGCACGTCTGAGAACGAGCTCCCTGTGGCGGCCCAAGCCCCTCGGAAGATCTCGGAGATGCGAACTCGTTTCCGGACGGTTCCTAAGCACAGATAGCTGCAAACACAGGCGGTCATGACCGACCGTGCATCATATCCTGTGCTATCGCTGGCGGAGACGCTGGTACCAAAAGTATACCATAGAGTGTGTCCTAAACCACAGCTTGTCACCCTTCATCCAAGTCCATGCAAGATTAATGGAGGACTTCCTGGGGAATTGGGAGTTGATTCATGCGTAGTCCCCGATATACTTACATGGTGATGGATTTGTTTGAATTCAGTAGGCAAGATCAGATAAAGAGAGAGGCGCCGCTCGCAGCACGGATGCGTCCGCGCACCCTGGATGAGTTCCTAGGGCAGGAGGAGATCATCGGTCCAGGACGTCTGTTGCGTCGCGCCATCGAGGCGGATAGGCTCTTCACATCGATCATATTCTGGGGGCCGCCAGGTGTTGGAAAGACAACCCTGGCCGCCGTCATAGCTAACACCACAGAAGCCAACTTCGAAACGCTCAATGCGGTTCTGGCCGGTATAGGCGACCTGCGCAAGCTGGTGGAAGCTGCGAAAGAGCAACGCGCCATGTACGGCACCCGGACTCTGCTGATGGTGGACGAGATCCACCGATGGAACAAAGCTCAACAGGATGGCCTGCTGCCGGTCGTTGAGGACGGAACGGTGACCTTGATCGGTGCAACGACTGAGAATCCCTACTTCTCGATCATCTCTCCCTTGCTCAGCCGCTCCCGGATCTTCCGTTTCAAGCCATTGACCGTTGAGGAGATCGAGACCCTGTTGAACCGCGCGCTTGAGGACGAAGAACGTGGTTACGGAAATCGCGACATCGTGGTCGACGACGATGCGCTGCATCACCTCGCCGATCTTGCCGATGGAGACGTCCGCACGGCGCTCAACGCCTTGGAGCTTGCGGTCGAGTCGACCCCACCTGAGGAGGCCGGGCGGCAACACATCACATTGGCCGTGGCCGAGGAGTCGATCCAGCGCCGGGCTATGCAGTACGACAAGTCCGGTGATGAGCATTACAATACGATCAGCGCTTTCATCAAGTCAATTCGAGGAACGGATCCCGACGCGACGCTCTACTATCTGGCGAAGATGGTGCTCGCAGGCGAGGATCCCCGGTTTATCTTCAGGCGCCTGCTGATTGCAGCATCGGAGGACATCGGTTTGGCTTCACCGATGGCCATCGCGGTCGTGATGGCCTGCGCCCAAGCTTTCGAATGGGTCGGCATGCCCGAGGGACAATACCATCTCGCCGAAGCCACCCTCTATTTGGCAACCGCCCCGAAGTCCAACAGCACCGGCGCCTATTGGGAAGCGCGCGGCTACGTCGAGGAGCATGGGTATCAGGCGCCACCTGTCTACATCCGCGATCAAAATACCCTCTTGAAGGACGAAGTTGCCGGAAGCCCGGGCTACAAATACCCCCACGCCTATGAAGGGGGATGGGTTCGTCAACGCTATCTGCCCGAGGGTGTGCCCGGAGGGTGGTACAAACCCAAAACGAACGGCTACGAGCAACGAATCGCAGAGTTCATGAAAAAGATAAAGGAGAAGGAGTGAGGAGAGTGTGCGATGAGCTCAACGGAGTATGATCGCTATGGGTGATCCAATAACGAATCGCATAGCTCAGATCTTGATGGAGTCTGAACACGTTCTGGTGCCCGTGGAGGCCATCTATGACCGGCTTGCCTCCGAGGGTCTTATGGTCTGGATGACTCCGGAACTTCTCGAGCAGCTCATCTTGACAGATGAGCGCTTCGAGATCTACGAGGGGCTGGCGGATTCGGAGTTGTTCAATCCCATGGTCCAGGCCGAGCTTGCGGCGCGGGGCCTGCTCGGCGGTCCCTTGGTTATGCTTTTGGACCGGGGATCCACCACCGAGGAGATTATGCTGGATATGCTTCTGCATCTCCAGGAGATGAACGAAGCCCTAGAGACGGCCTGGAACCTCCGCCCGGCGGACAACCCCGAGGTCGAGGCGGAGCTTCTCAACTTGTTGATGATGGGCGATATGCTGGAACGTGAGATCAAGCGCGCCCTGGAGACCGGCACGATGATCATCGACGTTGAACCGCGCAACGAGCCCACGGACTTAAGCGATGGCTGAGGTCCCGGGTACACCAGCACCAGACGAACATCACGGGGAGGCCGCCTGGCCTCCCCGTCTTCGCGCCTTCGGAAGGGCAACGCGAGGAGCTCGAAGAGCTCGAAGAGCTCTCCGCTGGTTGGTCGTCATCGTGCTCATCGGCACCGCCTCGGCCCTGAGTATGACCTCTTGTGGGCAGCGCGACCGCGCCCTGGACCGTATCCAGGCCAACGGGGTGATGCGCGTCGCGATCGATCCCTCCTTTCCACCCTTCGAGTTTGTGAACGAAGACGGCCAAATCGCCGGGTTCGACGTCGGCCTCGCCCGTGCCATTGCCGATAGGTTGGGCGTGGAGGCGCGCTTCATCACCACCGGTTACGACGCACTCTACGACGCGCTCGCGGTGAATCACGCCGATTTGATCATATCAGCCCTTTACCCGGACCCGAGCCGGTATGCCCATGTGAACTTCAGTTCTGCCTACTTCAATGCCGGGCAGGTCTTGGTCGTACGAAGCGAAGATGCCGACTCGATCGCCGGCGTTGAGGATTTGGCGGGGAGGACCGTCGTCTGTGTGTTCGGCACCGAGGGACATATGATCGCGCTCGAATGGGAGGAGCAACTCCGACCTTCACCCACCCTACGCACCACAGAGGTGCCGGCGGACGTCGTGGCGTTGATCACCGGGCGAGAGGTCGACGCGGCCTTGGTCGACAGCGTATCGGCATTGATGGCCCAAAGCCGAGATCCTGACCTCCGGATCCTGATGCCCCCCATCACCGATGAACCCTACGTTATCGCCGCCGGACGCGAGCACGCCGACCTCATGGCGACGATCGAGGGCATCTTAGAAGACCTGAGGGAGGACGGGACTCTCGACGCGCTAACCGACCACTGGATGCGCCCATCGCCTTGATGCCCGCGAATCCGCTTTTCGGCTTTTGACAATGATACCGGTCCCAGTACAATGCTCCAAGTGCCTTTTTCAGCTCCGGGCTTGCCCGTCCCGAGGACGAGCGTGATGTACGGATGCACGAAGACAACGATGGCTCTAAACGAGGAGAGGTATGGCAGAGGTAAAGATTTCTGAACATCCGTTGGTCAAGCACAAACTCACGTTGCTCAGGGACAAAAACACCGACCCCAAGAAGTTCCGCGAGTTGATTCGAGAGATCACGCTTCTGATCGCCTACGAGGCGCTCCAGGATCTGAGGGTATGTCCCAAGGAGATAGAGACCCCGCTCACAAAGACCATGGGGCACAAACTCGCCGAGCCCGTCGGCCTGATCCCCATCCTGCGCTCCGGCTTGGGCATGGTCGAGGGCATCTGGGAGATGATCCCCTCCGCAGAAGTGTGGCATATCGGCCTCTTTCGGGACGAGGAGACGCTGCGCCCTGTCGCCTACTACAATCGACTTCCCATCCATCCGACCGTTTCTGTCTGCCTGATCCTGGACCCGATGTTGGCGACCGGGGGATCGGCGGTGAAGACCGTCGGGATTCTGAAGGAGTGGGGGGCAAGGCGCATTAAGTTCCTGGGGCTGATCGCGGCACCGGAGGGCGTGGAAGCCCTGACGAGCCAACACCCGGATGTGGATATCTACCTAGCCGCGCTCGACGACCACTTGAACGAGCACGCCTTCATCGTTCCGGGATTGGGCGATGCCGGCGACCGTCAGTTCGGCACAGCCTGAACTTCGAAGACATCGAGTTGTCACGGGCGCGGCCTTAACCGAGGCCGGATCGCTTGACCTCGGGCCAAGGGGGCATGCAGGGATTTGACTTACGGTCTCGAGTACGCGATGATCCTGATCGCCGGCGCCGCCATCGCCCTTGTCGTGACGCCGCTGATGGGCAGGTTGGGCCGGCGCCTGGGCATTGTGGCAAGGCCGGGCGGCCGCCGACGCCATGAGGGCGTGGTCTCACGCCTCGGTGGCGTGGGATTGGTCCTGGGGTTTTTCGGCGCGTTGGCGCTCTCGCAAGCTTTCTCGATTCCAACAGCCGATCCCAAGGAAACCCGTCGCTTTTGGGGTCTCGTTCTCGGCGGACTGGTGATGTTTCTATTCGGCTTGATCGATGACCGCTACGAGCTGCCCGCCGGCGTCGAGTATCTCGGCTACCTTCTCGCAGCCGTTATCGCGACGGGCAGCCTGATCATCCTCGAACGCTTCAACAATCCCCTAACTGACACGACGGTCGTGCTTCCTGTCATCCTCTACATTCCGCTGACGCTCTTCTGGATCACCGGCATGATCGTGACGGTCAACTGGTTGGACGGCCTGGATGGGCTTGCTGCCGGCGTTTCCGCGATCTTGGCGCTGGTCATCGGCATCCATATGTTCCACAGCCATCAATACAGCGTCGTGCCCCAGGCATTGGCCTTGCTGGGCGCTTCGGCGGGCTTTCTAGTTTACAACATATCTCCGGCCCGCGTCTTCCTCGGCAGCAACGGCGCGTTTTTCCTAGGATATGTGATCGGGGCCCTGGGTCTCATCGCGGGGGCCAGAATAGCCACGGTCCTCCTGGTGATGGGCATTCCGATCGTCGACGTCGCTTGGACCATCCTTGACCGTTGGCGCCATGGGGTGAGCCCTTTTCGAGGCGACCGCCGGCACCTGCATTTTCGGCTTCAGGACGCCGGATACTCACCGCGCACCACCGTCTTCATCTACTGGGGATTCTGCGCCGTCGCGGGAGCGCTGGCCTTGCTGCTCCCCTCCCGCATCCTCAAGTTCATAGCCCTCATCCTTCTGGGCGGACTCACGACGTTAGTCCTGCTTTATCTCAGCAAAGACGGTGCCGGTCCATATGGCGACGTCGATCAGACCGGTTAGTACGAAGGGAGAACAGACTGCCATGAGCCTAGATCTACAGGGGATTTTCGTCCCTTTGGCGACGCCCTTTGACGAACAAGGTCAACTGAATGAGCCGGAATTGCGACGCCTGCTCCGGAGACTCGCCCCCTACGTTGACGGCTTCGTGCCGAACGGCACCACCGGGGACTTTCCCCTCCTCAGCACATCCGAGCGACAGCGCATTCTGGAGATCGTCGTCGACGAGACCGGTGAGGAGAAATGGATCATCGCGGGCATCGGCGCCATCGCCACACGGGAAACGGTCTCGCTGGCGAAGTCCGCCCATCAGACCGGCGCCGATGCGGTACTCGCGGTCAAGCCTTACTACGTCCGCCCCACAAGAGCCGGCCTGCGCGACCATTTCCTCACCATCGCCGAGTCCGTCCCCGACGTCCCGGTGTTACTCTACAACTTCCCCAAACTGATGGGACAGGAGATACCAGTCGACGTCGTCAGCGAGCTGACAGACCGGGCCGCTAACGTCGTGGGCATGAAGGATTCCTCCGGCCAGCTGCCCTATACCCTCTCGATCATCGAGGCGACGCCCGCGGCTTTCAACGTGCTGGTAGGCCATGGCGCCCTGCTGCTGCCGGCGGTGGCCATGGGTGCCGCGGGCGCCATCTTGGCCGCGGCCAACCTCATCCCCCACGCCTATCGCGCGATGTACGAGGCTGCGCTGAGGAATGATTGGGAGACGGCGCGGTCGCTGCAGAGCCGCATCTATCCCATCGCTGCCGCTGTGGCCGGCTACGGCAGCCTGGCCGTACGCGCCGGGCTGAGCTATCTGGGCTTGGCCATGGGAGAACCGCGACTTCCATTGAGCAACGAGGCCACCTTCACCCCTTCAGAGCTTGAGCGATTCCATGCCGCGCTCGACGACATCCAAGACGTCTGATCCAACGAGCTTAGAGGC
>JBNGDU010000171.1:9919-17486 GCA_049975025.1 Anaerolineae bacterium
ATGCCTTTTGGAAAGGGTGCGCACGAGATATGAAGACACGATGGATCGGCCTGAGGCTCTTGCTGGTAGCGCTTCCCCTCCTGGCTGCCTGTAGCGAGCCCCCCGCGCCCACAGCCACGCCCACGCTGCAGATCGACACGCCCGAGCCTACGCCTACAGCGACGAGCGCGCCGCCGGTGACGTACGCTCAGGAGCTGGTCATCTGCACCTCTGAACCCGAAGCCGCCAGCCCTTTCTTGCCGTCCCAGGCCGGGAGTGACATCCTGGCGCTCTTCTACGAGGAACCGGTCGAGCGCGTGGGCTATCTATGGGAACCAAGACTTGTGGAACGCGTACCATCTCCGGAGGCCGGCGACGTCAACATCCGGTCGGTGCCCGTCACTTTGGGCACACGTTACGCCGACCCTCTGGGGCTCGTCCTGCAGTATACGCGTACCGAGAGCAGCCAACTCCCCCAGCTTGTGGTCACGTTTACGCTCAAATCCGGCCTTCGCTGGTCGGATGGCGAGCCGATCGCCGCGAGAGACGCGGTTCTGGGGTATCACCTGGCTCAAAGCCCCCAGGCACAAGGGCGATGGCGACAGCTGGTGGAGCGGACCGCGCGTTTCGTGGCGGTCGACGAGCAGAGGTTGCGTTGGGAGGGCATCCCCGGCTATCTTGACACAGACTATCCCGGATTCCTCTTTCCACTGCAGCCGGCACACCGGTGGCAAGGCCAGGGACTGGAGAACATCCTACAGGATCGGACACCGCCGGCAACCGGCCCCTTCGAGATCACGGCTTGGGAGTCGGGACGAGAGGTGCGTCTGGAGCCCAATCCTTACTACAGTGGATCGGCACCGACCCTGGAGGAAATCACCGTCAGGTTCCCGCAACAAAATCCTGACAGCTGGTCCGGACTTCTCGCCGGTGGCGCCTGTGATGTCGTCCTCCCCGATCCCATCATCCTGACGCCTATCCAGCCTTGGGGCCGGCTCGCCGCAGAAGGTCAGGCCACGCTCTGGGCAGATATCGCACCGGTGATGCTGCGCCTCGACTTCAATCTCGACCCCGCGACCGACGTACCGGCCCCGACGGAGGATTCCAGGGTGCGGGAGGCCATCGCACGTTGTGTGAACCGCGGCGCCCTGACAGAGGAGCTGCCCACAGAGGCGCTGGCGCCGGCAACCGGATTCATCCCCCCTAACCATCCTGCCTTTGAAGGATCGGATGAAGCCGCTTACGACCCACAGGCGGCAGGCCGGTTGTTGGACGAGGCCGGTTGGCGGGATACCGATGGAGATGGCATGCGAGAAGCCGTCGACGTGACCGGGTTCACCGATGGTGATCCACTCAGTCTCGCGCTGCACCTGCCATCCCAGTACCTGGTCACGGCAGCGCACATCGCGACGGATCTGGAGACCTGCGGCATACGCGCCAACCTGCAGCCGACCGATCTCCGCCAACTCTACACCCAGGACCCGGCAAGCCCTCTCTTCGGGCGCACTTTCCAGATGACGCTCATCGGCTGGCAGGCGGAGGTACCGCAGATCTGCGGCGCCTGGCTCAGTCAACGCGTTCCCGAGGCAGATAACAGCTGGATGGGAGAGAACTTCAGCGGTTACACCTCCGGCACCTACGACGAGGCCTGCAGCCGCGCGCTATCCACCATCGATCGGCAGGAGCAGACGGAGGCCCTGCGCACGGCGGGGAGACTGCTGGAGATCAGCCGCCCCTCGGCCTTCCTCGTATGGCGACCCTTCTGGTTCGCAGCTCGCCCCCAGGTCCGGGGTCTGCAGCCCGATGCGTCGGCCTACGGCACGCTGTGGAATATCGAGGACGTCTCCATCGGAGATCCGGTGCCGCAGGAGTAGCCTGCGGTCAGCTCTCGCTCAACCACTCCGCCAGAATGGCCTCGTAGGCCGCAATGATCGCCCCTTGGGTCGCGTCGAAGAGCGCGCCGTGGCCTATCCAATCGTTGCCTTGACGAACGTAAGCGTCTTTCAGGAATACCCTGACGTCATCGATCGTGAAAGTGGGATCGACGCGCCGTCGCTCCTGGAGCTCTGCGTACATGCCCTCGTAAACCTCTCGATAGCGGCGTTCGAGGATATCCACCGGATCACTCCCCATCCGTCGCCTCCTCCGCTTTCCTCTCAACACGCTCCATGAAGCGAGCCGTGTCGATCACAAACCGCTCGTGGTCAGCCTCTCCGACCTTCTCCACCTCGTCCCATGCCTCGATGTGAAAGCGCAAACGACGCCCCTTCACCTCAAGCAGCTCGGCACGCACCCGCACCTCCATCCCCACCGGGGTGGGCGCCAGGTGCCGCATATCGATGCTGACCCCCACCGCGCTCTCATCGTCGTCGAGAGCAGACTGAATCGCCCGCTGGGACGCGGCCTCCATCAAGGCGATGAGATGGGGTGTACTCAGTACGGGAACCAACCCGCTGCCGTAGACAGCGGCGGTGTCGTTTTCAGTTACGACACGAACGATCTCTGCACTCAAACCAGGCTCAATTGCCACGAGAAACCCCTCGATATACTCGATCTAGTCCATGCTTCGTACGTTTCTAGACACATCCAGGCTGCCATGGTCGACTTGCCGACCTAGCGACCGGACGCTTTCAGATGCCACGTCGGGGTCCTGCGCTCTGATAAGGCAGCTCACAGATTAACACGGATCAACACGGATTTCCACTGTCAAAGCCCGCCAAACCTTGGGGGCGAGCTTTGGCCGCTGGAAAAGGACGCTATTCTATATAGCAGACCTACGCCGTCAGCATAGGTACGATGAAGCCGAAAAGGCACCACAGATCCAAAGCCACCATCCCGGTCAGCACGCCCGCGATCACGAGACCATACCACTGATCCGGCAGGAAGGCCAGTAGAGGCAGGCCCACGGTAGCAAGGGCTAACATGGCCATGAGCCACAGCGCAGGATCTCCTACAATCAGCCCCGCAATACCAAGGACGGTCAGGATCAGAAGCAAACCCAGGGCTGTTGTGACCGCAAGCCGACGTTGCATCAGCCGTTCCCACCCCAGAGCATCGGCCAGGGCAAAGAGGGGAAGCGCCGGAAAGAGATAGCGACCTTGGTGCTGAACAAAAGTCAGATTGTAGCCGACGTACATGCTCACCGTGATGAGCGCCGAAGCTGAGAGCACGATCAAGGCGTCCCGTTGTCGCGCGTCCATCCCGCGGTCCAGCGCCTCGAAGAGCCGCCACAACGCCCCGTAGACCGTTAAGGCGGAGAAAATGGCCAAGCCCTGATAGATACGCGCGTCAAGGACGACGCCCATCCATCCGAACTGCCCCCAGAACGACCGAAAGGTCGTCCGGAAACCATCGACCAAGAAGGGCAAGAACCCCTGTTGCGCGATCCACTCGCCGGTTTCGGGTTGCCCGACGACCACGTCATTGTGCTGCGTCAGACCGAGGATATCAGGCCATCCATAGACGACCGCATTGCGGGACCACCAGATGCCCCCGAGAAGGAGTGCCGGCAGAAGCAGCGCCACGAGCTGATGCGTCGCCCACTTCGGCGACATGCTGCCCCGGCGGTATCGCAAGTAGACGATCAAGGGAGCGAGCAGTAATACGCCGTAACCGGTCGTCTTCGTGAGAAGCAGCGCTCCCGCCAGGATCCCAAGAGCCCAAGGTGAGATCTGCCCCCGGAGATAGCGGAGGGCCAGCCAGAGCCAGAGCCACAGCAAGGCGAAGACTAATGCGTCGTTGTTCACCGAAGCGGTGACCGCGACAAACTGCGGGATAAACGCCACCAGTCCGCCGCCGAGCCAGGTGAGGCCCGGTTGCGAGGGCCAGAACTCGCGGAGGATCACGAAGACCATGGTGACGCTCACCGCGCCCAAGAGGAGCGAGAAGAGACGCAGCCAGCGTACGGAGGGCCCAAAAGTGAGGTAGACCATCGTGCCAAGCATATAGTAGAGTGGAGGCTGATGATCTTCGTATTCCAGGTCATCCACGGGCAGGTCTGGGGGAAAACCCTCGGACGTGAGCCGCTCAAGATAGGCCTGGTCGTAGTCGCCGGCCTCCATGATGGGAATACCTCTGCCCTCAGCCAGCGAGCGGACGTAGTTGTAGTGGGCCGGCTCGTCCGGCGCCTGCCAGATGGGCGTGTACATGACGTAGAGCGTACCAACGATGAGGTACGTGAGCAGGATAAGCAGGCCGGGCCATATCGACTTCAAAGTACGCACGTCTCAGGGTCCCTCACTCATACTCGAGTCGCACACCCTTGAGATACTCGAGCATCTTCTGGATAAGAAAGATCACCAGGAAAACCGGCACGTCGACGAGCAACGTGCTTGCGCCAAGAAGAATCATCCATCGAGCAGCTAGGGTGAGAAAGCGCCCGAGACCATTGAGCAGGAGGGTCGTGCCCCCCAGGAATATGACAACGCCGGCGACAAGAACCCCGACGAACGCCAGGGTAGGCCAGGCGTGAATATCAGATCGGCTGGGCAACATCGTATTGCCGATGGCAAAGACCAAGTAGCCCCAGACCCAAACGTCGGGGGCGCGGGCGACCCTGGCCAGCTCCTCAAGCCCGACGAGCCAATCGCCGGTCGTCAAAGCGGCGATGATCTCCGGCGTGCCGAAGATCAGATAGCCGATGGCCACAACCGCCGAACTGCCGAACACCAGCGGCGCAGCGCCGATAAGACTGGCGCGCAGGAAGTCGGTATCCTCGACGGGAACGAAACCCAACTGGATGCGTCGACCGGTGCGTTGCGGCAGGATATTAATCCGACCGATCTTAACACCGACGAGCTTTGCCACTAGAGCGTGACTCAATTCATGGAGGACCACGCCGGGGAGCAGCACAATCGCATACAGCCAAAGGGCTATCTCTCTATCTCCGGTGAGAAGTAACATCAACCCTTGGAGATGTCGGTGTAACCACCGATCTGCCCAGAGCAACAGGCTCAAGACCACTAACAACTGAACTAGGATACCTAGCATCGGACCGATCGCGCCCATCTCTGTCGAATGTAGAGACCTCCAGGGTTCAACAAACCAAAACCTCCCGGCGAAGACTCGACAAGTTCGCAAGCGATCCAGTGCCCGATCTAGAGTGGGTGTCCGCCCGAGCTCAAATCCCCCTAGCTTGAGGCCACTGTCCTAGATCATACCACAGTTTATCCCAAATAAAACCACCCTTTTATCCCAAATTATCCCAGATTTCCCAAAAAGCGGGTTGCGATTTCCGCAATTTGCATTATGCTTTGGGGGTATGAGCTATACCCACACGCTGCAATCTACCCTCAGCACCACCTACGAGGTCCATATCCCGGTCTTTGAAGGACCGCTGGATCTGCTTCTACAGCTCATTGAGAAGAACGAACTGGATATCACCAAGGTAGCACTGGCTCAGGTCACAGATCAGTTCCTGGACTATGTGGACCGGATGCGAGGTGATGGACAGATCGAGATCCTGGCGGATTTCCTGGCGGTTGCAGCGAAGTTGCTGTGGATCAAGTCTAAGGCATTGCTCCCCAAGCCGCCGGCTTCTGCCCAAGAGACGGAGGACGAGGACGACGTAGGCGATGAATTGGTTCGCCAACTCCGAGCCTATCGCCAGTACAAGGAAGCCGCCGGTTGGCTGCGAGAGCGGGACCATAAGCAGTTGCGTTCCTACGTGCGCGCAGGACTCAGCCCTCGCCCCAAGCGGGTAACCCTCGACCTCTCAAATGTGACGATCGAGGGACTCCGGCAAGCCGCCGAAACCGCCCTCTTCCCCACGGACAAACCTCGTCCGGAAGGTGCTCTCCAAAAGCCCAGGATCTCGATTGTTCAGCAGATCGGGCTCATCCGCGAACGTCTGAAGCGCTGGACCCGCATTACCTTCCAGCAGCTTCTGAGCCATAAACCGACCCGGCTCGAAGCCGTGGTGACGCTGCAAGCCGTCTTGGAGCTTATGAAACAGAAGGCCGTGGTCGCCCATCAGGAGAGACTCTTCGGCGACATCACGATTCGGAGGGTGGGTGGCTTTCCCGCAGAACTCGCATCGGGCGAGGAAGCTGAGTAAGGCCCACTTTCACAAACGCTGCATAGACTCGGCATCATCGGGCGCTTCCCCGGCAGGCGCCTCGTGAAGCGGCAGGAGGAAGGCAAATGTGCTGCCCTCACCCGGCGTGCTTTCGACCCATACCCGGCCTTTGTGTTTCTCTACCACCGATTTCACAATGGCTAACCCCAAACCGGTGCCGTAAACATCCTCGGTCTCGGGGCTTTGGACACGGTAGAAACGCTCAAAGATCCTAGCCTGATCCTCGGCGGAGATGCCGATGCCGCTGTCACTCACCGACACGACGATATGTCCTTCATCACGCCGCGCCTCTACGTTCACCCATCCGTTGGGCCGATTGTATTTCAGAGCGTTACTGATGAGATTCTCCAAAACCTGTCGCAACCGTCGGGCATTGCCCCAGGTCCGCAGGGGGCTTGCCGGAACGTCTATGAAGAGATGTATACCCTGAGACCTCGCCTGTACCGTGGCGGCTTCCGCCGTCGTCCGAACTAACTCATCCATACGCAGCGCCCGCATCTCGAGATCGTAACCCGCCTCAATACGGCCAATGTCCAGCAGATCCGAGATCAGATCGGTGATGTGATTCAGGCTGCGCAGGGCTCGGTTGATGAAATCGGTCTGCTGCTCGTTCAGCGACCCTACGCGATCCAACAGCTCGATATATCCTTGTATCGTCGTCAGGGGGGTCCGCAGATCGTGAGAGACGGTGGAGACAAACTCGGATTTCAGGCGATCAAGCTCCTTGAGATGCGTGATCTCCTGCATCACCACGACGTGTCCCACGTTCGGAACCGTGCTCAATTGGGCATTGTAGACCTGGCCATCGCGAAGCTCCACTTCGGTATGGACCATCGATCCCTGCTGCGTCGCTGTGTCGAAGAGCTCCCGGATCTCGCTGCAGGCTATACGCTCGTGGGCTAACTGCCCCCTGGCCTCTGAATCCAGGTCGAACAGGCTCGCAGCCGTCTCGCTCCACAGCCAGAGGCGGTTGGCGGCGTCGGTCACGATAACGACCTCTGCGGCGTTCTTCAGAATCGCACCTAACTTGGTCTCGGCCAGGGTGTCGGCGATATCTTCACTCCGGGAAAACGGGAGGCTTTTGGCGAGGCTTCGATCGAGCAGAGCCTCGAACTCAACGGCCTGGAAGGGGTAGGGCAGCACGCCCTGGAGCGGCAAATCCACTAACTCATTCAGGACTGAAGCCGTCAGAAAACCATCGAGCGCCACAAGTATGATCGGCGACGTCTGCAGATAGGGGCGAAGGGATGGCAGATCCAGCGAGGGCGCATCGGCAGATAGCATGAGAACAACCGAGCCAACCGGTCGTTCATCCAACGCGGACAGGAGATCTGAACTCGTGGTTAAGCAGGCAGCGGACACACTCTCAGGCAACAAGGAGGTCACCTGGGGAAGCAACTCTGCGGTCTCACCAAAGATGAGTATGCGGTTTGATGCCATAAGGCCATCTTAGCTGATTCGCCGACACGAGCAAGTCAACTCGAAACTTTACATCCGCATGATACGTAATAG
>JBNGDU010000172.1:0-17400 GCA_049975025.1 Anaerolineae bacterium
TTGCATCAGCTACAGCTGAGCCAGACACTACCAGAGCTACGCTCACCTTGCCTTTTCTCGCCGGCTCGGGGGCTCACGCTGAGCTAGCTCGCGGTACAAATCGGCGTAAGCTTGTCGATTGGGAGGGTTAAGCGCCAGGATGGCTTCGATGGTCTTGATGGCTGACCCCTTTTGTCCGGCCTCCAGTTGAAGATCCCCCAGCACGTCCAGATGCCCCATCGCCTTATCGCGTTCACCCAGATTGAGATAGAGCTGCGCGATTCTCGTGCGGAGGGGAATGCTCTCCGGTTCGCTCTCGACAAGGTCCTCGAGAATGGCCAGGACCTTGGAGAACTGGCGCTTGGAAAGATAGCGCTTGATCAACTGATCCAGCGTGTTGATCCCGAGATGTCTCCGCCCTGTGCGCGGGTAGAGGCGAAAGAGCGCCAAATGAGCCCGCTCGTCGTCCGGAGCGATCTTTAGGATGTCCTCATTGTCCTTGATCGCAGCTGTCCAATCCAAGCGCTGCACATCCAGGTCGGCCATCCGATGGAGAATACGAATCTCCCAATTCTTATCCGCAGAACCTCGCGGGGCCAACCGCTGAGCCTCCGTGTAGATCTCCCGCGCCCGGTCGGGTTGAGCGAGTTGATAGTAAGCGTCTGCAGTCTGAAGATAGTGGTTTAGAGCTTCGTCGATGCGTCCATGCTGGATCAGAAGGTCGATCACGCGGCGATGTACGGGGATATCAAGAGGGGATATCTCCAGAATCAGGTTGTAGGTTGCCAGAGCCTGAGGAATCTGTCCACGTATCTCATAGGTGCGGGCGATGGTTTGGAATTTCTCGGTTGCTTCATCCAGATTGCCGTTTTCTCTTAACAGAACGGCCAACAGGTGGTGAAGGGGTAGATAGTCCGGAGCATCGCTGAGAGCGTGGAACAGCTCCTCCAGAGCGCAGTAGATCTTGCCCCTACGCTGGTACTCCTGTGCCAGCGCGATAGAACGCAGGATATCCTCAGAGCCAGGAATGCTGATCAGCTCCGCCAGGCTCAGCACGGTGCCCGCGCGAGCTAAATCGTCGAGGCGGTGTCGCGCCTTGATAGCTCCGTCTTCCCATCCTCGTTGCCCGAGGAAATCAACGAGCATCTCGCTGACCTGCTGAGCGCGCTCCGGCTCACCGGTACTTACAAGGCTTTGGGTGAGACCCTCGTACACGCGGATGAGATCATCAACGTGTTCTCTTTCTATGGTCGCAACATCGACAACCTTGACAGCTTCCAGGAAATGTTTCAGGCCCTCCTGATAGTTGCCTTCAGCCTGGTAACATTCTCCTAGCGAGAAGTGGCTCCCCAGCACGTACTCCGGATCGCTCAGCGAGGCCTCGAACTGCTCAATCGCCTCGGCGAAGTGCATTTGCTCTTTGTAGAGCAGCCCCAGGTTGAAGTGGATAGACGGCATTGAAGCGCCCACTTCTATCAACTGCTCGTAATGTTGTGTCGCAAGCTGGATATCGCCACGGGTCTGAGCGTCCACCGCACGGCTGATAAGAAGGTCGACCTCCATCTGGGACACACCCTGAAGCTGAGGCTTCTCATCAGCAAAGATCGACTCGGCGAGTTTGGTCAGCGCACGTTGGCGAGCGATCTCGACGGGCGTGCCGGCATCCTCGTTGCCCTCTTCCTCGCCGACATCGAGGCTTTCCTCGATAACCATCTCATCCTCCGAGCCGAGATGAGGGGGTTGAGGCACCCGGCGCTTTGTCTGAAGCAGCATCAACGCCTGTCCGAGGCGGGGCTCGTGCGGGACATAGGATTGCATCTGGCGACAGATATCGATGGCCTTTTCGCGATGCTCATCCTGATAGAGGTAACAGAGCCAAAGCGCGGCAACGGTGGCGCGCCCTGGTTGATTCTGCGATTGGTAGAGATCAAGGAGATCTGCCCAGGCCTCAGCATTTTGCGGTTGCAGCTCTACTGCGGATTCCAGTGCCGACCTATGCTTGGCGGTCAAGCTTTGATGTGCATACCGCCTGGCAGCCTGATAGTACATGTGCGCAGCGCGCTGCGTATCGCCTCGACGTCCTGTGAGTTCCGCGATGCGCTCGTAGGGGCCTGGGTCCGAGGGAGAAAGCTCTGTGAGCCGCTCGTAGACCTCAATTGCCTTGTCATACTCCTCAGCGTTGAGGAGCGCCCAGGCATATCCCATCAATGCTGAGACGTTGTCGGGGAACTCAGTAAGGGCTCGCCGATACGCTGTGATGGCCTCGTCCCACTGCTCTTCCCAGACGAAGTCGTTCGCTTTCTGAATGGCTTCCTCGAAACGTAAGCGTTTTCCTGCCATCGGTGACCTTTTCTCTAAGATCCTGTCATCGGAGAGACCGCAATGGTGACCCAGGGATAGCGTGTCCCAAACGGCCCTGCTTCAACCGCCGCAACCCGATATCGGGTCCTCTTGTGTCCGGCGTCTACGGGTACCACCGGATAGCCTTAGCCGGCGTCAAGTACCCAGACCAGAATGGCCTTCTGTGCGTGGAGCCTGTTCTCAGCTTGATCGAACAATGCGGAGTGGGGTCCGTCTGCTACAGCATCCGTGATCTCATCACCTCGGTGTGCGGGTAGACAGTGCATGACTATGACGTCCTCTTTGGCGTGCGAGATCTTCTCCTGGTCCACGCGGTATGGGGGGAAAACCCGTGCGCGCCGCTGGGCTTCCTCTTCCTGCCCCATCGAGGTCCACGTATCCGTGTAGATGACATCAGCCCCCTCGGCGGCTTCAATCGGGTTGTAAGTTGCCGTGAGTTTTGCGCCCGTCCCGGTCGCTAGCTTCTCACCTATTGCCCAGACAGCCGGATGCAACTCGTAGCCTTTGGGGGTGGCGATGGTGAAGTCCACGCCCAGCAGGGCAGCGCCGAAAAGCAATGAGGTGGAGACGTTATTGCCATCGCCGAGATAAGCCACCTTCAGTCCCTCGAAGTCGCCCTTATACTCCAGAATCGTAAGAAAATCGGCCATTCCCTGACAAGGGTGTGCGTAGTCTGACAGGCCATTGACGATCGGCACCGAAGCATACCGGGCTAGCTCGACGACATCGTAGTGACCGAAGACCCGCGCCATCACCACGTCGACATAGCGCGAGATCACACGGGCGACGTCCGCAACGCTTTCCCGTTTGCCCAGTTGGATCTCGTTAGGGGACAGATAAAGGGCGTTACCTCCGAGCTGCAGCATGGCAACGTCGAAGGAGACGCGGGTGCGGAGGCTGGGTTTCTGGAAGATCATCCCCAGGACTTTTCGTTCAAGATAAGGGGTGGGCTTGCCTGCTCTCCATTCCTCTTTGATGTCGACAGCGAGGTCGAGAATATCACGCATGGCTTGAGGGGTAAGATCGGCCAAAGAGAGGAAATCCTTCATCTGAGAGACCTCCTAATGAGATGGTGCCTGACTGTATACCAGGCGGTACTTTTCATGGATGTGTGAGGTAAGTATACCACGAAGGCCACCGGGTGGAAAAGCTATAGCTCCCTGACATCTGTCATTCAACAGCAGGCGGCTCCACCGTTGCTGAGAACATCGCCGGATGCTATACTGAGATAAGCGCATTGTCGGTCCGCGGCGTGTAGACGGCGTAACCCATCGTTTGGACCGCGGAATACACAGGCAATGGGTCACTTGGTCTTGAGTTTGCCCGTCGTAGGGATGAGAGAGGAGGCTTACGTGGTCGAAGAGAAGCTTACTTGGATCCAGGAAGAACTGGAGGAGCTGGAAGAGAGTGGTCTGCTGATCAGCCTTCGGGTGATCGATTCGCCGCCTGGGGCTTGGATGGATGTGGACGGGAAGAAGGTCTTGAACCTGTGCACCAACAACTACCTGGGACTGGCGAATGATGAGCGTCTACGGGAGGCGGCGCAGGACGCGATTGAGGCCTTTGGGGTGGGGCCGACCGCTGTGCGCTCCATAGCGGGCACGTTGTCCCTGCACGTGGAATTGGAGAAGGCCGTGGCAGAGTTTAAGGGCGTTGAGGATGCCCTCTATCTGCAGAGCGGTTTCGTCGCCAATCAGGCCGCGATCCCGGCACTGGTGGGGCGTGAGGACGTCATTTTCTCGGATCGCCTCAATCACGCCAGCATTATCGATGGCGCACGTCTCAGCCGCGCCAAAATCATCGTCTATGAACACACGGATGTCGCCGACCTGGAGGTGAAGGTCAAGCAGCATCTGCCGGATTACCGCCGCGGTCTCGTGGTGACGGATGGTGTGTTCTCAATGGATGGTGATATCGCGCCCCTGGACGGGATCTATGAGGTCGCCGAGACTTATGGCCTTATGACGATGGTCGACGACGCCCATGGGGAGGGCGTGCTCGGTGAGGGAGGGCGCGGTATTGTCGACCACTATGATCTGCACGGCAAGTTTGACGCGGAGATCGGTACGTTCTCAAAGGCGTTTGGCGTGGTGGGCGGCGTCGTGGCCGGCAAAGGCGTGATCGTTGACTTCCTGCGCCAGAAGGCGCGCCCCTTCCTATTCTCCAACGCTGTGACCGCTGCCGACACCGCCGCGTGTCTCGCCGCGGTTAGGGTCCTGGCCGGTTCAACCGATTTGGTGGATCGTCTATGGGAGAACACCGAGTACTTCAAGTCGGGTATGAAATCGCTGGGGTTCGACGTCGGACAGAGCGTGACGCCGATCACGCCGGTGATGTTGGGGGACGTGAAGCTGGCCAAGAACTTCAGTCGGCGTCTCTTCGACGAAGGCGTCTTCGCCATGGCCCTGGGATTCCCCACCGTCCCCAAGGGCGAGGCGCGTATCCGGGTGATGATCTCCGCTGCGCTTTCCAAGGACGACTTGGACTATGGCTTGGAGAAGTTCGCCGGCATAGGCAGAGATCTCGACGTTATCTCCTAGACAACGCCTCGCGGCCGATATCTCCGGGAGCAGGGCTAGCCCTGGATCGCTTGGTCTATCGCACGCTGAACCGCATCGTAATCCGCCGGTAACTCCACCGGCGGATTTCTGTGCCGAGCGATCACATCGTCCAGCGTTCCCTCGTGGTAGCCGACCTTGAACCCTGTGAATTTCAGTCCATGAGCCGTAGAGATAACGACGACGCGATCATCAGGGCGGATGTCGCCCCGTTCTACCATTTTGAAGAGCACGGCTAGAGCTACGCCGGTGTGTGGGCACGCGTACATGCCGGTGCGGTCGGCTCGCGCTGCGGCGTTGGCCAGCTCATCCTCCGTGGCTTGCTCAACGATGCCATCGAATTTGGCCAGGGCCTTGACAGCCCTCTCGTAACTCACGGGATTCCCGATTTGGATCGCGCTGGCGAGGGTCTTCTCCGCTTTGACCGGCTTGAATTCCTTGAAGCCCGTCTGATAGCTCAAATAGAGCGGATTGGCGCGGGCGGACTGAGCGCAGGCGATTCGGGGTAGTTTCTGGATGAGGCCCAGATCCTTCAACATGAGGAAGCCTTTGCCCAAGGCGCTGACATTGCCCAAATTGCCGACCGGAATGACTATCCAGTCAGGTACCTGCCAATCGAACTGCTGGACGATCTCGAAGGCGACGGTCTTCTGGCCCTCCATGCGCAGAGCATTCATGGAATTGGCCAGGTAGATCGTGGGGTCCTGGGTGATCTGCTTGACGATCCGCATGCAGCCATCGAAGTCTGTGTCCAGGGCGAGGACCAAAGCGCCGTTGGCGATAGGCTGAATCAGCTGCGCGGTTGAGACTTTGCCCTTTGGCAGCAGGACCACTGCCGGTATGCCGGCGGCTGCGCCGTACGCCGCCAGCGCGGCTGACGTATCGCCGGTGGATGCGCAGGCCACGGCGCGAATAGGCTTGCCATCCGAGATCATCTGGCGAACCACAGAGACCAGCACCGTCATACCCAGGTCCTTGAACGAGCCGGTGTGGCTGTTGCCGCAGAGTTTCACCCAGAGATCCTCGACGCCGATCTCCTTACCTAGGCGCTCGGCCCAGAAGGAATTCGTATGCCCTTCGTACATGGATACGACGTTTTCGGCGTCGACCTCCGGGCACACCCATTCCTTCTTGCCCCACACGCCGCTTCCATAAGGCCATTCGGTTGTACGGGTCCGGCGCTCAAAGAGCTGGATCCAAGCAGCCGGACTCCGGTCTTTGAGGGCCTCAATATCGTGCTCAACGTCAAGCAGCCCTCCACATTCCTCGCACCGGTAGACGACCTCGAAGATAGAATGCCGGTGCCCACAACCGCGGATGCACTCAAGCCAGCTATGGTAAGCCATGTTTACCCCCAGTCATTCAGAGTTTGGATTGAGACTCCTGTGAACGCTCCGACCAACAGGGCTGAGATCCGAGCCTTCAACTGTGTCTGTCTCGCTATACTTGGCCTGATCGGTCGCGCGGTTTGGACTGTAGGAGCCGTGGCCCCGCTCTCCACCTGGTCGGGATCGCAATGATCTCACCATGGTGACCAGATGCCTGAGCGTTGGCCTGATGCAAGAGCGTAACGCAGCAAAGGCCCAGGTCGAGAGGGCCGTCTCCAGCGCGAGCCGGGGATAGTTGCTCAACCCCATTCCAAGCGTGGTCCTGAAATCATAGGACGGTGGGAACTCATACGCCACGAATGGATGTAACAACGGGACGACGCCGCCGATGTCGCAGACGAGATGCGATAGGTAGCCCAGCGCCCAGCTCGCGGCCCAGCGTTTGCCCCAGACGAGGAGGACGATGAGAGTGGACGCGAAGACACCGATCAGCGTATGCCCCCACAGACGTCCGACCTCGCCTTGTCCGAGAACGTAGTGCGATACCTTATCTACAACATCGGGCAATACAGCCGCGGCCATGACCGGTATGAATTCGGCTTTAGCGTACCGGTGCTCCAGGGCCGAGACGGCGAGATGACCGAATATCATGGGCGGTGCTCCCTCGCGGTCCGGAGCCGGCGATCAGATGATCCCGAAGCTGTTGCGAGCGCGATCACCGCCCATAAGAGCAGCACCAGCTCCAGCGCCAGCTCGCGGCGATCGTGCAGGAAGCGCTTGAGGATCTCGTCGATGTGGGGAGAGGGCTCGAAGGCGTAGCTTTGGAACGGGTACCACCAAGGCAACCTGCCACCGCTGTCGGCCACTAGATGACCGGCGTACCCCAATGCCCAGCTTCGGGCGGTGCTTCTGTCTGTGGCCACTCTTACAGTGATGGTTGAGGCGAGCAGGCCCACGACGGTGTGAGCGTACATCCGTCCGCTCGGCGTGATGTGCAGAAGGTGGCAGAGGCTCTTGTCCAGGAGATCCGGAAAGAGCCCGCCGACCAACACGGGCCCAAGCTGTGCGTTGAGATAGCGGTGTTCGAGGATTGAGATAGCGAGGTGGCCGATGATCATATCTGACCCTCGGTTTCGGTCGTGCCCACAGCGTGCGTTTGGGTTCGATGGATGGCTTCATATCCTTGATCGGCGAGGGCTTGTGTGGGAATCGAAGCCTCATCCGGTTTGTCCGACAGACCAAAAAGCAACACGCCCTGGTCACGCCATCGCAGCGCGATCTCACGCACCTCCTGGGTGATAACGATCTCGCTCGCCAGGAGGTCGGCGGGCTCCGCATCGCCAGGCAGATGACCCATCCGCCGGATGGTGGTCAGGTACTCCTGCCGGCGGAAGGCTTTGAAAGGCGTCGGATCACCGTCGCGCACGCGCTCGTAGATGTCCTCGTGGAGTGCCCTTAGGCGTTCCGGTAGCGCCTTTGAATTCGCCTCTACATCAGCCAGGAACTGAGAGAACTCGGCAAGCTCACCGCTTCTAATCTGATCTACGACCGTCGCCAGCGAGAAGAGGCCGCTGCCGATGATGAGGCACAAGTAGGCCAGGTAGTCCTGATTGTCTGTCGTGAAAGGATGAAACTCCGTTTGGTTCAGCTTGTCGTAGGCGGTTCTGAACTCCTCGGCGTCAAAATCAGCGCCGAGCATGCCTGCGACCGTGTCCCGGACCGCTGCAACTCGAGCCTCGTTGATCACGTGGTCGTTGCGTCCTCGAGCCCCAAGCGTCGTCTTATCGAGATCCAGGATCACCGCGGTGTGCACGTCGAGCGGGAACTCCTTGGCAGCGCAATAGGCCTCAAAGTCCTCTAGCATCGCCCAGCGGTTGGCCAGATAGAGCGTGCCCGGACTTCTGTTGACTGTCCTCACCGCCGCCGGATCAGGTGTCTCCGACCCAATGAAAGCCAGGCCGGGCCAACCACCGGCTGTACATAGGTTCGCAAACGCGGTGCCATCGTTAAGTTGCGTGTCTCCCACGTAGATCAGGCGCTCAATCGGCTCCTTGTCGGTCGTCAAGGCGCGCGCGTACCGAAGTAGATAGGCCATCACGCGAGCGTAATCAGCCTCGGTCTTACGCGGCGTACGGGGGCCATCTCCCTGCCGGATGCCCAAGCAGGGCGCGATCTGATCGAAGGCCGGCAGACGAGAATCCATGGGTTCGAGATTGCGGTAGACCAACATATCGCCGAGAAAAGCCGAGACGGATGTGAGACCGTAGTTTTCCATAGTTTCGTGTCCTCGTGAATCTGGCTGGTGTGGAGAGCTCATTTATCCCGTGTAGCCTTGGGCGACCAGCAGCTCTGCGTTAAGGATCGCCCCACTGGCCGCGCCACGAAGCGTATTGTGCGTCACCGTGGTCATACGAAGGTCCAGCAAAGGGCAAGGTCTTATTCTACCCACGCTCACCGCCATGCCTGCTGCTGCGTCTCTGTCTCTACGAGGCTGGGGACGATCAGGCTCCATTCTAACGTGGATCAGCCTGTCAGGCGAGCTCGGAAGGCGCCGGCAGATCTCGGGCGGGCGGTAGTTGCGCAGGACGTCGATAGCTTCGTGGGCCGTGGGGGCGCGTTCGAACCCCGCCGAGATACTCACGGTATGACCATCGAGAACGGGCACCCGATTTGCGTGGGCGCTGACGACGATGTCCGCCGGTGCGAGATGATCATCGGACGCACTGCCCAGCATCTTCGCGAGCTCTTGTTGGAATTTCTCCTCCTCGCCCGGGATATGCGGCACGACGTTGCCGATGATGTCGAGCGAGGACACGCCGGGATATCCAGCGCCCGAGACGGCCTGCATCGACGTCATAAAGACCCTCCGGAGATTGAAAACATCATGAAGGGGCTTCAATGCCACGGCTACTCCTGTGATTGTGCAGTTGGGGCTGGTCACGATAAGCCCTGACCATCCGCGACGCTCACGTTGATAACCGATGAGTGCAAGATGATCGGCATTGATCTCGGGGATCAGGAGCGGAATGTCGGCGACGTTTCGATGCGTGGATGCATTGGAACAGATCAGATAGCCGGCTTGGGCGAACTGCGGCTCAACCTCACGCGCTACCGAAGAGGGCACGGCTGAGAAGACGATCTGTCCGGGAAGACTCGGCTCCAACGGCTGCACGACCATCTCGCCGATGGCTGCCGGTGGGTCTCCGGAAATGACCCATTGACAGGCATCCCGGTAGCGCTGACCGGCGCTTCTCTCCGAGGCCGCCAAAGCCACGACCTCAAACCACGGATGATCCGCCAGCAGTTGCGCGAAGCGCTGCCCAACGGCGCCGGTAGCCCCCAACACTGCCACAGGGATCCGCTTCTGTCTAGCCATGGTCAATCGCCTCCTCGTAAACGCGACGCACGTCTGCGTCGGCGGTGTGACGTGTGGCCGCCGGGATGTGACGTTTCCTAGCCATGGTTGATCATCTGGTCGTGGATGCGACGCACGTTTGCGTCGGCGGTGTGACGTGTGGCCACCGGGATGAGAGTCTGTCTAGCCATGGTTAATCACCTGGTCGTGGATGCGACGCACGGCGTGCGTCGCTTGCTCCGCGTTGACGACGAGTGAGATACTGCACTCCGAGGACCCTTGAGCGATCGCGATGACGTTGATGTGTTCGCTTGCCAAGGCGTTGAAGAGGCCCGCGGCGACGCCCGGCGTGCCTCGCATGCCGGCTCCCACAGCCGAGACGATCACGATATCATCCATAGACCAGACCCGATCGATGTCCCTCCGGGCCAGCTCCAGGGCCAATTCCTGTTCCAAAGCAGCGATCACTGAGCTCACGTCCTCGGTGGGTATGACGAAGCAGATGGACTGTTCGGAGGAGGCCTGAGAGATCATCAGGACGCTGGTTCCCTGACTCGCAACGGCCGAGAAAGTCCGGGCTGCGATGCCGGGCACGCCCATCATACCTCGTCCTTCTACGGTGACCATGCTGAGCCCGTGAATAGCCGTGACCGCTTTGACGGTGCCCGGCGTGTTCTTGGGCTCGGCCACGATCCGCGTCCCTGGACAGCTTGGGTTGAATGTGTTCTTGACCCACAATGGAATACCGCGTTCTACGACGGGGCGGATGGTCTTGGGATGGAGCACCTTGGCGCCAAAATAGGCCAGCTCGCCGACCTCACTGTAGGATAGTTCGGGGATGATACGGGCATCCGACACAATGCGAGGATCGGACGTCAACACCCCGTCGACATCGGTCCACGTCCAGACCTCATCGGCATCCAGCGCTGCACCCAAGATGGAGGCGCTGTAGTCGCTGCCGCCGCGGCCCAAGGTTGTCGTCACGCCATCCTCAGTTGCGCCCATAAAACCGGTGACCACTGGAATGATACCTTCTTCGAGCAAGGGCATGAGGTGCTCCTGCACACGAGCCCTCGTTTGATCCATCAAGGGTGTGGCCTGTTGGAAACGGCTATCGGTGACGATGAGCTGCGTCGCGTCAACCGCCGTGGCCCGTAGTCCGTGCCCCCGCAGCCGTGCCGCTACAATGCGGGCATTGACCCGCTCGCCGAGCGAGCTGATGGCGTCCATAGCCCGGGGCGTCACCTCGCCCAACACGTGGACGCTGTGGCAGAAAGTCGCGAACTCATCGAGGTAACCATCGACGATCTTCAGCAGGGCCGTGCGGGACTCCTGATCATCCAGGAGTTCAGCCGTCGCGAGGGTGTGCCGAACCCGGAGGTCGGAGACGATGCCCCGATAGGTTTGATCGTCGCCCTGTGCTGCGGTTCGGGCGCCCTCGATCAACGCGTCCGTCACACCCCTCATCGCCGAGACCACAACGACGATCCGGTCCCACTCCGTTCTGTGCGTCTCGACGATGGTTGACGCCTGCGTTATGGCCTCTGCGCTACCCACCGATGTTCCACCGAATTTCATCACGACGGTCTGCATTGCCGTTCCCCCTCAGTGATGTTCAGACGAATACAAAAAGACCCTGCATCCTCTTGGGACGCAGGGCATTACGCGGTTCCACCCAAGTTCCCGAGTTAGTGGTGCTCAGGTCACGAGCTCGGGCCCTCTTATCGCTATAACGGGCGACCCCGGGATGACGTACTCAGGCGCTCAATTAGTGATAGCCTTTTCAGTCACCCGCTCGCAGGTGGTCTTCGCCGGGTTCCCGTGTAGGAGGCTCTCAGCCGGTGACCTCCACTTTCTGTCACGTTCCGCCGGGTACTCGTCCCGCTCAACGCTTTGGCGTAGTAGATTGTTCGGATTATAGACCCACGGCCCGAAATGTCAAGCTCAAAACTTCGGCTTTACAAAAAGGAAAACGTTGCTATAATTTAATTGTGCCTTAACTAGCTTATATTGATTACCCGAGTCCAGGGGAGCCCGTGTACGGGCTGAGAGGGTGTTATCGCAGACACCGACCCTAGAACCTGATCTGGATTATGCCAGCGGAGGGAGCGCTCACGCTTAAATCCCCAAGCAGCCTACTTCGGCTGGCGGGGATTTTTGTGTTTATGGAGGTGAATGTCGATGCGCATTCTTATCTTTGCCAATGGCGTGATGGAGGATCCCGCGTCCGAGGTGGCGAGGTGGCGTCGTCCCGGCGACCTCCTCGTCGCTGCAGACGGCGGCACGTTTCACGTGATGGAAGTCGACTTGGTGCCCGACCACATCGTCGGCGACCTGGACTCCCTGTCCAAATCACTCAAGAACCAACTGCGGTATCACGGATGCAGAGTCCACGAGTCCCCGGCGGAGAAGGACGAGACCGACCTGGAGCTGGCGCTCCTGTGGGCTGCGGAGACGTACCCGGACGCCGACGATGTGGAGCAGATCGTGGTCTTGGGCGCCTTTGGTGGGCGTCCGGATCAGGCACTGGCCAACCTGCTTCTGCTGGCGCTTCCGGAGCTGCAAGGTCGCGATGTGGTGATGGTGGACGGTGACTGGATCCTGCGCCTGCTGCGGGCCGGCGAGGAACTGACGTTGGAAGGGCAAGCTGGGGATCGCGTGTCCCTTATTCCACTAGGTGGCACGGCGGAAGGTGTGGAGACCTCTGGGCTGGCCTATCCCTTGAAGTCCGAACCCCTGGTCTTTGGACCGGCTCGTGGGGTCAGCAATCATCTCAAGGACACCATCGCGACGGTACGGTTAGCGAAGGGTAAGCTGTGGTGCTTTCACGAGCGCCATTCGGATTAGTGTGTGCGCACTGCTGAGTGCGCTATGAGGAGGAAGACTGTGAAACGCCTTTGGATTTTGAGTGTGTTGATCTTGGCGGTTTTGGTTAGATGCGCTCCGGCGACGACAGAACCCACGACGGCCCCGACCTCCACGTCAGTGGCTGAACCCACACCCAAGGCGCCGCGTGAACTCCGTGTGATGACGTATGGCAGCTTTGCTATCAGCGACGAGGTCGTTGCCGAATTCGAGGACGCGAACAACGCGCGGCTTCAGTTCCTGGACGCCGGGGACACCGGTCAGATGGTCAGTCAGGCGATTTTGAGCAAGGACAACCCCCAGGCTGACGTGATGTATGGCATCGACAATACCTTCCTGAGTCGAGCGCTCGAGGCCGGTATCTTCGCGTCCTACGAGGCTGAGAATCTCGACCAGATCCCGGACCAGTACGAGTTGGACGATCAGCATCGAGTTTCGCCCGTCGACTACGGTGATGTCTGTCTGAACTACGACAAGGCCTACTTCGCGGACAACGATATCCCGGTGCCGGAGACGCTGGAGACGTTGACCGATCCGGTCTACAGCGGGCTGCTGGTCGTGGAGAACCCGGCTTCTTCATCGCCCGGCCTGGCATTTCTGCTGACCACGATTTCGACGTTGGGTGAGGACGACCACCTTGATTTCTGGCGGGGTTTGGTAGAGAATGAGTTGCTGGTAGTCGATGGCTGGAGTACTGCATACTACAGTGAGTTCAGCGGCGGTGTCAACAGCGAGGGCGCGCGCCCGATCGTGGTGAGTTACGCCACCAGTCCTGCCGCCGAAGTCTATTTCAGCGAGGAGCCTTTGGAGGAGTCGCCAACGGGCGCGGTGGTAGCACCGGGGACCTGCTTTCGTCAGATCGAGTTTGTTGGTATCCTAGAGGGTGCTGAAAACCGTGACCTGGCGGAGGCCTTTGTGGAATTCGCGCTCAGCGACACGTTCCAGGCCGACATCCCGCTGAATATGTGGGTCTACCCGACCAATGAGGCCGTTGAGTTGCCGGAGGTCTTCCGTGAGTTCGCCATCGAGGCAGAGGAACCCGCGACGATGGCCGTCGATGCTATCGAGCAGAATCGTGAGGCTTGGATTGAGGCGTGGAGCGATGTTGTTCTGAGATGAAAAAGCGGATAACCTTCTACCTCTTACTGGCCTTACCCCTCGTCTTTCTCGTCGTCTTCTACTTCTACCCTCTGCAGGAGATTGTCCGTGTCAGTCTTGCGTGGGGGGATGGTTCGGATGTCGGGGAGCTGCTGCGGCGTCTGACATCGCGTGGCAACCTGCGCGTCATTGGCTTCACGTTCGGTCAGGCCCTTCTGTCAACCCTTCTCACCTTGCTATTGGGACTGCCAGGCGCTTACGTCTTCGCACGCTACGATTTCCCGGGTAAGCGCCTGATCCAGTCCCTGACCACCGTGCCCTTTGTGCTGCCGACCGTCGTCGTAGCTGCTGCGTTTAGCGCGGTTCTGGGCCCGAACTCTTGGCTCAGTCGCCTGACCGGCGGGGCGCTCGATCTCCGGTATACGTTTGTAGCGATACTTATCGCCCACGTCTTCTACAACTACACCGTTGTGCTCCGTATGGTGCGCGGATTTTGGTCGACGCTTGACGTCAACCTTGAGATGGCGGCCCGTACGCTGGGGGCGTCGCCGTGGCGGGTCTTCTGGCGAGTGACTTTGCCCCTGCTGATGCCGGCTGTTGCCACGGCCGGCGTGTTGGTTTTCATTTTCTGCTTCACGAGCTTTGGCGTGATCCTGATTCTCGGTGGCCCCCGGTTCGCCACCCTTGAGGTGGCCATCTACCGACAGACGGTCTACTTCGCGAATCTGCCCCTGGCGGCGGCGCTCTCTTTGGTTCAAATCGTCTTCACGTTGATTTTCACTTTGGTGTATGTCGGGATGCAGAAGCGGGTAAGTCGCCCGCTTGAGCTCAAGCCTCAATGGGTCGCACTCAGGCGACCTCGGAAGCTCGGGGAGATAGCGTTTGTCTTCGCGAACGTGGTGCTGATGGTCGCGCTGTTGGCGTATCCTTTGCTCACGTTGGTCCTGCGTTCTGTGCGGGGAGGACTCCAATACTACGCCTCCCTCTTCGAAAACCCACGCCATAGCGTCTTCTACGTGCCGCCCTTGTCCGCAGTAGGTAACTCGCTTAAGATCGCGGCTATGACGACGGGTTTGGCCCTGGCCTTGGGATTGTTGGCCTCTTTGGCGCTCTATCGCCGGAAGGTCGGCTGGCTCATCGATGCGCTCTTCATGTTGCCGCTGGGCACCTCCGCGGTGACCTTAGGACTCGGCTACCTTCTGGCTATGGATCAGCCACCTCTTGCGCTGCGCGGGTCGGTGGCACTGATTGTCTTCGCCCATGGCCTGGTTGCTCTGCCGTTCGTCGTACGCAATGTGCTGCCGGCGCTTCAGGCAATCCGACCGGCACTCCGTGAGGCGGCGGCGCTCTTAGGTGGTTCACCTTTTCGGGTTTTCGTTGAGGTCGATCTGCCGATTGTCTGGCGTGCGTTGGCTGTCGGCGCTATTTTCGCGTTCACGGTGTCGATGGGGGAGTTTGGTGCTACGTCGATGATCGCCCGGCCGGAGTTGCCCACCATTCCGATCGCGATCTACCGATTCCTTTCAAGACCCGGTGCCCTGAACTACGGGCAGGCCCTTGCGATGTCCACCATCCTTATGGCGGTCAGCGTGGTGGGATTCGTCGGTATTGAGCAACTGCGACCGCCTGGAGCGCAAGCATTCTGACTATGGCATTTCTCGAGATCAGGAATATCCACAAACAGTACGAGGGCGAAGCCCTTCTCAGCGGTCTGTCGCTGGACATAGATCGCGGGGAGATCGTCAGCTTTCTGGGGCCATCCGGCAGCGGTAAGACGACGCTTCTGCGCATCATCGCGGGACTCGAACCCGCTGAGGCCGGCAGCATCTTGCTGGAGGGGGAGGATCTGTCGCGGGTGCCCACGCACCAGCGCGGTATCGTGTTGATGTTTCAGGAGTACGCCCTCTTTCCACACCGGACGGTCGCCGAGAACGTGGCCTTTGGGCTCAAAATGCGCGGCATGAGCCGGCCCGATATCAAAGCCCAGGTTAGCGAGATGCTCGACCTCGTTGGTCTGGAGGAATTTGGCTCGCGAAACGTGGTTGAGCTTTCCGGTGGTGAGCGTCAGCGTGTCGCTCTGGCCCGTAGCTTGGCGCCCGAACCACGCTTGCTGCTTTTGGACGAGCCTCTGGGCTCCCTTGATCGTACCTTGAAAGAGCGTCTGATGGAGGAGTTGGCTGATATTCTCCAACGCGTGGGGGTGACGACGATCACGGTGACGCACGACCAGGCCGAGGCCTTTGCCCTGGCCGATCGCGCTGCGTTGCTCCACAATGGCGTTTTCGTGCAGGCGGGGAGGCCGGAGGAGATCTATGCTAACCCGGCAAACCCGTGGGTCGCGCGCTTCCTGGGACTGACGAATCTCTTCTCTGCAACCGTGGAGGGTGACCGCGAGGTCAAGACGCCTTGGGGACGATTGAGATTTGGTGAAGGATCTGACCTGCCTGAACCAGGTACATCCGGAACGTTGCTGATTCTACCGTGGGGTATCCATCTGGATGCGGAGAATCCCAGATCCGTCAACGGCTTCACCGCTGAGGTCCATCAGCGCGTCTTTGAGGGACGCATCACCCGATTTGTGCTCGCCTGTCACCCTACAGCTTGCGAGCAGCCGACGGACGAGGGGGTTACGCTGCGCCTTACGTTGGACATGGGTGATCCGATGCCGGAGGTGGGAGAACGGGTCAGGGGCTGGATTGCTCCGTCGGCTCTCCGTTGGTTGTAGGCTCCGCTGGCAGGAAGCAGATCCGATCATAAGCCGCTGTTAGCTCGCGTCTATCCGAGCTCCCGCCGTCGGTGACGTCATAGGGCGATGCTGACGCGGCATGGATCAGCGATAGATGGACGACGGCCTTGGTCGGTCGTGCGTCCGCGGGTAGCTCGATTTCCACGTCCCCCCACGTTGGGGGCAGGGGCTTGGTGCCCAAGGTCTCGGCGTCCGTGCGAACGGTGATCTGCTGGTGGGTCGGATAGGCCATGACGCGGAGATAGAGCGTGTAGTCGCGGCCTTCCGGCAGGTTCAGGCGCAAGGAAGTCGTCAGGGTCTGTCCGGCCCACCGGCCCTGTACGCCGCCGATATCCTCAGGTCGGAACCAGCCCTGTCCCAGGTAGCGACCTTCATCTCCCCGGCCCAGATCGATACATCCGTCGGCAGGAAGCCTAAGGGCCTCTACGGGCACTTGGTCGGCTGGGGCCAGCACTTGCACACGCACCTGATCGTGTTGTGTGTGGATGCTGCGTTCACGGCTGAAGGTCAGGTCCTCCACCGTGACCCAGCTTCCGCCTTGACTTAACAGGTCGATGACCTCTGCCGGGAATTGGTCACGGTCGAAGATGGCGACGAACGAGCGCCCATCCTCGATAGCGCTCAACGCGGCTGAGGGGTCGAATTGATAGAGGTAGACCGCCGGGTAGTCGGGCAGCTCGACCTGAACGGCCCTGAACGATCCGGCAGCGGCGATCAGCGTCTTTGAAGAATCGTAATGCCGGCTAATGTAGGCTGCTGCCCGGGCAGGGGGCGCAGCGGTCTGGGATAGTTGTGCCACCAGTGGCGCAGTTTGCAGCAAGAGTGCCAGCGCTAGAAGTGCGACCAAAGCTTGGCCCAAGAATCGCTGTAGTCTCACGCGCGCCCAACCGGACGCAACCAGCAAGGCCAGGGGCGGCACTAGAGGGAGTAGCAGCCGGGGCCGGTCGGGCGTCTCGAAGACGAAAATCTGTGAAGCCACAACCAGTGCCCAGACCCCCAGCCACCGTATCTCCACGCGCCGCCAGTCCGCCTTTAGAACTCCCGGCAGCATGAATGTCGTCATTATAACGATACGAACGACGGTCTGCCGCTCTAGCGGCGGATAGAGAC
>JBNGDU010000173.1:0-17383 GCA_049975025.1 Anaerolineae bacterium
CCAAGCGGACGAGCTGGAGGTGCTGGAGCTCCTGGCCAACCAGGTCACCATTGCGTTGGAGAATGCTCGGGCCTATGAACGAGAGCGGCTGGCTATGGAACAACTGGAGGCGGCTGAGGCGTTCAAGGCGCGGTTCCTGGCAAATATGTCACGGGAGTTGCGTGAACCACTGAACACGATTATTGGTTTCTCACGACTCCTCATGAAGGGGATTGAAGGACCTCTGAACAGTCAACAGCTTGAGGACCTTAGGCAGATTCACGGTGATAGTCAGCGCTTGCTTTTGCTCATCAACGATATTCTGGTCATCTCCCAACTCCAGGCCGGCTTGGTGGAACTGGGCCTCCGGCGTGTGGCGCTGCAGGACATCGTGGACGGGGTGATGCCGACGGCAAGCGCGCTCGTGCGCGGCAAGGAGATCAAGTTGATTGAGGACATACCGGAGGATCTTCCGATGCTTCGAGCCGATCCGATTCGGTTGCGTCAGGTACTCGTTCATCTGTTGAACAATGCCGCGAAGTTCACCGAACACGGGCACATTATGCTACGTGCCTGGGCAAATGACGATGAGGTCTACGTCAGCGTGAGCGACACGGGCATCGGCATCCCGCTTGAGGATCGCAACCGCATCTTCTCTCGCTTTGAGAAAGGGTCTGGAGCCATCGGTCGTGACGACCAAGGCGTGGGGCTGGGGTTGGCTTTGAGCAAAGAGTTCATCGAGCTGCATGGCGGGCAGATCTGGGTTGACAGTGAGGCGGGGGCGGGCAGCACGTTTACCTTCTCGGTACCTGTGCTCGACGAGGTTTAGGAGCCCTCTTGACATCCGCGACGAAGGACGAGCGCGGATGAGACTTTGTGCGAGGTGAGGAAGTGCAGAATATGGAGGAACCGACGACGTCGATGATGGAGGAAGCGATCCCACGCTTGAGGGAATACCTGACGCGGCGCGTGACTCGAAGGGCTTTGATCGTCGCCGTCGTGCTATTCGTCCTGTCTGTCTACTACCTGGCGTCGGTCCGGCTTCTATGGGGCATTCCACTGGCTTTTTTGGTCTTTGTCTTGATGTTGGTTGGCGGCTTGGTCTCGCTGCCCATCAGAACGCGCGCCTGGGCGGCGGTGATTGCCACGATGCTTGCCGGCACGATCGATCTTTTGGTTCGCGGCTGGCAAGGCAATGCCCGCTTATACTATGTGGTCGCCGTAGCTCTGACGGCACTCGCTCTGAATGCGAAAGTAGCCTATGGCCTGCTGGCAATTGCGAGTCTGTTTCTGCTCGCTTTCGCCGGATCGCGCGGTTTGGGCCTTTCACTGCCGCTTGTCGCCGCTGACGCTCAGCCTCCTTTGAGCGCGATGATCGGTGGTTGGGTGCTTTTCGCCGCTTTGGGGGGGGCTCTGGTTGCAAGCCTGCAATTCCTGCTTTCCAGATTTGAGGTCGTGCTACAGAGAGAGGAAGAGCGGTATGCTGTTTTGTGGAAAGGTCATGAGGAACTGAATCAGGACTTCTCCGCCATTCAGGACTCAAACGCACGACTGCGAAGGCGCATTGCCCAATTGAAGGCCAGTCAGGCGGTGGAGCAGTTCCTTGCCACGGTTTTCGAGCTTGGTGCTCTGTTGAATCGCGCTGCAGAATTGATCGCCTCACAGTTCGGACTCTACCATGTGGGGATCTTTCTGGTCGATGGAACCGGTGCTTGGGCCATTCTCCGGGCGGCGTCATCGACTGTCGGCAAGGAGATGGCGCTTCACAGCCACCGAGTGGCGATATCGGCGCACAGCGTGGTGGCTTCGGTCGTTAAGCAGCGTCGCCCTCGTATTGTCGACTACGATCGTGATGACGAGGGTTACACTAAGCCGTCCGGGCTTACGTCGACCCGCTCGGAGATGGCGCTACCGATAATGTTTGAAGATCAGATGATAGGTGTCCTGGACCTCCACAGTCAGGATGCGGGCGTCTTTGAAGAAGAGGATATGACAACCTTGGAAGGTCTCACCACGCACCTGGCGCTCGCGATTCAAAACGCGCGCCGCTTGCGTGATGAGGCCTCGGTTCTGGAGACGGCCAGTCCGTTCTATCGCACTGCGAATCGTCTGGCCAAAGCGCGCGTCGAGAACGAGGTCTACAGTGTCATCGTCGAGACCTTGCGGGATTTCAGTCCCTCCAGGTTGTTGATCGTCCGAACCGGTCGCGTGACTGGAGACTTGACGATCGTGGCCGATATGCAGGGCGAAAGCGTGGATTTCGCAGAGCAGGATCTAGCCGATCTGAAGTCCCCTGAACTGATTGACGTCATCCTTATGGGACTATCACTGGATTTGCCCCTGTGGGCCGCGGACCTCAATGAGTTGGATCCCTCGTTAAGCCCCGAGTTGGCGGGTGCACTGACGGAGTTGACGGAGAGCAGCGATGTAGCCGGTTTGGCGTTGCTGCCTATTCGCACGGAAGGCCGGACGGTGGAGGGGAGCGTTGCTGTTCTTCACACTGCCGTACATCACTTCACGCCTATAGAACGTCGTCTCCATCAGTTACTCACCGAGCTTGGGGCGGCAGCATTGGAGCGCACCCAGTTGTTGTCACAAGCTCGTGCCCGACTGGAGCAGGAGCGGCTTCTGTCGGACATCGGCGACGAGCTGCGCTCTTCCTTCGATCCAGACATGATCATGCGCACAACCGCTCAGGGGATCGGTCGCGTCCTGGGCGCCGAACTGACGTCCATTGAGATAACACCGCCTGACGAATCAGAAACCGCCTCGGAAACCGAATCCGAGGGCGCCTCGGAAGCTGAATCCGAGGGTACGTCCGAAGCCAAGTCCGAGGGTGCCTCGGAAGCTGAATCCGAGGGTGCGTCCGAAGCCAAGTCCGAGGGCGCCTCGGAAGCCGCCCCCGATAGTACCCCGGGAGGTATCGAAGAGGACGCTTCCGGAGCCGATCCTGATGAGAGCTCGAGTGAACCCATGGATTCCGAGGCCAGGTAGTAATCGGAGAGACTGAGTATGCCGGACAGCCGAGAAAAAGAGCTGCGAGCACTAGACTTTCCGATCCGCGATTCGGAAAGTGAGGAACGCTCGACTCCTGGGATGAATGTACTTCGATCTGACCTGTTGATCAGACGGGTGGCCGAAATCCTGGCTACTTTGTCTCTGCTAGGGGCTGCGACATCGATGGTTGCTTACTTCGACAGTTCTATCTGGCAGATGCTTGTGACATCGATAGGGGGGGCGGTTTTCGCCGGCTTCGAAGTCGCGGCGATTTACTTGGCGGTTCGCGGGTATCGGGACCGAGCGATCTACGCTGTCATGGCGTCGGTGGTGTTTGATCTCATTGTCGTGATGTTGGTCTTGCGTGGCATCGACGGCTACATTGTCGCGGGTGGCGTGCTCTTGTTGCTCGTCGTGGGACAGATCATCGCTCCACGTCGTTGGGGCCTCCGTCTCGTCGCGATGGGGGCATTGGTCGCGTTGGCGCTGTTCATCCGGCTGGTGGAGCCCCTCCCACGCTATGACCTCGCGCTGGATATGACAGCGAGTGTGGTGCCGCCGATGGCTTTCATTGTGTTGATCTTGGCCTTTGCCCTTGTGGGTATTCGCATTGCTCAGTCCGGTCGAATAAGGACGCGACTCATCATCTCGTTCGGGCTCGTCGCTTTGATACCTGGCATGCTGATTGCCAGTGTTTCCGTCGTCTTCGGCCTGCGAAGCAGCGAGAGGCGCATTCTGGACGAACTGGAGGCCGCTGCTCGCGTTCGCGAGGACCGGCTGACTACCTGGCTGGAGGACCTGCAATTGGATCTCCTGGCGCTTCGGGAGTTGGAGGCGTCTGGGTTGTCAACACTGCTGACGGCAGAGCGGGATTCGCAGGCTTTCCTTGACACCTACACGCTACAGAAGAGCCGTCTTATGAACATGCTCGCTGTGCGAGAAAACTTCGCCACCGTTCTCCTGGTGGGCCGGGATGGCACAGTGGTATTCTCCACCGATCCGGTGGATGAACTCCAGGATTTCAGCGATACTGCCTATGTCCGAGAGGGATTGGCTGGCCCCTACGTCAGCATCTTTGAACCATCGGCTTCGTCAGGCGAGGCCTTGGTCACCCTTGCGATTCCTGTTAGGGGTTTGGATGGTGAGGTTGCCGGTGTTCTGATAGGCCGTACGTCTGCGGAGAGGGTGGGTGAAATCGTAAGGGACCGGACCGGTCTAGATACCTCGACTGAGATCTACCTTGTCGATCCCGATCACCGTCTCTTCACCGGAGTTGTCTCAGGTCCTTCGGTTGGAGAGGTTGTTGAGGCCCCGGGAGGAGTGAACCAGGTGATTGCCGTCCAAGCGGATGACCGTGGGCGCTATCGGAACCACAACGGCGAACCGGTGTTGGGCGTGTACCGCTGGTTGCCGAGTCTCAATTTCGGCGTGGTCATCGAGGCTCCCAGGAGCTGGACAGCGCGGACAGCGATGACCATGGTGGGTATGAACCTCGCTCTCACCTTCATATCTGTCGCAGTTGCGGTCGGGTTCTCCATCTTCATCGCGCGAGATATCGCTGGCCCCCTCCAGGAGGTGTCCGAAGTTGCGACGGAGATCGCGGAAGGTGAGCTAAACCGGATGGTGCCCGTGACACGCGGGGATGAGATCGGGGCATTAGCTGTTGCCTTCAACCGGATGACGACCAGGTTGCGGGAGATGGTGGCTGATCTGGAGGAACGTGTCGCGCTGCGAACGGTGGATCTGGAGCGAAGATCGGTACAGGTGGAGACCGCGGCTCGGGTGGCAAGGCAGGCAGCGTCGATTCGGGATGTGGATGCCCTGCCGGAGGTCGCAGCGCAGCAGATTGCGGAGCAGTTCGGTTTCTATCATGTGGGCGTCTACCTGATCGATGATGCGCGGCGACGGGCCGTGATGCGCGCAAGCTCTCCGGGTGGGGGGGAACGCCTGCTAGAAGAGGGATTCCGAATGGCGGTTGGCGCCCCCGGAATCATCGGTGATGTAGCGGCTACGGGCGAACCGAGAATCGCCCTGGATATGGCGGACGATGCCCAGCCCCTTGTCGTCTCTGAGTTGGCCAACGCTCGATCGGAGATCAGTTTGCCGTTTCGGGTGCGTGGAGAGGTCACGGGGGTGCTGGATATTCAATCGGACAAACCGGCTTTCTTCTCTCAAGATGACGTTGCCTATCTTCAGATCATGGCAGATCAGATCGGTCTAGCTATTGAGAACGCACGCTTGCTTGAGGAAGCGGAGCAGAGGATACGGGAGATCGGACGTCTCGTTTTGCGCCAACAGCAACAGGGATGGCACAGACTCGCGTCACAGCGCCCGCAGTGGTCTTACATCTACGATGGTCTCGAGATCCAGCCTCTTGACACCTCGCTCTACGCTCTCGACAAACCGGATGTGGTGTTGTCGCTGGGTGGAACGGAAGAAGCCATCGGTGTTGTGAAGGTGGCGCTGGGAAATGGGAGAAGGTTGTCTCAAGACGATATCAACTTGGCTCGAGCCATCACCGAGGAGGCAGGAAGAGCTTTGGAGCGCGCTCGCCTATTCGGCGATACTCAAGAGGCTCTCTTGGAGGCCGGGGCTCTCTATCGCGGCAGTCGTGCAATTGTGGACGCCTCCACAGTAGATGAAGTGCTCTTGGCCTTTGTGAAACACTTGGCGACGGCTGCTGTCGATTGTTGCGTGCTGATGATGCGAGACGTGCGGCCTGTGCTGGGTGTTGAGGAAGTACATGTATCTGCCATTTGGAACTCGGTGACCGGATCCACTGATCTGGTTGGCAGAAGATGGCCAATCGAGGCGATGCCGTTCTTGTGCGAGACGCCGGAAGGGACAAGGACGATCGTTGACATTGGAGATGCGGCGGGGCTTGATCCACGGTCACGCCAAATGCTCAGTAAGACGTTCGGCATGGAGTCCATACTGATCATTCCGTTGCTCACGCACCAGGTTTTGGGGTGGCTGCTTGTGGGTTCGGTATCCGATAGGCACGCCTTCACCCAGCGGGAGATCCGCCTCTACCGGGGCCTTGCTGATCAGGCCGCGACCGTGTTGCAGAACTTCCAGCTTTTGGATCTGGCAACGGACCAGGCCGAGCGCGAGCGATTGGTATCGACGCTAGGATCACGTATCCGGAACTCTACCGATGTTGAGACGATCCTTCAAACATCGGTTCGTGAACTGAGCCGAGTACTCCAGGCCTCCGAGGGCACCATCAGGCTCCAAGCTGCCGAGCGCAACGGCCATGCCCCACAAGATGATCAGGAGTTTCGGGCTTCGGATCGACGAGATCTGTCGGAGGCGGAAGAAGATGCGTGAAGAATCTGCGAGGTTGAGTCGGGGGGGCTGCGCGATGAGGCCGCCTCTGCGAAACTTGACGACCCGAGCTATCCTTCTGTTGTCCTTGTGTCTTGTCATCGGCCTCTGCGTCGTGAGTGCGGGCGTCTACGTTGGACTTCGCAACTCCCGTCGAGAGAGCTTGCTTGAGGAACTGACGCTCACGGCCTCCAACAAGACGGGAGAGTTGAGTCGTTGGGTGCAGATGCAGCGATATCAACTCAGCTCTCTGGCGACGTCGTCTGTGGTGCGCGCTTGGGCAGAGGTCCTAAGCACAAAGGATGAAAGCCAACCGGGCTATCGAGAGGCTTACGCATCGCTGTCTGCGCTATATGTTAACGCGGTTCGGGAGCAACCAGGCCTTCGTACGCTGTCCTTGCTGAGAAGCCCGGACGGACGCGTGGTGATCTCTACGGATCCCACGCGCGAGGGAGAGTATCAGGGAACCGACGCGTACTTTGTGCAAGGCCTCAAGGGAGCTTATCTCAGCCCCGCCGTTGTATCCCCCGGGACCGGACGAACACTGCTCTTCATCTCCGTGCCCGTGGATGGTGAGGATGGCACGGTCGCGGTCACGGTCGCCGAGCTCGACCTCGACTGGATGCAACGTAATATGTTGGGACGAGCGAGTTTTGGAACCGGCTGGGAACGATATCTCGTAGATCGCTCTTTTAGATTGATCACCGGTCCTGGTGTGAGCACGACGTTGCGCCCCAAGCTCTGGTCGGGAGCAGTAGGGATGTTGCGGGAAGACGTCCTGGGCAACGGCATCTATGAGAATGGCCAAGGTGAGTTGGTTCTCGGCGCGTACAGCTGGGTTGAGGATCTCGATGTAGCGCTTCTCTTGGAGGTTCGTCACGCCCCTGCGGTGGGCCAACCGCTTCTCCATACCATGTTCAGGCTCGCGGCGGTGATGCTGGGGGTCATCGTGCTCTTTGTCCTTGGAGCCCGTTTCATCGCAAGGCGGTCGTTGGGCCTACTGAAGGTGATGCGGGATTATGTCCAATGTGTCGCGGATGGTGATCTGACACAGAGTGTGCCGGTCTCTGGCGAGGATGAGTTTGGAGAGCTAGCGGTGGCTCTCAATCGCATGGTTGATCGAATGCGCAGTACATACGCCGGTCTCGAGGCGCGCGTTGAGGCGCGCACCGACGCGTTACGGAGACGATCGCTCCAGTTACAGGCCGCGGCTCGCGTCTCAGGCGCCGTGGCGGTGATCAGGGATGTGGATGAACTTCTTGCCGAGATGGTCCGGCTGATCCCGGAGTACTTCGATTATGACCACGTTGGCATTTTCTTGCTGGATGACGCCCGTAGGCACGCGGTGCTGCGCGCTGCTTCTTCCGAAGGTGGTCAAAGGATGTTAGCTCGGGGGCATAAGTTGGCCGTCGGCCAGGGCATTGTGGGATCTGTGGCGCAGTCAGGCCAACCTCGTATTGCGCTCGACGTGGGGGATGATCCGGTCTTCTTCGACAACCCGGACTTGCCGAGAACCAGGTCTGAGATGGCGCTGCCGCTGATGATGCAGGAGCGGTTGATCGGTGTTTTGGATGTCCAAACGGAGATGCCGGCGGCCTTCAGTGAAGAGGATATCGCCGTGCTGCGCAGTATGGCAGATCAGGTCGCTCTGGCTATTGAGAACGCCCGTCTCCTAGAGGCAAGCGATCGAATGCTGCGAGAGCTGCGGCTGCGGTATGGTCAGCAGATTCAGGAGTCCTGGTCTGAACGCTTGTCCGCCCGAGATCTGGCCTTCCGCTATACGGGCGCCGACGTGCGGCGAGTTCAAGAGCTATCCGGAGCTTTGCCTGAGCGACCTGCGATCGCAGAACTGGATGGCGGAGCTCGTGAACTGAGGGCCCCGATTCGGGTTCGTGACGTGGTCATAGGATCCGTCGTGTTCCGGCAAGAAGCGCACCAAGAGCCCTGGGGCGAGGGTGAGGTTGCATTTGTGGGGGCTATATGCACTCAGATCGGTCAGGCCCTGGAGCAGGCGCGGTTGCTGGACGAGGCTCAGGTGCGCGCCAGCTTCGAGCAGTTGACCGGTGAGATCTCCGAGCGTATCCGCAGCTCAGCGACGGATGTGGACGGCGTGATGGCGACGACGCTTCGGGAGCTATCGTTGGCTCTTGGCGCGACGGGCACTATCGAGGTCCAGGGGGTGCGGAAATGGCATCGGGTGGGTGGAAACGGCGACGATGACGCCTTCTAGAGACTACAAGAGAGCGAGCTCACAGGTCCATGCCCACGAGGACGGAGCTGAGAGCACGGGATGGGGGCGATCGTATTTCTCCAAACCCTTAGTGTGCGTTTGGCGTTCGGTACCATCGGGGTGAGAAACGGGAGCGATAATGGTAGTTCGGAATGATGACAACCGTCCCGGCTGGGGGGATGGGGCGACCTTAACACGGATGTTGGTCGCGTCGTTCTTGATCCTGGTCGCTGTTCGACCGGTACCCTTACGGGCCCAGGCGATCGTTCACCATGTGTTGGTGCTGAACTCCTATCACCAGGGCTTGAGCTGGACCGATGGTATCGTGGAGGCCATTCAGTCAACCTTGCTGGACCCGAAGACGAACCCTGTCGCCGACACCACCGAGCTCTATATTGAGTACATGGATGCCAAACGGATGGCGTTTGATGACGCTCTGGAGCAACAATGGCACGAATATCTAGCGACGAAGTACGGGGGTGCGTCCCTGGACCTTATCATCGTCTCGGATGACGATGCCTACAATTTCCTGCGTGCCCATCGCGACGCGCTCTTTCCGGAGACACCCGTGATCTTCTGTGGCGTGAATTCCTTCCAGAGCGAGGACCTCGACGGACTTGAGCAATTCACCGGCGTTGTCGAGCAGGTGGATATCAGATCCACGATCGACGTCGCGCTGGATCTGCATCCCGACACCCGCCACATCTACGTCGTGAACGATGCTACCGCGACGGGACAGCTCGTGCAACAAGAGCTGGAGGCGGTCTTGCCCGGCTTTGAGGATCAAGTGGACTTCACCATTATCTTGGATCCCTCTATTGAAGACCTGCAGGTACTCCGGAACCTTACGGACGACAGCGTGGTCTCGCTCATCCTCCTCAATCGTGGCGGCGACGGACGGTTCCATACCTATGAGGCGGACATTCAACTACTGTCCGAGATGACCAATCTTCCGGTCTACGGCCTTTGGGACGTCTATCTGGGCTGGGGATTGGTCGGGGGTATGCTGACCAGCGCTGAACTTCAGGGGGAGACCGCGGCTGAGATGGCGATTCAGGTGTTGAATGGCGCCGATATTCGGCGGCTGGCGGTCGTGGAACAGAGCCCCAACCGCTACATGTTCGATTATGAGCAGCTCAAAAGGTTCGACATCCGGTTGAGTGATCTGCCAGACGCGACGACCAGGATCGGTGCACCTAGCACGGTGATTCTCAACCGCCCGCCCCCCTTCCTAGAACGGTATGGTATGACGGTTGGAGGTGTCCTGGGGAGTGTGGTTGTTGCCTTGGGAGCGGCGCTGCTCCAGCGCAGGAACTTGCTCAAGAAACAGGCTGCTGAGGTTATGCTTAAGCAGCTAAGCGAGGAGTTGGTGCAAGCCCGATCGTCGATGGAGGACCGGGTCCAAGCACGCACTCGGGATCTGGAGAATCGCTCGAGACAGCTTCAGATCGCGTCGACCGTCGCGCGTGAGGCTGCGGCGATTCGCGATGTGGAGGATCTGATGAGGACGGTTGTGGACCTCATCTCAGAGAGTTTCGGCTTCTATCACACGGGCATCTTTTTGCTTGATGATTCACAGGAACATGCGGTCTTGCGATCGGCTTCTTCGGAGGGTGGCGATCGGATGATCGGACGCGGACACAGCCTGCGCGTCGGTCGGGAGGGCATTGTCGGTTCCGTCGCCCAGACTGGTGAGCCAAGAATTGCGCTGGATGTCGCGCAGGACCGTGCATGGTTGAAGACTCAAGAGCTAAGCGAGACCCGTTCGGAGATGGCGCTACCTCTGCAGGTACAGGATCGGGTAATAGGGGTCTTGGACGTTCAATCAAAGCAGCCAGACGCCTTTGGCCCCGATGACATTGAGGTCTTGAGCATCGTCGCTGATCAGCTCGGCTTGGCGATTGAGAACGCTCGTCTGTTTGAGGAGAGCCAGGCAGCGATCCGGCGGTTTGAAACGGCTTATGGTGAGCGCATGGAGGCTACGTGGGCCGGCGTCGGAGAGCGCGTCTACCGGTACGATGGATTCGAGGTCCAGCCTGCCGGAAATGCCTCAAGACGAACTGAACAGACGGAGGATGATGGACGGCTCGTCGTACCCATCGTCTTGCGCGGTCATGAGATCGGTTCGATTGTCCTGATGCGGGATCCCAGTGTCTCGCCCTGGACAGATGAGGAGCGCGACCTGGCTGAGGCTATTAGCATACAGGCGGGTCTGTCGCTTGAAAACGCTCAGCTCCTCAGCGAGAGCAGGTCGCGAGCGCGACGGGAGCGACTTATCCGTCAGATTACGGGTCGCATCCAGCAGGCGCCGGATGTCGAGGGGGTTCTTCAAACAGCCGTCCGAGAGTTAGGCCGCGCGTTTGGTACCTCCCGCAATATCGTCCAATTCCGACCATCCAAAGCGGATGCGAGCGATGCCGGGGGCAATGGTGACGTGGATGATGGGGGAAAGTAGGGACTTTTGCGCTGCCGCGGTTGTTGGCGTGATACTGGTTTGAGCTGCGGGAAAGACGTGTAGATATGGTCGAGACATCAAAGAGCCGGTCGGAATTGCTGGCGGAGTTGGCGAGGTTGCGCGAGCAGCTGGCGCAACTGCCCCAAGCGGATCCATCGGATCGGGAAATGCTGCTTGATGACATGCAAGAGCGAACTGTGCGGATGCAGACCGCCGCGGAGATATCGCAAGCTGCATCTTCGATGCTCAGTCTGGATGAGCTGCTGCCCCAATCGGTTGAGCTCATACGGCAGCGTTTCGGACTCTACTACGTGGGTATCTTCTTGCTCGATGATACGGAGAAGTGGGCGGAGTTGAGAGCCGGTACCGGCGAAGCCGGTCGGCAGATGTTGAGGAATGGACACCGCCTTCGCGTCGGTGGTGACTCGATGATTGGTACATGCGTGGCGACGTCTGAAGCTCGTGTCGCGCTCAATGTGGATGAAGCTACGCCCCGCTTTGATAACCCCCTGCTGCCTGAGACTGAGTCAGAGATGGCTTTGCCTCTCGTCAGCCGAGGTCGTGTAATCGGCGCGATGACGATCCAGTCCAAGGAGGAGCGGGCTTTTGGCACAGATGACATCACGGTCCTCCAGACGATGGCAGGGCAACTGGCTAACGCGATTCAGAACGCGCGTATGTTTGAGCGCATGGATCGAGCCGTTCAGGAGAACGAGACTCTGTACAACGTCAGCACGGCTGTCAACGATGCCCGCACCATCGAGGATCTAGTAGAGGTCGTGGCTGACGTCGCTGTTTTCCTGGGTATGGATCATGTCTCTTTGCACGTCTTCACCCATTGGGATGAGCAGGGCGCACCACTGACGGTTGACCTGTACGGGCTCCGCCGTGGTGTTGGTGAGACGGGGGTATTCCACGAATCAGACGTGCCCTTCAGTCGTACCCTCTTCGAGTGGTTCTTTGCTGATCCTCGCCATATCTCTGCTTACCGGAACCTTGCTGATCCAGGTGTCGGGATCCCCGATGGCACGCGTGAGCGGTTGCTTCAAGATGGCAACCGAAGCATGATCGCCGCCCCCCTGGTAGCGCGCGGACGGCGACAGGGCGTCTTGACCATGTATGGGAAACGGACACTCGAGGATCTGTCGGATCATTACATCCAGATCTTCACGCGGACCCTTGTGGATCAGGTGGCTTCCGTGTTGGATCGTCATTTCCTGGTCGACGAGCTGGAGCGCCGTGCCGCTCATCTGGCTATCGCTTCTGAGATCTCCCGCGCGGCTTCTTCCTACCTAGACCGTGAGCGGTTGCTGAATGAGAGCGCCAGCCTCATACAACAGCGGTTTGGTCTCTACTACGTCGGCATCTATCTGCTGGACGACTCCAGTCGACGGGCTGTTCTTCAGGCGGCTAGTGGCGAAGCAGGGCGAAAGGTAATTGAGGGCGACCACAGATACACCGTGGACCGTTCATCGCGCATCGGGCAGTGTATCGTCGAGCAAGTTCCCGTTGTCGCTAGGGCTACCCGGGGAGGCACGTTAGCTTTCGACACGCCCCATTTGGCTGAGGGCTTGTCAGAGGTCGCGCTGCCGCTGATCAGTCGTGGAAAGGCTATTGGCGCTGTAAGGATCCAGAAGGACGAGACCTCGGGTTTCAGCCAAGAAGACATCACCATCTTCACCACGATGACGGACCAGCTGGCCAACGCTATCCTGAATGCTCAACTCTACGAAAGGTCTCAGGCGAATCTCGACGAGCTACAGAGAATGCAACAGCGTTACGCGCTCGATATGTGGGAAGAGCATCTCGAACGTCAGGATGTACTCGGCTATTCCTACGATCTGAACGAGATCACGCCTTTGATGCCTCTTGGACAGCTGCTGATGCCCGACCCTGGTGACTCTGACGCTCCCGTCGCGCGCCGGGGCGTCGAGGGGGGAGATGGTGCTGCACTGGTCCAGGCGCTGGAACTCCGCGGTGAATCCATTGGGTTGCTGAGCTTTGAGGAACCGGCATCGACGATCGACTGGTCAGAGGATCAGATCGATGTGCTGGAGGCTGTGCGCGAACAGCTCCAGTTGGCACTAGAGAATCGATTGTTGATCGATCGGTCGCAGCGCGCGCTCCGTGAAGCTCGGCAGCGTGAGGCTGAGCTTGGCTTCTTGCAGGATGTATCGGCGCTACTGAACGCGGTTAACGACGTCGCCGCTGCTCGGGATAGCCTTATGTCGCGGTTGCGTCAGTTCGTTCCGGTGAGCCATCTGGCATTGGTGGGATATGACGCTGAAGAAGACGCCCTGATTTTCCTGGGCGGGGTGGGTGACGGCATCCAGGTCTATGAGACAGAGGACTTGGTGAGCGGTTTGAGGGGCTCCGGCTTCGCACGAGTCATCGAGCATGGGTCGCATTATCTCCAAGATGATCTCAGGCTTAGTCCTCAATTCTCGGAGGATGAGCGTCTAGCGGCATTAGGGGTGCTCTCTCGACTTCTACTGCCGCTGCGCCTCGGCTATCGAACGGTAGGCGTCCTGGAGCTGGGAAGCGCTCAAGTCGGTGCGTTTTCCTCTCCTTCCGTGATCTCCATTTTGCGTCAGGTCGCGGCTCAGGTCGCGTCTGCGGTGGAGCGAGGCAACTTGCTCAACGTCGCCCAGGCAAGCGCCGATGAGTCTCAGCGGCTCTACGAGGCCACGAGTGCCTTGGCTGAGGCCACGAATGCTGATGCCGTGCTGGAAGCGATCACCCGGCACGGACTCCCATCCGGCCTAGCGGGGGTTGCCGAGATTGGGCTCTACGTGGTGGATCCCGAGACCGGTGCGAAGCAGGATTGGCTGGAGATCGTCGCTTCCGTCGGTATCGGAGGAGCATCGGCGATTCGATCCCCGGGTATCAGGCTTCGGGTCGATGGGATAGTGTCGCTGAACCTTCTCGGTGACGAGCAGATCTTCGTGTCTCAAGAGATCGCGGAAGACGAGCGACTTGGGCCTGACGTTCGATCTCACTACCTTGATCGAGGCGTGCAGTCGCTGGTGGTGGCTGCATTGTCCACCGGTGTGGGGACTGGTGACCGCATTGGTGTGCTCCAGATTCTGCTGCAGGCCCCCTATCAGATGACCGAACAGGATCTGCGCCTCTATCACACCATTTTGGATCAGGCTGCGGTGGTTCTCTCGAATCGGCAGCTCTTCCAGGAGTCACAAGCGCGGGTCGAACGACAGGCCGTCGCCGTAGAACTCGCGAACCTGACAACCTCGCTCTCTGATCGCGAGATCCTGCTGCAAGAGTCCGTTGACTTCCTCAAGGAGCGTTTTGGTCTCTATTACGCCGGCATCTTCTTGCTCGACGATCGGGGACAATGGGCTGTACTGCAAGCCGGCACCGGTGAGATCGGGGAAAGACTGATGTTAATGGGCCACCGGATACAGGTCGGTGGGCGTTCGATGGTAGGGCAATGCGCCCAGAGGGGGGAGCGCATACTGGCGCTCGACGTCGACGCGGATACAGCGGTGCTGGAGAATCCCCTGCTACCCGACGCGCATTCGGCTGTTGCTTTCCCGTTGGTCAGTCGTGGTCAGATCACGGGCGTTATCTCCCTGCAGAGCGCGCGGCGCTTCGCTTTTACTGAAGACGACCTTGCTACGCTGGAGCTGATGGTGAATCAGTTGGCTAACGTTATCGAGAGCACGAATCTCTACGAGCGCTCCCAGAGCTCACTTGCGGAGACGCGCATGCTCTATCGGATCGCACAGCAGATCAGCGATGCTCGCGATGCGGGGGCTGTACTGGCAGCAGCCGTGGATGGCATTTCGCAGCGTGCAGAGCCTGACTGGGTCGTCGCCGGCCTGCTGGAGCCCCAGCAGAATCCCAACAAGTTGAGAATCGTGGAGTCCTGGAGTCGGGGTGACAAAGAGTTGCCTGCGACGTCCTATCCCCTGGATCGTATTCGCCAGTTGTACGATATTCTACGCCTTGACGAGCGCTTCATTACGCCCGACATCACACAAGATCCAATGGTCGACGCTCATATGCGTCGTCTGTACAGCGAACTCGGCCTGAGGGCGACGGCAGCCTTCCAACTCAAGGTCCCTGGTGCGCAGTACGGCACGATCATGGTTCATAGTGAGAATGCCCGGGAGTTCTCCACAGCTGAGCTGAGCTTCTATGAGAACGTCGCTCGACAGGCTTTTGTGGCGCTGGAGAACATCAGCTTGGTTGAGGCGACCCGCGAGCAGGCGGAGCGTCGAGACATTCTCAATCAGGTGCTTCAGACCGCCTCAAGCTCCTTGGATGACGCGAGGATCCTAAGGAACGTTGGGTACGTGATCGCTGATCGGTTGGATATGCCGGTGATGATGTGGCAGTGGGATGGTGTGTCAGCGGAACTGGTTTCCGCCCACGATGCTGGTGGTTGGCTTGTGGCGGGTGAGCGAGAGGAGTTGCCGTTCTCAGCCAATCAACTTGGTCACATCTACGAGGCCGTTCAACAACGCAGGCCGATCGATATCGTCTTCGGGTCCAATGGTGACGGCGGTGTGGAATCCGCTAGCTTCGGTCTGGCCTCGAAGCTAGTGGAGGGGTATGCCGTGCCGCTCGCGGCGCGTGATGCCGTCTATGGCGTGCTGTGTCTGGGACGGCAAATCGACCACGAGCCTATCGATGAGCTTGAGCGAGAGTTCATCCGGACAGCTGGAGCGAATATCAGTGTCGCACTTGAGACGGCAAATCTCTATCGCGAAGCTCAGGAGACAGCAAAGAAGCTCAAGGAAGTCGATCAACTTAAGAACCAGTTCATGGCCAACATGTCCCACGAGCTGCGTACGCCGCTCAACTCAATTATCGGATTCTCTCGCGTTATGTTAAAGGGCATCGATGGACCGCTGACTGAGATGCAGCAGACCGATCTCAACGCGATCCATGACAGCGGACGTCATCTCCTTGATCTCATCAACGACATTCTCGATATCTCAAAAATCAACGCGGGAAAGATGGAGGCGGTCTTTGAGCCGATCGATATCAAGGCCATGGTCGAGAGCGTGCTCTCCACGGCGCTCGGGTTTGTCAAGGACAAGCCCGTTAAGCTGCTCTCGGATGTGCCTGATGCTATGCCGCCCGTGGTGGCCGATGGTCGGCGGATACGTCAGGTCATGATCAATCTCCTCGGTAATGCCGGCAAGTTCACCGAGGAGGGATTCATCAAGATATCCGCGACATACGATGATCACCAAGTGATCATCAGTGTCCAGGACACCGGTATCGGTATTCCATCGGACCGGATCCACGCCGTCTTCGAGCAGTTCGAGCAAGTTGACTCCTCATCCACGCGGCGTTACGGAGGCACGGGTTTGGGGGTGCCGCTGAGTCGTGAGTTCGTCCGCATGCACGGCGGTGATATGTGGGTCCAGGAGTCGATTGTAGGGGAGGGAACGACGTTCTGCTTCTCTTTGCCCATCGGTGGGCCGGACTCGGTGCGAGAGGATGGACGACCGAAGGATGGAGATCCCATGGCGAAGGTCGTGCTCACCGTGGATGATGACGAGGGTGTGGTCACGCTCTTCCGACGCTACCTTGAGAAGCAGGGCTATCGTGTCTTCGGCCTCACGAGCAGCGAACGCCTTGTGGAAGAAACCAAGCGGCTGAGGCCCTATGCTATCACGCTGGATGTGGTCATGCCGGGGCAGGATGGCTGGGAGACGATTCGGGCGTTGAAGTCTGATCCTGAGACCCGGGATATCCCTATCATCATATGTTCGATTGTGAGCAACAAAGACAAGGGACTTAGCATGGGGGTAGCGGACTACCTGGTGAAACCGGTCTCGGAACGACAGCTTCTTCGAGCGCTGGCCCGTATCGACGGTGGGGACGAAGAGGGTCACGTGTTGGTTGTCGATGATAACGCCGATGATCGGAAACTTCTGCGCCGCATCCTGGAGAACGCCGACTACAAGGTCACCGAGGTGGACGGTGGCGAGGCCGCTATCAGTCACATTCGCGTAGATCCCCCAATGTTGGTTGTGCTGGACCTGATGATGCCGGAGGTGGATGGCTTCGCTGTGCTGGAGAGCTTGAAGGCTAACAACGCGACGCGTCAGATTCCGGTCGTCGTGGTCACGGCTAAGGAACTGGGGGGCGAAGAACGTGACCGCTTACAGCGGCGTGTGGAGTCCCTGCTGCAGAAAGGGCTCTTCGACCAACAGCAGCTTCTCAGCGATGTCACGGGCGCGCTGGAGCGGCTCTCAACCTGAGATTGGGAGCCCAAAGTCTAGCGTTCGCCGCGGGGTTTTGCTCGGACGCCGGCGAAACGCAACGGGGCGTCCCGATTCTCTCGGGGCGCCCTTGGAGACTGATAGGGCGATCGCATTTGGATATAGATGCTCGTAGCCCCCGTCTCGGGGGCGTTT
>JBNGDU010000174.1:0-17008 GCA_049975025.1 Anaerolineae bacterium
AACCCGGATTGCGGGTGTGTTAGAGGACACCGGAAGCCGGTTGGAAACGCTGATCGTGGGCTCTGGAGCGGACGTCGCGGAACTGGCGGGGGCTTCGCTGGAACTTCGTATAGACACAGCGCTGGTCACGCCTTGGCTCGAGCAGACAATGGGGCCTGATGCTACGTCCTTGACCACCACCGATGCCTGGGTCAGCCAGCTGCTTCCGGCGGTGGCCTCCTATCGTGCTCTGGAGGAACTCGGCGCTGACCCTGAGAGTTTGGCCTCGGTGAGAACCATCATCGCCGATGCACTTGACCGTCTCTACGCCCGGCAAAACCCGGATGGCGGGTGGGGATGGTGGCGCGGCCTGAGCAACGTTCATCTCACTTCCTATGCGACCTTCGGCATTCTCAGGGCGCAGGCGGCTGGATTCCCGGTGAGGGCGGATGCGCTCAACCGGGGGCTCAACTACGTGTCACAGATGATCGATCGCGGGCTCGCGGCCGAACTGCTATACCCACACTTCGCGTTCGGGCTCTACGTGTTGTCGGAAGCGGATAGCCCGTGGCCACAGGGCGCTGCTGCCGCTCTCTATGGGGCTCGCGATGATCTCGGCATTGCAGGTCGCTCCTATCTCGCCCAGGCGCTGTGGCGTGTCGATTCCTCAGATCCCCGAGTTATGACGCTGGTCAGTGAGCTACGAACTGCCGCGGTTGAGAGCGGCTCCGGCGTCCATTGGGAGGAGATAAACCGAGAGCAATGGGTCACACCGGTGCAAGCGACGGCTGTCGTGGTAGATGCACTCGCCTCGGTCGCCCCGGAGGACGATCGTCTTCCGCAGGCGGTACGATGGCTTATGGCGGCGAGGGACGCCACTCGGTGGGCCACTGCCTACGAGACGGCCTGGACCATCACGGCGATGGCAGATTATCTGGCAGCTACCGGCGAGGTGGGGCCCGGCTACAGTTGGAGCGCTGCGGTCAACGGTGTCACTCTCTATGAGGATGAGGCCGCAGAGATGACGCCGACCGGTGGTCGGACCATCCATGTGGATATGGTCGGAAGTGCTGGCGTCCCGCTGCGCCCTGGTCTGAATGTGATCGAGGTTGCTCGTGGCCCTGGAGCGGGCCGCCTCTACTACACGGCGCAGTTGCAGCAGACGGTCCCTTTGGAGAATGCGGAGCCCGAGTATCGCGGCATATGGATTACACGAGAGTACTGTCGGGTGACTGAGACATCGGGCATCTCGGAACCCCGCTCTGTCTGCGAACCGGTTAGGGACTTGGTCGTCGGCGAACTGGTCGATGTCGAGTTGACGATCATCGTGCCCCAGACCCGCTACTTCGTTTTGGTTGAGGATCGGTTTTCCGCAGGCATCGAACCCATCGATCCCAGCCTGTACAGCAGTGTTCCCTTCGGTCACGTGCCTATCAAGGGCGATGTGGATCCCTTTGTCGAACGCAACTTCCAGAGCGATCGGGTGCGCTTTTTCGCTAGGCACCTAGCTCCGGGGACCTATCAGGTTGCCTATCGGGTGCGAGCCGCCGTGCCTGGTACTTACCACGCTTTACCTGCTACCGTCTCGGAAGTCTACTTTCCCGAGGTCTGGGGAAGTAGCGGGATTGCTGCGCTCCACGTTATGTCAGGAACGCGTTAGCTGAGCATGGAAAGCTGATCAGAACCATGTAGCTTGTGGCTAGGTGAGAGCAAGCCGTAGTATGATCGAAGAGCGAATGACGCGGTGGGCCGCCCGGGGGCTAACCAAACCCACGCTGTTGCACGGATTCGATGTTAAGGTATAATTATGGTTAAATAACCGGTTCGATCCTGATCACTCTACCCACCGTGCACTCAGAGAGCCGGATAGCGGGCGGGGCGTGGCGGCGGACTGCTAACATCAGGAGGTATATAGTGGCGACGCAAGTACGGAAGCAGGCGGTAGTTGAGGGATTCGTGCCCTTCACTCCTCGATCTGTAGAGGACACCGGGATCAACATAGGCCTTCTGTCTGACCTGGCCCTGAAGATCTTCTATTTTGAGAGCTACCTTACGGGACGGGATCTCGCAGTACGTATGGGGCTGCCGTTTCCCAATGTGGTCTCGATTGTATTGGAGTTCCTGCGCAGAGAACAGCTCTGTGAGGTGCGGAGCGCGACGGGGCGGGGCGGGTTCTCCGAGTCCACCTATGAGTACGTGCTCACCGGGCGTGGACGTGACATGGCGCGGGACGCGCTGGAGCGGGGGCAGTATACGGGCACAACACCGGTACCGCTGGAGCACTACATTGATGCGATTCGCAAGCAGGGACTCCGCGATGTCAGCGTGCATCAGCGACAACTTCGAAAAGCTCTTTCACATCTAGTCTTCAGCGAGACGACGTTTGAGCAGATTGGGCCGGCGATCAATTCGGGACGTTCTATCTTCCTCTTCGGACCTCCCGGCAACGGCAAGACCTCAATTGCCGAGGCGATCGGTAGCTTGATGATGGAAGGGGATATGTACATTCCTTACGCCGTAGAGGTGGAAGGGCAGATCATCAAGGTCTTCGACGACGTCAACCACGTGACGGTGGAGGATAACCAGACGAGCCGTGTGGATGGACGATGGGTGAGAATCCGCCGCCCTTTCATCGTCGCAGGTGGTGAGCTGACGATGGAGGGGTTGGATCTCGTCTACAACAATGACTACAAGTACTATGAAGCTCCCTATCAAGTCAAGGCGAACGGGGGCATCTTCCTGATTGACGACTTTGGTCGACAGACCGTGCGTCCCACAGATCTCCTCAACCGTTGGATCGTACCTCTCGAGAAGCGTATCGACTTTATGACACTCCACACTGGACACAAGTTCGAGGTGCCCTTCGAGCTTCTGATTGTTTTCTCCACGAACCTGGAGCCCCAGGAGCTTGTGGATGAGGCATTTCTCCGCCGTATCCGGCACAAGATCGAGGTTCACGATCCGACTTGGGAGGAATACGCTGAGATCTTCCGGCGGGCGGCTGACTCAAAAGGGGTGTCTGTGACGGAGCCTGCGTTAGCTTACCTCATCCGCGAGCACTACATCAAGGCCAAGCGTCCCCCACGCGCTTGTCATGCGCGAGACTTGCTGGATCAGATCGCGGACATCGCACGGTACTTGAGCGTCCAGCCGACTCTGAGCAAGGAGCTCATCGATCGCGCTGCGGCATCCTACTTCGTGGACTTCTAGCATGACGCTGAATGGGAGATCCACCAGCACGACGAACAGGCCTGCGGTCATTGCCCACCGCGGCGCCAGCCATCTGGCACCGGAGAACACGATGGTGGCGTTTGCTGCAGCAGTTGAAGCCGGCGCAGATGGTATCGAACTCGATGTGCACCTCTCCGCCGACGGCGTTCCCGTCGTGATTCACAATGCGGGGGTGGAGGGGACCACGAGCGGCACGGGGCAGGTCAGCAATCTCACGTTAGCGCAGCTTCAGGCCCTGGATGCGGGTGCTCACTTCAGTCCTGCCTATGCTGGTGAGCGCATACCAACGCTGGAGCAGGTGTTTGCTGTCTTCGGAAATCGCCTCACGACTGCCGGCGATCGGGTAAGGATCAATGTCGAGATCAAGCCGCAGCCGCTCGGTGTTACAGGTTTGGAACTTGCGGTCGTCGAGCTTATCCACGATTTTGGATTGGAGGATACCGTCTGGGTATCTTCCTTCAAGCCTTACTCTCTTGCGTCGGTGCACCGTCTCGCGCCGGAGATCGGATGCGGTTTACTCTATAGCCCGTTGACATTGAGCGCGTTGTTCCTGGCGCCGGTCACGCCATTTGAGGCGTTTCATCCCCACGTCTCCTTGGTGCGCCCTTGGTTCGTGCGGTTGGCTCACAAACTCGATAGGCGTGTCATCGTTTGGACGGTGGATTGTCCTGCAAGGGTCAGGGATCTGGTCAGATGGGGGGTGGACGGCATTATCACCAACGAACCCGGACAGATCCGGGCTGGGTTTTCCCTATCACGTGGCTCAGGGGAGCCTGAGGAGTAGTGGCCTCAAGTGTCGATGCGCCAGGCCACAGGCTTGGGCACGGATCTGAATGGACCATCATGGCTCAATGGCAGAGGGCCCCGTACCGCGATAGCGTGCCAGGCTGGCGAAAGTCTCGTCATCGATGGTGCCCCGGCGCCAGGCCTGTAGGTATCTACCCTGGACCTGAACCACATACCGATTCACGCCGGTCGGGGTCGACACTGAGATTGACAAGGTGATGATCTCGGGAGTGGAACAGACTGCCGGCAGCTCAAGGGCGAGCGTGTCCAGGGCAACCCACAGGAGCTGGGGAGTCAGTTCAAGGGGAGCTGCCAAAGACGACGTGGTGTCTCGAGGCACTTCCTTGGCCCGTGAGGGGCTCTCGACCTCCGGCGACGCGAGCATGATCGAGATGTTCCCTTGAGTTTCGCTCCATCCCACGGTCACGCTCGCGCTCTCCTGATCGTCAACAAGGGCGGCATTGTAGACCTGCAGCAGCTCGTCGGCACAGGTCATATCGGGGCCAATTGTCGCATTTGGCATCTCGTGGCCTTCCCGTGTATCTCGTAAGACGTAACTGCCCAGAAGGCCGATCACCAGAAGATCTGCCACTGCAAGGATCGCAAGGATGGTTTTCTGCATACGATTCATGTGGGGCAGTATAGCACAGCCGGCCCGGAGGTGAAGCGTTTGGATGTGAGAGAGTGCGATGTGGTCCAGGAAGGTGCACAGTCCTCCGGACGCGGACACAGCCTACCGACGTCCGGGGTCTACAGCGGTCTCTTGGCCTCTTTCCTGCTAGGATGGGCTCCGATACTGGGGAAGTTCGCCTACAAGGCGAATGTGGATCCTATGACCCTAGCCTCCTTGCGGACGTTGGTGGCGGCGGTGTTCCTGTGGGGCATGTATCTCCTCGTGTGGCGCCGGCGCATCATCGTCCATTGGCGTCACCTCGTTGGCTGTTTTGTGGTGGGCGCGATCAACGGCTTTGGTTCGCTCTTCTACTACACCGGTCTTGATCGCCTGGATGCTTCCCGGGCGGCGTTGTTGGGCGCGATGTATCCTGTATGGGTGGTGGTTTTCCTAAGCGCTTCTGGTCAGGCGATCCGCACGATGACGTTGGTGCAGTTGATCGCCTCTATGTTGGGGGCTGTGTTTATCACGAATCCGTGGCGTATGAACAGCGCAACGGACTTTCTCGGCGCCATGTTGATGATCGCTTCCGCCGCGGTCAACGGCTGGTATATTGTGATGGGTCAATGGGTCTTAGCCGATGTCCCCGCTCGCTCGGGTACGCTCTATATCATGACGGGTATGGCGGTGACGGTTGTGGTGGCGCGTCTTCTGGGCGGCGGGATGATCCTTGGTGGGATACCTTGGGCCGGGTGGGAGGCAATCGCTGCGTTGGGCCTTACGACGGCCCTCTCGCGGATGGCGATGTTCTTCAGCCTTGAGAAGCTTGGAGGTGTTCAGACCGCGATCTTGAGCCTTGTGGAACTCGCCATTAGCCTTACGTTGGCTTTTGTCTTTCTGGGCGATCGTCTCGCCTGGTTTCAGTGGCTTGGCGCTCTCCTGCTTCTGGGCGGTGGGATTCTTGCGCGTCATGCCGTTGAGCACCAGGCGGAGGTGGTCGTGGCCTTCGATCCCATTGAGGCTGATCGTCGTAGATGAGCGATTTTTCGCGATCTAGGGGATTGTCAGGGTCACCTCACCCGGCGTGGGCGGGTAGCGCTCGACGAAGTCCTCGCTGCAGTTGTCGGTGTCGTAGTAGGGCGGCTGGCGTTCAAGCGAAGCGCTTAACGTCGTAACTCCGGGGTGAGGTGTTAGATTGGGATACTGCTTGTCCCCCCAAACCACGACATCGATCGGCAGGTTGCTGGCATTCAGTAACAGCACGTGGTCGCCTCCATCGCGCAGGGCCAATGGATACGCCTGGCTGCCCCAGGCCGGGTATGGCACCATGTTGGGCACTTCCGGACTGTTGTCGTAGAACTCAAAGTCCGAGAACGGTACTTGGTTGCCGTTGATAGCGATCACAAGCACTGTCTCGGGGAGGATGGAGGTCCCCCTAGGGAAGGCAAACATGGGTTCGTAGTCCTGGGGTGTCGCTGCGTCACCCAGTTTATGGTCGGTGAGGTCAATGACCTTGGTCGTCGGGTTGAATATCTCGATCCACTCACCTGCAGCGAAGCCTGTGTAAGCGACCTCGCTGATGACGAGATGGTCTACCGGCGGGAGCGGTGGGCTGTAGCTGTTAAACAGTATGGGGAAGTAGATCGGATTGGACTGACACCAGTCGAAGTCGAAGACTGAAGCTAGGTAGTCGTGGAGCTCACTCGACCGTACTTGAACTGCAACCTCGCGGTTCACCTTGTGAGCCGCTTCGCTGCCGTTCATGGAGCCGATATGAACGTACTTCTCCCCATTGGAGAGGTCGACCAGCACCATCTTGTTGTGGATTCCGTCGTGTGTGGGATTTCCGGTGCTTGCCCAGAGCCGCAGCTGCTCTCGCCGGGCGAGGTCGTTGAGATAGGTCGCGGTCTTTATCCCGTCTTCAGCGTCTCCCTCCTGGCCTTCGACGAAGTTGCGCCCATTGAGCAGTATCCACACTTTGGCGCCACGGCGCGCAGCGTCGACGTAGGCCTTCAGGCGGAGGTTGGGATCCAGAAGAGGGTCCTCTCCCCAGGCAACTCGTTCGTACAGCTGCTCGACCCGGATTCTATCTCCCGGTCCCGCCCGCTGCAACAGGCCCAGCAGGGCATCGGACCGGCGCAGGGCAGCCTCAGGCGCGGTGAAGAGCTCAAAGTGATAGCGGGCTGCAGCGGCAAACGGCGCAGGAAAGCGTACTGTGTAACTGATACCGTCGACGGGTGCCAGATCGACCAGACCGCTATTGGGGGGACCGTATCGCTCGAGATAACCAGTGTTCCAGCGAATTAGGTCGTTGTGGTTGGCCGGGTCGAGATCCAAGGAGAGGATGCGCGAGGCTCGGTGGACTACTGAGGGGGCATCCGTGACCAGGACGATGCCCCGGGAGCCCAGGGTTCCGTTAAGCTTGTCATCAGATGGCAAGCCGCCAGGTGTCAGGTTCTGGGTGCTCACCACAGTCCATCGATCGTCTACTACGATCAGCTTTGAGTGAAGGTAGGGGTAGCGGTTGAAGAGGCGGTCTTCGGGAAAGTGAACCATAAACCAACACGCGCCGCCTGCCGCTTCGATCGCTTGACAAGCATACAACTGTGTATGCCAGTCGACGCTTTCGACGCCTATCCCAACCGGGTTGCCCTCCAACAACAGGCTGACGCTTACACCCTCCTCGGCTTTGGCGGCAAGCAGATGGATCAGGTCCGGATGACGTAGCGTGTAGAGCTCTGCTGTGATGCTACTCCGCGCCCGCATCAACGTCTCAGAGATGACGTCGAACGCGTTGTCGGGGGCAACGCCTACAGTGACATTAGCTGCTTCCGTTACTGATAAGGGGCGGAATAGGGCATTGACATCCCAGCCCGGGTAGAGAACCCTGCGACCATACGTGAAGTTGGTGGTGACCTGAAGCCAGTCGGCGGCGGTATCGGTGTCGGGGATCGCCAGGCCGGTCGCCTCATCCGACATGCGAGCTAGGATCTGGCCTTCTTCACCACGCAAGTGGTTGTAGTAGGGAGCCAGCGGAGCCCCTTGCCAGCCGGCAAGCGAGGTGTCACCCGCGCCGTACACCACAGTGTCAATTGTGTTGTCTTGAGTACCACGCGATGGGTCCCGGAGGACGACCTCGTCTCCCGCGTTAGCCAATACGGGGCTTAGCCACGGATCAAGTGTATAGGCGGGCAACATACCGAAGGAGCGCCTGAAAGCTCCCAGGTCTCGCGCAAGCCAGACTCGCTCGCCTGGGACCAACGTTGTTGCCGGGATCTCGCGACAGCGAAGGTTGCCATCCGCTACCTTGCAGAGTTCCCATCCAGCGAGTTCCGCCGGAACCGTGCCCCGGTTCGTCAGTTCCACGGCCTCGTCGGCGTCATTCAACTGATAGCCGTCGTACAGTACGCCTGAGATGAGGACGTCCGGTGCGCCGACTTGGATTGTCCAGCTTGCGGCATTGTCTGCTGGGTTGCGGTCCGGTGTCTCACTGGTGACCGTGATGCGGTTTGTGATCCGGTTGATCGCATTGACGTCCACGTCGGGTTCGACGCGCAACAGAATCTCACGACCTGTGGCCGGCTCGAGGTCCGGCGTCTCCCATCTCAAGAGCTGGCCCTCGCGTTGGAAGATCAGGGAACTGGATTGGTCGAGGAACTTCAGGTCTGAGGGCAGTCGGTCGGTCAAGATCACCCCCGAGGCCGGCAAGATGCCCGTATTGCTCACAATGAGACGGTAGGTGAACGGCGCCGTTGTCCTGATCTGGCTTGGCCCTGTCTTCGCCGCGCGTAGATCCGAAGCGGATGGCTGCACCAACGTGGGCCACGTAGCTGTGTTGTCGTGCGAACTAAGCTCCGACGTGCTTGTCGTCGCCGTGACACAGTTGGTAAGGGTAACGGCACGTGAGACCTCGCGCTCGATCATCGCTCTGACAGCTATCGTGCAAACGGTTTCGGGCGGGATCTCCTCAGCAAGCCAAGACAGTGTTTGATTGTCGTATGAGAAGCTGAGTTCACTGTCCTGGGTAAGGAACTCTAGATCGCCTGGCAGACGATCAACCACGGCCACATTGGCAGCCGTGAGACCTCCGGTGTTCCACAGCCGGACGTGATACGTGATAGCTGTGCCGGCAAGGGCCACAACTGGCCCCTCTTTCGAGATTGCCAGGTCGGCGTTGCTCACGTAGTAGGGTAGAAAGACCGCATTGGCGTGGCGTGGCGTACCCCAGACAGGAGCCCCATTGCTGTCGAGGCCTGTCGTGAGGCTGCCGTCGTTGCTCAGCCAGTTGGGATCTTGATCAGGCGTGACGGGGGTCAGGCGCTCCATGGATCGGTAGTCGGGTGATGCTCCCTCGTCACCGTTTGGCCACGGGCCGCCGTCGCCGTTGACGGTGTCGACGAGGGTACCGGCGCCATCCTTAAGCAGAAGCGTCTCCCCGTCATTGTGCAGGCCGCGACCGAAGGTGCATATAAGGTCGGCGGGGATATCGCTGACGGTGGTGTCATCGGTGCGCTCGATCAAGTAGTAGCTGTAAGGGGAGATCTCGCCGGTCAGCGCGATATCCGGATCGCCGTCAGCTGCGTGAATGCGCCACCCGACCAGGGAGATGGTGACTTCGGTGGTGTTATACAGCTCGATCCACTCGTCTGCGTAACTTGCAGCCGTCCCGCCCCAAGCAACCTCGTTGATCACGACGGTCGGAACCTGGAACTGGTTCTTTGAGTCATGAGGGGTCACCTGCCACAGAGCGCCTGCACGAGCCCACACGACTGACGAAAGCACGGCCAGAAGCGACGTGAAGACCAGGAGAGTGAACCGCTGGACGCCGCCGCCGGATTCTCCTCGATGGCGTTCGGCGCCTCGAGGCTTGGAGTTGGCAGCGTAGTTCGAACCGGACGTCCCTGAGGTGTCTTCGAGATTCATGGCGCCACCTTTCAACGAATTAGGAGCTAGAGGTGGTTTGGTACACATCGGATTATAGAACCTCTTGCGGTCAGCGCAACTCATGATTGCCGTCCTGGCGAAGTTCGTTATAATGGGGATGCGAAAAGACGTTCGGTCGGCGCTGTTCTGACCGGGCGCTCCCGTCCGGTGCAATGTTCCCAGCCGACGTCTCCGCCCCGGGATTCTGCGCTTGCTCCTGAGTGACGAGCGCCGTAGTCAATGGGAAGAGGTATGGGGATGAACGAAGACAAGTTACGGGTCCTATTGGTTGCTGCAGAGGCTGTGCCCTTCTCCAAGGTGGGAGGGCTGGCGGAGTTCGCAGGTGCATTGCCTAAGGCACTGCACGAACTGGGTGTTGATGTGCGTTTGATGCTTCCTCGCTACGGCGATCGCGACAACACCAGCCCGAACGTGCTTCGAAGAGTGGGTGGGTCCATTCCCGTGCCGGCCGGCTCGCGTCAGGAGCCCGCGCACCTGCTTGAGACGACGGTTGATGATATCCCAGTGTATTTGATCTATAATGACCAGTTCTTCGGAAACCGCGAGCGCGTCTACGGTTTTAACGATGATCCTCAGCGGTTTGTCTTTTTCTCGCGTGCCGTGGTTGCTGCCTTATCGGCCCTCGACTGGAGCCCTTGTGTCGTTCACGCGAATGACTGGCATACTGCGGCGGTACCGACTTGGCTGAGTGTATATGGAGCTAGGCAGAGGCCCTTTGCCGATATGGCATCCTTGTTCACGATTCACAACTTCGCTTACCAAGGGATAAGCGGACGCTTGATTCTCGATTTCGCACAGATGACGGAAGTTCCCCATCTGGAGGTTGAGCCGCCCGGCAAGATCAACTGGATGGCACAGGGCATTGCGCACGCCGACCTTATCAGCACGGTGAGCTCAACCTACGCGCAGGAGATCCTGACACCCGAGATCGGGGGCGACCTGCAACCTTTACTCCAGGAGCGTTCGCATCGGCTTTTTGGCATCCTAAGTGGTATCGACACCAAGCTCTGGAACCCTGACACTGATAGCGCTTTGACGCAGACGTATGATGCAGAGACGCTCAACATGCGGACCGTGAACAAGACGGCGCTGCAGCGCGAGTTACGGCTTCCTGTCGACATGGATGTGCCCTTGATTGGAGTGGTCACGCGCCTTGATCCTATGAAGGGATTGAGCCTGTTGGCGGAGGCTGTTGAGGAGCTACTGCGGGAGCGCGATGTGCAGCTTGTCCTGTTGGGATCCGGAGATGAGGACATCGCGGATCGGTTCCACGCTTTGCAGACACGATACCCACGGAGCGTGCGCGCGTTGATCCGTTTTGACGAGCGTACAGCTCGTCGGCTATACGGCAGCGTTGATCTTTTCGCAATGCCTAGCCGTCACGAGGCTGTCAGCGTCGGTCTGATGACCGCTATGCGGTATGGCGCAGTTCCTGTGGTGCGGCAGACCGGAGGTCTGGCTGATACGGTGACGGACGCGGATGTCAGGCCGGATCACGGCAATGGCTTCAGCTTCCCGGAGTACGAGACGAATGCCCTTGTCAGGACACTGAAGCGGGCCCTGAATGCATATGATGACGAAGCGCGTTGGGTTGAGATCCAGCGGCGGGCGATGGCCTGGGATTTCTCCTGGCACTCGTCGGCTCAGGCATATGTTGACCTCTACAATCGCGCTCTCATGCTGCACAGGGGCGCGTAGAGCGACAAGCTCGCTTGCGCAGCGCAGCTTCTCGATGAGCTGCGCTGTTTATTGTGTTGTTGGGGTCTCTTCCAAGACTGGGAGAGACCGGAGTTGGAGAGATTTAGGATGGCCAGCGACCGAAAACCACTTCTTGCTATTCACGGACACTTCTATCAGCCGCCGCGCGCCGACCCGTTTACTGGTGAGTATCGACGCGAGCCTTCGGCAGCCCCCTATAGGAACTGGAACGAACGTATCACGGCGGAGTGCTACGGGGCCAATGCTGCCATTGGTAATTTCGGAGGCATTAGCTTCAACCTAGGTCACACCTTGGCGCAGTGGATGGAGGCCCACGAGCCCGCTACCCATCAGCAGATCGTGTCGGCCAATGCGATGCATACCGACGACTTCGGTGTGCCAAATGCTCTAGCCCAATCCATGCACCACACTATTCTGCCGCTTGCTCGCGGTCGCGACAAACGCTGCCAGGTGCACTGGGGCATCACCAGCTACATCTATCGTTTCGGCGGGCGCCCACAGGGGATGTGGCTGCCTGAGATGGCCGTCGATCATGAAACTCTGGATGTCGTTGCTCAGGCGGGCATTAAGTTCGTGATTCTGTCCGATGAGCAGGTGGATGGGGGCCTGATTCGAGGGGCTGGTCCCTATCGAGTACTGCTACCGGGGGATCGCTCCATCGCGGTCTTCGTCCGGGATCGGGCGCTCTCCAATCACCTCTCCTTCCACATGCCTCAGCCTGAGTACGTTAACGAGTGGGTAGACACGGTGATGGCTGAACGGAGGCCCGGTGAGCTCTCTCTGATTGCCACGGATGGCGAGACCTTTGGGCATCATCACCGGCAGGGGGTGGCGGTCCTTCGGCATCTGTTGACGTCGGGCGACAGAGATGCGTATGGTGTTACGACGTTGGGGCGTTACCTTGAGGAACACCCACCGCAGGAGACTGTGGCCATTCGCGACAACACTGCCTGGAGCTGCAGCCATCATCTGGGGCGGTGGGTCACGGGATGTCCTTGTACGCGAGGATGTGGGCACTGGAAAGGCGCACTTCGACGCGCGCTGGACAACCTGTCGAGGGATGTTGACGAGGTTTTCGTGGAGGTCATCCGTCGGCGCGACGTCGCCCCCTGGCGTTTGCGAGATGACTATGTGCGCGTCCTGATGAACGGGCTGACTCCTCTGCAGTTCTTGCGTGAGCACGGTCTTGGTCATCTTTCTGAGGAGATACATCGTCAGATCCTAGCTCTTCTCGAAGCACAGGTCTACCGCCAGCGTATGTTCGTGAGTTGCGCGTTCTTTTTCGAGGATCTCGAGCGCATTGAGCCACGTTATGCGATTGCCAACGCAGTCCAGGCCATGGCCCTGATCTACTATGCGACGGGCGATGACCTGACACGTGCCTTCGCCCGTGACCTCAGTGTGACCGTTAGCCCCCAGACGGGGCGGACTGGCGCAGCGGTGCTCGATGAGCTGATGGCACAAGCGCAGTTCGGTGCCAGCCCACTGGGCGGCGATATGGCCCTGAGTCGACCGCGACCGCGTCGTGGAGGGAGCAGGTGACTTCGCGTAGTCATAAAACCAGTAACCTATATTCCCCTCATAGATTCCTCTTAAAGTGAGAAATGTCTATGCGAAATGATTCTCGTGCGCAGCATGGCCGTTCTCATCTCATCTTCGGGATTTCGCTAGCCTTGATCCTTGTCTTTGCAGGCACGCTGCGAGCTTTCAACCTCAACTGGGATCAGGGAACACACCTGCACCCAGATGAACGGTTCCTCACCATGGTTGTCAGCGCTGTGCGGTTTCCGAGTGAGGAGCTCGATGAGGATGGGGTACCTCTCTGCACGAACGCTGTGGAGTGCGTTCGCGTATACTTCAACACGGACAGATCGCCACTCAATCCAGCCAATCGGGACTTCAGCTACGTCTACGGCACACTGCCGCTCTTCGGGACCCGAGCGGTAGGACTCCTGGTAGATCAGGCGTGCCGTCCCGATCCACCAGCTGGTTCCACACTGTTGCGCTGGATCTTGCTGGGTACTAGAGAATCCTGCACGCCCGGGACCTATGTAGGTTATAGTGGCGTCCACCTGGTCGGTCGCGCGCTCTCAACTTTTGCCGATCTCGCGACGCTCGTGGGATTGGTACTTGCAGCTCGCACACTCTACGATCGGCGTACCGCTTTGCTCGCCGGTGCGCTCTACGCCTTTGCCGTGCTTCCCATCCAGCACGCCCACTTCTTCGTTGTCGATAGCTTCGCTGCGGTCTTTGTGGTGTGGACGCTCTTTTTCTGCATCTTGTCACTGCGCAGACAGGCTCTAGCCTGGCTCGTGCCGGCGGGGGTCACCACCGGTCTCGCCGTCGCCTCAAAGATCAGCGTCTTCCCGTTGGCCGGTATCGTAGCCTTGGCCGGCTTTTGCCGGCCCCGTGCCACTCAGGAGGAGACCTCCGGTCGACTGCAGTTCCGCTTCCGAGTTTCAACACCAGCGATGTCAGCTTTGATCTCCGCCGGTGTGCTTGCTGCCATAGCCTTCCGAGCGGCTCAACCTTACGCCTTCACCGGCCCAGGCTTCTTTGGTCTGCGCATCCATCCGGCTTGGCTCAACACCATGCGCAATATCCGAGAGATCGTCAGTGGGCTGCGCGACGTACCGTTCGGGCATCAGTGGACGGCGCGAGCCCCTCTGGTCTTCCCCTGGCGTAACATGGTCTTTTGGGGACTGGGGTTGCCGTTGGGTTTGATGGCCTGGACAGGGTGGGGGGTGTTGGGCTGGCGAGCGCTCATCAAGGGACGCCATTGGCATCTTCTGCCTTGGATCTGGGGCACCCTCTTCTTCGTGTACCAGGGGACACAGTGGGTCAAGTCCATGCGCTACCTACTGCCGATCTACCCGATGTTTGTCCTCTTTGCGGCTTGGTTCGCGACACGTGCGGCAAGATGGGGGAGACTCAATCTCCGCCGGTCTAGCTGGCTCTATCGGAGCGTCGCTGCGATTGCCAGCACATTGCCCGCGATCGCGCTGCTAGGTGCAGCGATTTGGGCATTGGCTTTCCTGTCCATCTACGCTCGGCCGGTCACGAGAATCGAAGCTTCGCGCTGGATCTACGACAACGTACCCACGGCCATCGTCATCGAGACCGAGGACGGACGCATGATCAACCTCCCGGTACAGCCCGGCGTAACGGTGGCTGCGGGGGGAACCTCGGTCCGTACACGACATCGGCTTGAGAGCGATGCACGGATTTCGGCGTTAGTTCTCTCAAAGGTCAGCCCTCTACGCGTGGGCGGGTCTCGGGTCTTCGAAGCTATAGTCGAGAACACCGTCGCGAAAACGACCGTCGACTTAGAGGAGAATGAGGTAGGTACCGTTAAGCTCTCCTTCGATACGCCCATTGAGGTGCGCGATGGAGACGAGCTTCTGGTGGACCTGAGACTCGAGCAAGGAGCGCCAGTCCGTATTGACAGCTCAGTGTTGGCCAACGAGCACTGGGATGACGCTCTTCCCCTCCGTATTGACGGGAAAGACCCATTCAGGAACTGGTACCAGGGTTTGCCGTCTGCTCCTAACGGTCAGATGGCCAACTACGATGAGGATACCCCGGAGAAGCGCAGAAACCTTCTTAGCTGGCTCGACGAGGCTGATTACATCATGCTCTCCAGCAACCGGCTCTATGCGTCGATCCCACGGCTGCCGATGCGCTATCCACTCACGACCGAGTACTATCGGGTACTCTTCAGCGGCGCGTTGGGTTTTGATCTTGCGGCGTCCTTTGTCTCTTACCCGTCCCTAGGCCCATGTCAGTTCCCGGATCAGGAGATCCCTTTTCCCCTGATCGCGCCGGACTTCACCAACGCACGACCGTGCACCGTCTCGTTTCCGCCGGCTGAGGAAGCCTTTAGCGTCTATGACCATCCGACCGTCCTGATCTTCGCTAAGAGCTCGCGCTATTCCCGCGCACGCGCCGAGGCATTGCTCCCTCTTTCACTGCTGGAAGACGTCCGATGGATGACGCCCAGGGAGGCAACGCGCGGCAGCGATGATGATCTACCATCGTTGTTGATGTCACCGCGATACCGTATGGAGCAGGAGAGCGGTGGCACGTGGTCGCGCATTTTCCAGAGCGCAGCACCACAGAACCGCTATCCAGGTCTGGCAAGTGTGCTTTGGGCACTGTTAATAACCGCCTTGGGCTGGATCGCCTATCCGTTTCTATATCTAGCATTGCCTCAGCTGCGCTATCGTGGCTACGGTTTTGCTCGCAGCTTTGGCTTGCTGCTGTGGGCCTATCTCGCGTGGCTGCTTGCCAGCGTGCACGTGCTGCCTTACACTCGCACGGTGCTTTGGCTTCTGTTTCTACTGATGGCAGGGATTTCAGCTTGGATTGTCTATCGGCGGCGACGCGAGTTTGCCGATTTCGCCAAGCGGAACTGGAGACCACTGCTCACCGTGGAGGTCATCTTCTTCGTACTCTACGTGATCTGGCTCGGCGTGCGGTGGATGAACCCGGATCTGTGGCATCCTGTGATGGGCGGCGAAAAGCCCATGGATTTCGCTTATCTGAACGCGGTGGTGAAGTCCACCTGGTTTCCGCCCTATGATCCCTGGTTTGCCGGCGGAACCATGAATTACTACTATTTCGGATTCGTGATTGTGGCTAACCTCATCAAGGCGCTGGGCATCGTGCCAGCTGTAGCGTATAATCTGACAATTCCATCGCTTTACGCGCTTGTCGGCGTCGGAGCCTATGCGCTGGCGAGCAACTTGGCCGGAGGAGATCGCAGGCGAGGTCATCGTGCTGGGATCTGGGGGTTGCTCTTGGTCTTGGTGCTCGGCAATCTGGGCGAGGCACATCTGCTTTTCAACGGATTGGTCGCCGTGGGCGGCATTGACTTCGAAAGCCTTATCCCAGGCTATCCTCGGATGGTCTCCGCAGTAGTTGGGTTGTGGAAGGTCGTCGTGGAGGGGGCCTCGCTTCCGTTTCGTCCGGAGTGGTGGTACTGGAATGCGCGAAGCATGATTCCGGTGCCGCCCGGTGAGAATGCTCCAATCAACGAGTTCCCTGCGTTCACGCTACTCTATGCCGACCTCCACGCGCATGTGATCGCTTTGCCTATCACGCAGTTGGCGCTTGCTATAGGCGTGCAATGGGGATCGGCCGCGCGCCGGTTGCCAGAGCAGGTCTGGAAGCGGTTCTGCTCCTGGATGCGTGCGATGTTACCATACCCGATGCTGTCGTTACCGCTAGCCGGCCTGGTGATCGGTTCGCTCCGAGCCACCAACACCTGGGATTACCCGACCTATCTGGCGTTGGCAACCGCGAGTTACCTGATAGGTGTTGTGTCGACAGTGTTATCAGGCCGCGACTCCGTGATCCCAAACGATGCCGCGCCTGTGGGGAACAGCCTGGATACAGACCTGGAGCAGAGAGAGGAATTGAATGAGCAAGATAGTCATGTCTCTCCGGACGTGCAAACGGAAGGTGCAATGGTGGCTCTTGGCGCCAGCCAGGCACCACTGCGGCGCCTGCTGCTAAGTCTTGTGACCCCGGTTTTACTCCTCGCATCGGCCGAACTGCTCTTCCGTCCCTTCGTCGCTAACTACGCGTCGGCCTACACATCCCTGCAGGCTTGGGAGGGCTCTAGAACACCGCTAGATGTCTATCTGCTCATGCATGGCCATCTACTGCTTCCCATCATGGCCGGCGCCTTCATCGGGCTGTGGCGTGTATTCGCCAAGCGTCGTGGTGCTTGGC
>JBNGDU010000175.1:0-16958 GCA_049975025.1 Anaerolineae bacterium
CTCTTACACGCAAACGGGCGCGCCCACAGCGTGGGCCCGGATTCCTGGCTTACGTGCCTTGTCGAGAGGGCGCCCGGGCTAGCAGCTGAACGGTGCTACGTTGACGTCCAGCCGTGCTGGTAGCCGGTCTCGTACATCGCGACGATGTTCTCGGGCGGGGTATTGGCCTGGATGTTGTGGCACGGGGCCATAATGTAGCCGCCACCCGCGCCGAGCACCTCGATGTTGGTGAGGACCTCGTCGACGACGTCCTCCATGGTGCCGAAAGGGAGGGTTTGCTGGTTATCAACCCCGCCGTGGAAGACGATTTGGTCGCCGAAGTCTCGCTTCAATCCCTCGCGCTCCATGCCGACGCACCGCCACTGGATCGGGTTGAGGACGTCGATCCCGGCCTCGATCATATACGGTATGATCTTGCGCACGGCGCCATCGCTGTGGAAGAAGACGTAGGCTCCGGCGCTGTGGGCCAGGTCCATCATGCGCTTCATCCTGGGGATGAAGATGGAGCGGATCTGTCGCGGCGAGATCAGCAACGACTCCTGGGAGCCGAAGTCCTCGGCTACGTAGGAGACGTTGACGCGTCCGGGAATGGCCTCATAGATACGGACGGTGTTCTCGTACGCGAAGTCGAAGAGCTTATCAAGCCCGTACCCGACGAGCTCTGGGTTCATCACGAGGTCCATAAATCCCTGCTCGAGGCCGCGGAGTCGGCAGTATTGGAGGAAAGGCTCCGATCCGCCGCCGCGGACGGCGTACTCCTCCTTGCCCTCCACCTGGTCGGGAATGCCGCTGTAGTCGTAGAGGTCGACTGAGGGCCAGGTGTAGTTCTCCTCGATCTCCTCCACCGTGTCGTAACCGGCCAAGGGATGGTAGACACACTCGTTGTAGACACCGGTGCCGTAGTCCACGTCCTCGTAGCGGCACCCGTAGATATCCTCATCGGGCGCCAGAGGCGGACCGACATACTTGGGGCCGACGTTCACCAGACGGTCGATGTGCAATCGCTCCAGTGCCTCCTCTTCCGTGGCGCATCCGAGATAGCGTTTGAGCTTCTCGGTCGCCTCTGGCGTGGCCCAATAGTCCATCGGCAGGCGGTCTGGCGACTCGCCCTCCAGTACGGCGAGCCAGCGCTCCTTGGGGGTCATCGTCTCTATAGGCATAGCGTTCGTCCTCGTCTCTCTCGATAGTCTGGTCTGTGTGGTCTCCATTCTAGCGATGATCGCGAGAGGCGCAACAGAAGAGTGCCAAGAGACAGGAGTCAAGAGTCATGGTTCAGATTCGTCAGCGGTGAAGCCAGGCTGCTGAATCACTGATGACACTGAAACGGCTGATCACACTGAGCCTTTGCGATGGCGACGAGCCTTCGTGTCCATAGGGGTGCAGTTCAAAGAGCCGATCAACGTCGTCATCGCTACGGCAACATCCCAAAACAACGGGCAGCAGATCAGCCGTACATCACTATGACCCCTGACTGATGACAGGCTCTTTCTTACATATTCCGCAGGCCGAGGGGCAAGAAGATCCGGAAGTCCGCGCCCTGAAGGGCTGACAGGTTCGATGTGGTGCCGGGATCAAGTCCGATGATCGTGAAGCTATCAGGCACTGTGCTCATCGTGCGCAATCCTTGGTCGCTTCGTAGCGGTGAGGGTAGGGTGGCGCTCCAATTGCCACTGGCACCGGCGGTCACTTGAGCCAAGGACTGAAGTGTCTCGGTCACGGCGTCGGTGTCGTCCAGGAAGAGCTCGATGGTGCAGCGCCCACAGGGGCTTCCCTGACCGCTGGTTCCCGTCACGCTGGTGCCATTGATGTTCGTGATCCGAGCAGGCTGGAAGGTTTGCAGGGCGGATGGTACATACGGTCCGTAGGCGATGGCGTCCTCAGCAAACTGGTTGAACCCTTGCTCACCGGGCCAAGCGCTCGCCCGTCTTATGATGTTCCCATATAGGGTGTTGCCGTTGAGCAGCGAGCCGTTCATCAGGATTGAGCTCAGGCCGGTCTCCACCAGAACATTGTCAAGGAGTTGAACGTTTTTTGGGGCGTTGCCCATATCGATACCCCGCCCGCAGACGCCGACGACGTTGTCATTGGCGTCCAGTCCGATCACGTTGTTCTGGACGACATGTCCACTGCCGCTCAGGTCGATGGCGGGGCTTTGCGTGGTCGTGGGACCTATGTCCAAGAAGAGCCCGGCGAGGATGTTGCCCTCAGTCTCAGTGGGCCCTCCGATCTGATTGCCGCTGTCGAAAACGGTAATGCCCACGCCACCGGTCCACGCTCCGGATAGACAGGGATGTTGGCTGAATTGGACCGGAATCGGTACGGTGCCGTCGGCGCGCGTGCCGACCAAGTTGCCGGCGAAGACGTTGTCCTGGACGACGTTCTGGCTGACGCCGGCAGCGAATCCGACGCCGGTCCCACCTTCAGGATCGGTGTCGCTGCCGGAGCTGAGAGTCATGCCGTCGGCGGAGAGGCCGAACCAGCAATCCTCAATTGTGTTGCCATCGCTGGCTACCGAGATGTGGGCGGTCTTGAAGTTCTGCATGGCGAGGCCGCGCACGACATTACCGTCCTGCCGCATGATGAACCCGTAGTTGTGCGTCCCTTGACCGTCCACGACAATCTTAGGGCCGTTGCCCCGGCCACCGGGCTGGGTTGTCCCGTCGACGGTCGTGTTGCCGTAGAGCTCCCGGAGATCGTAGGTCGATGAACCCTCGATTTGGATAATCCACACCTGGTTGCTGCTGTCGTAGCCGGGGTCGTTGGCGGGGATGTCGAACGCGATGGTCACCGGGTTGCTGGTGGATGCGATGCTGTAGGCTTGGTTGATCGCTCGGCGCAGCGTGCACTGGTTGGCAGGGACATCGCTGCACTTCTTGCTCTTGCCGTCCGCCGTGTCGTCATCCGTGCTTGTCACCGTGATGGTGGTAGCGGTTGTCGCGGCTGAGAGCAGTCGGGGACTATGCGCCAGCGGAACTATGAGGCTTGCGAGCAGAATGGCTAGTGCAACGCGGTAGGGTAAATGTGCATCACGCATCTCGGAATCCTCCTGTCTATCGTCTCGTACGATGGGATGGTGCCCCTATTGGGCTCCCTCTTACGATGACAGGCAACTCTCACGAGACTCTCTCAGCCGTGTCGCAAAAGCTCGGGGGTTTGCGACACGAAAAGGGTTCAGGCGGAGCGAAGGACGACCAAGTCGCGCTGTACAGTGCGGCGGCTCACGCCCAAGACCTCAGCCAGATCGGCCGTCGAGGGTCTGGCGCCCTGGGCGCGGGCCTCCCGCAGCAGGCGGTTGAGGCGAGCGCGACGTAGTGCAATGGCGCCCTGCGCCTGCTTGAGTGCTGCGTCGGCCGGCCCCGCGTCAAGCGTCCATGCGATCTGCAGGGGCTGGTCGTCCGAAGCCGAAGGCAGTGTGCGCGAGACGATGCCGGCGTCCGGAGCCGGCGCGAGGCCCCGGGCGGTGAGTTCGTCCATCAGCCGTCGAAGCGCGGGGTTGTGACGGAAGAAGGCCTGCCTGCTCTCCTCATCTTTGAACTGAGCCGCAGCATCTAGCAGCGTATGGTAAGCTTGGGTCAAGTAGCTCGACGCTTGATCATCCGTGCCGTTTGCCACCAAGGCCATGGCGTGAGCGTAGTAGATCTCGGGGATGACCTCGTCACTGACCGTGCCCTGAGCCAGGGCGAGGATGGCGCGACGGGTGATATCAAGCGCCGCTCGCCTGTGTCCAAGACCCAGCTCAGCTAGACCTTGGTAGGCGAGCAGTTCGGGGAGTCGAGCCAGCTCATCGATGCGCTCACAGGCGGCATAGGCGTGCTGGAGAACGGCTAGCGCGTTTCCGTGTTGTCCATCGACCCAGAACGCATAGTCCAGAATGGTGAGGGCGGCGACCTCGCGTCCAGGCTGCCGGTATCTCCGGAATGCGTCCAACGCCTGTCGCGACTCCTTTATAGCTCGGGACGCCCCGGCATCGTTGTGATAGAGCAGGCTGCAGGCCAGGTTGTACTGATTGACGGCCAGGCGCAGCGGATCGCTGAGCCGCCGGCTGATATCCCGTGCCTGGTCCAGGGCTCGCAGGCTCGCCGAGGGATGCCCCAGCAGATCGTGGATCATCGCCTCTCCTTCGAGTGCCTTGGCCTCTTGGCGCAGCAGCCCGAGGTCGCGCCAGAGGCTGAGTTCCTCTCGCACGGTTGCCAACGCCTCTTGGAGCGCGTTGGTGTTGCTCTGCACTTGGCGCACGCCGCTGAGGGCTGCTGCCAGATGATGGCGGAGATCGTGCTCCAGAGCTGTGCAGCGAGCTTCCTGGAAGAGCCCGATAGCCCGGTCATAGCGACCTTGATGGAGCTGGCCCACGCCCTGGGTGATCAAGGCCTGAGCGATGCCCGGCGGTGAGCCCAGTTCGTGGGCCAGCGCCAGGGCCCGATCTGCCGTCCGCAGGCCCTGGACCGCGTTTCCCTTCGCTTGTTGGGCTTCCGCCAGCACTAAGAGAGCGGATAGCATAGTGTCGTGGTCGCCGGCCTCATGGGTCAGAAGAAGCGCCTCGGATGCCGCGTCCTCAGCCAGGCCGTGCTGGCCCTGGCCCAGTGCCAACTGAGCGGTGCGTATGCGCTCTAGCTCTTTCGGTAGCGCATGATGGGCGAGCAGTTGCCCGGCCCGAGGGTAATGCCCAAACCAGAGCGCTGCGTCGACCTCGAGCAGGCACGCGGCTTGATCGGTGGCCTCGCTGTATCTGCGCAGTTGGCAGAGGCAGGCCTCGACCATCGCACGGTTCCTGCTCCATCGCTTCTCGTACGACGCGCACGAGTGTCTCCGGTCTGTTGTTTTCTTGGGGGGACCCGTCCAAGCAGTCTGAAAAGCGGCGACGGTTCGCATGGATCGCTTGGGCCAGGGCCTGCGTCGCCGGTTGCGGATCGGAGGACAGTTCCTCGGCTGCAACTGAGAGAAAACGATCATAGGCAGCCAGGGCCGCGCCTTGTCTCCCAACCGCACGATAACACCTCATGAGCGTTCGCAGGGCGCGCTCGTCAAAGGGATTCCCCTGCACCAGACGCTCCGCTATGGGAAGTGCCTTAGGGTGGGCTTGTTGCTGGAGTAACTTGTCGCAGGTGTTGTGAGATAGGCGAACGTAGGCCAGATAGAGCGCTTCTCTCTCCTCCATCAGCCAATCATCGTAGAGGTTCACCAGGAGATCGCCTCGGTAGAGGTCCAGCGCGACCAGCCAGCTGTCCAGGTTGTTCTCTGTCGCTGCATGACGAAAGGCCTGCACGTCCAACCAATGACAATCCGGGGTGAGGCAGATCTCTCCGTAGGTGGTCTCCAGCGGTAGGTCGGGCAGCGATCTTCGCAGCAGCCAAAGTGCGTGGCTCAGTCTCTGGCGCCCTTTTCGCTCGGAAATCCCGGGGTGGAGCAGTCCGGCCAGTCGCTCGCGGCTCCGCCGACGGGGGTAGAGGAGCAACGCTGCTAGCAGATGTTGGGCCGCAACGGGAGGCGCGGGCAGGGCCACACCGTCCAAGACAATGGTTAACTCACCTAGAAGGTGGAATCGAAAGGGTGGATTGGGTTGCATGCCATCGTCACAGTTAGATTGTCGTTCTCTCGTCCCTTGCCAGCAGCCGTGATGTCAATGCTATCCCGATACGATGGAAAGTGCAAGTTCGCGTATGAGGGAGTGGTGGGTATGTTGTTAATCTGTGATGATTTGGGTACAATGTGGAACAGTCGTTCTGGTGTTTTTTCGGCTTGCGTGTGTTCGCCGCTTTGAATCAGAGGATCGATGACAGAGACCTCATTGACATCTCGACAACTAGCGGTCGTCCGTGCTCCCGTCGATCGGCGGATCTTCCTGACCGGCCCGGCCGGCACCGGGAAGACGACGGCTGGCGTGGCGCGGATGCGCCATCTCGTTGCTGGCGGCGTCGCCGCGGATCGTGTGCTCGTGCTTGTGCCCCAACGCACCTTGGGACAGCCCTACTGCGACGCGCTTCGTCGCGTCGGAATGGGTCCGGGTGGTCTGGCAAGCGTGGTGACGCTGGGTGGGCTGGCGCGGCGTATGATTGATCTCTTCTGGCCTCTCGTAGCGGAAGAGGTGGGTTTCGCCCACCCGGACGATCGCCCCACTTTCCTGACGTTGGAGACCGCCCAGTATTTCATGGCGCGGGTTGCCGGCCCGTTGATCGATGCCGAGGGGTACTTCGAATCGGTCACCATCGACCGAAATCGCCTCTACAGTCAGATTCTGGACAACCTCAACAAGGCTGCCGTCGTTGGATTTCCCCTGGGAGAGATCGCCGAGCGCTTGAAGGGGGCTTGGATCGGGGAGCAAGCCCAGGCGCAGGTCTACGATCACGCTGAGCTCTGCGCCCGGCAGTTCCGGCGCTATTGTCTGGAGCACAACCTTCTGGATTTCTCCCTGCAGATGACGGTCTTTATGGATCACCTCTGGGACGAGCCGCTCTGCCGCGAACACCTGTTGAGCTCTCACAGTCACGTTATCGCCGACAACGTGGAGGAGGACACGCCGGTCGCGCACGATGTGCTCTACAGTTGGCTGCCGGAGATGGTCTCAGCGTTGGTGATCTTCGATGAGGGGGCTGGTTACCGCAGTTTCCTGGGCGCGGATCCCCTCAGCGCTCGCATGCTTGAGGATCTCTGTGACGACACCGTGACTTTCAACCGCTCCCTTGTGATGTCGCCGCCTGTCCGGGGGTTGTGTGCGGCGATGGAACGCGCCTTGCCCCAGACAGACGGGGCGTCGCGGTTGGAGGCGGTAGAGGGGGGAGCATCGGTGCGCGATGGGGAGGAACTCGACATCCCAGACCGGGGCGACCGAGACGAAAGCTTGGAAGACGAGACGGTCGAGCCTTCGAGCGATACGGACTATCGGGATGTGCTGATCTTCGAGGACCATCGCTTCCATCCGCAGATGCTCGATTGGGTCGCGGACGAGATCTCAGACCTCGTGCACGAACAGGGCGTGGCCCCTGGCGAGATCGTTGTGCTGGCCCCCTTCCTGACAGATGCACTGCGCTTCTCCCTGAGCCATCGGCTTTCCCGGCACGAGGTAGCGGTCCGTTCCCACCGTCCTTCGCGCGCGCTGCGCGACGAACCGGCGACGCAGACCCTTTTGACACTGGCGGCGCTGGCGCATCCCGTCTGGGAACTGCTGCCCACCCGGTACGATGTAGCCTACGCCTTGATGCACGCTATCGGCGACCTGGATCTCGTTCGGGCGCAGCTCCTTGCTGAGATCGTCTACCGGCACGAGGACGGCAGACCTGTCCTGACGCCCTTTGATGGCATTAACCCCGACATGCAGCAGCGTATCACCTTTATCCTCGGAGGCCGATATGAGGCCCTACGCACCTGGATGAGGGCCTACGCGTCGAGTCGCCGGAGGGTGGCCCTGGATCACTTCCTGGCCCGCCTGTTTGGGGAGGTGCTCTCCCAGCCAGGCTTTGGTTTCCACCGCGACCTCGACAGTGGGCGCGTCGCTGCGATGTTGATCGAGTCGGTGCGTAAGTTCCGGTGGATCGGGCGGGCAATCCCGCGGGAGATCCCGGTGGGCAAGGAGTATCTGCAGATGGTACAACAGGGGGTGATCGCGGCGCAATATCTGGCTCCCTGGCAACGCCAGTTGGAGGACGCGGTATTGCTGGCGCCGGCCTACACCTTCCTGCTGAGCAACCGCCCGGTTGACGTCCAGTTCTGGCTCAACGTCGGTGGACGCGGATGGTGGGAACGGCTCTACCAACCGCTCACCCATCCCTACGTGCTGGGCCGGCGCTGGCCTGTGGGCAAGGACTGGACGGACGCTGACGAGTACGCGCTGCGCCAGCGGACGTTGCGGCGCCTGGTTCTGGGGCTGATACGTCGGTGTCGGAAAGCGATCTATCTGGGTTTGAGTGAGCTGTCGGAGCAAGGCTTCGAGCAAGAGGGCGCTCTGTTGCGTGTCGTGCAGCGGGTGCTACGACGTCCGGACGCGCGAATCGTGGTGCCGTAGGCACCACGCCGCTGCAGTGCGCTATTCCGCTGAGATAGGTACTTGGGTGACTACCTTCCGAGAAGTCGCAGGAACCTGTTCACACGCCGGAGACGGCGACCAAAATCGCTTGTATATGCTCCAGGATGTCCCCAGCTTACCTGAAGGTTCAGGGCATGCCCTCTCAGCGGGCTATCTGGCGACGCATTAGCTATAATTCATTCACACAGCGAAGCACTATGGAGAACAAACTGACTATGCCTGACATCGCATTTGACCACTTCTACCGTTACGACGAACTGACCGAACTGCTCAAAACCTACGAGAAGGCCTATCCACACCTCGTCCAGATCAAGAGCATCGGCAAGAGCTATGAGGACCGCGACATCTGGGTTGCTATCGTGAGCCAGACGGAGACCGGTGGGGACGACGAGAAACCCGCCTTCTGGCTAGACGGCAACATCCACGCGACGGAGGTGTCGCCATCGACGGCTTGTCTCAACTTCATCGATTATCTGGTGAAGCGCTATGGCGAGGACGAAGACGTCACCAGAGTCCTCGACACGCGCGCCTACTACATTGTCCCCCGCGTCAATCCGGATGGCGCCGAGTGGGCCCTGGCAGACGAACCGAAGTATATCCGCTCCAGCACCCGGCCCTATCCTTACGATGAGGATCCTGTTGAGGGCCTCGCGGTCGAGGACATCGACGGCGATGGGCGCATGCTTATGATGCGGATGCCCGACCCCAACGGACCGTGGAAGCCCTATCCTGAGGAGCCCCGTCTCATGGTGCGGCGCGACCCGACCGAGACCGGTGGACAGTACTACCGCCTGCTCCCGGAGGGCAAGGTCGAGAACTACGACGGGGTCACGATCAGAATCCAGCCCAAGAAGGAACGACTGGATCTCAACCGGAACTTCCCCGAGCACTGGCGTCAGGAGTTCGAGCAGAAGGGCGCTGGTCCTTATCCTACGTCGGAACCGGAGGTACGCGCGCTAGTCCAGTTCATCACAGAACACCCCAACATCGTGGGCGGCGTGGCGTTTCACACCTACAGCGGCGTTCTGCTCCGACCGTATGACGATCGGGACGACAAGGAGTTTCCGGCCGAGGACCTGTGGACGTATCAGAAGATCGGTAAGCGAGGGACCGAGATTACCGGCTACCCGAATATCTCGGTCTACCACGATTTCCGGTATCATCCCAAGGAGGTCATTACCGGAGGCTTCGACACCTGGCTCTATGAGCAGGTCGGCGCCTATGCCTGGACGGTGGAGATCTGGAGCCCCCAGCGTCAGGCCGGGATCGAGGACTACAAGTTTATCGAGTGGAACCGCGAGCATCCGGTCGAGGACGACCTGAAGATGCTCAAATGGAGCGACGAGAAGCTGGACGGCAAGGGCTACGTGGATTGGTACACCTTCGAGCATCCTCAGCTTGGCACGGTGGAGCTCGGCGGTTGGGATCATATCTTCGCCTTCCGGAATCCACCCAAGAAGTTCCTGGAAGACGAGATGAATCTCTTCCCGGAGTGGCTCCTCTGGTCGGCGCTCCTCTCCCCGCGACTGGAGCTTCTCGAGGCGACGGCCAAAGATCTCGGCGATAGTAGCTACAGGGTCCGACTGGTCTTGCAGAACACCGGCTGGCTTCCTTCGTATGTCACGAAGAAGGCTCTCGAGAGGAAGGTAGTGCGCGATCTCGTCTGCGAGATAGAGCTGCCTGAGGGGGCGACCCTGGAGACGGGAAAGGTTCGCGAGGAGCTTGGACAGCTGGAAGGACGCGCCTACAAGCACGCGTTCATGTCTGCAGACGACGCCACGGATGACCGCGCAAAGGTCGAGTGGGTGATCCACGCGCCTCAAGGCGGCACAGTGAAGGTCGTGGCGCGCCATCAGCGGGCAGGTACCGTGCACGCGGAGATCGAGCTGTAGAGGGAGCTGTCGACACGTGACCCAGGTCTTTCAGCCACGTCCGAACCAGCAGGCCGTCCTTGCCTATAAGGGCGGCCGCATGGGCGTTTCCGCCGTGCCCGGGAGCGGCAAGACGTGGACGCTTTCGGCGCTGGCTGCGGCGTTGGTCATCGGCGCGGATCTCGAGGAAGACCAGGAAGTCCTGGTGGTCACCTTGGTGAACTCGGCAGTGCACAACTTCTCCAACCGTGTCGGGGCTTTTGTCCGCGCGCGCGGGCTGCTGCCAGGCGTTGGCTACCGGGTCCGAACGCTGCACAGCCTGGCCCACGATATCGTACGGGAACGACCCGGACTCGTGGGGCTCTCCGATGATTTCACCATCGTCGACGAGCGCCTTTCGCTGGAGATCCTACAGGAGTCAGCCGTCGCCTGGCTCCATGGCCATCCCTATTCAGCAGACGACTATCTCTCCGATGAACTGGGTGAACGCCAGCTGGAGGCCGTACGTCGCAATCAGTGGCCTGATCTGATCGTCCGGATGGCCTCGGCCCTGATCAAGCAGTCGAAGGATCTGCAGATTGCCCCGGCGAAGCTCAGGTACTTGTTGGATGATTTCCCGGAGGAGCTGCCGCTACTGGAGATGGGGTATCAGGTTTACGCTGAGTACCAGCGGGCGCTGGCATACCGGGGCGCCGTTGACTTCGATGATCTGATCCGGTTGGGGCTGGAGGCGCTGCGGCTCGACCCCGACTACCTGGCGCGCCTCCGGCGCCGTTGGCCCTTCATCCTGGAGGATGAGGCCCAGGACAGTAGCCGCCTGCAGGAGATGATCCTGCGGCGGTTGGTCGGACCTAGTGGCAACTGGGTTCGGGTGGGCGATCCTAACCAGGCGATCTATGAGACTTTCACCACAGCGAGTCCGCGCTATTTGGTCGACTTCATGCGCGAAGAGGACGTTGTCGGGCAAACGTTGCCGAACTCGGGACGCTTTATGCAGAGCATCATCGATCTGGCGAACCGGCTGATCACATGGACGAACACGGCCCATCCCGTTGATGCGATCCGTTCTGCGCTGCGCCCGCCCTACATCGAGCCGACGCCGCCGGGCGATCCGCAGCCCAATCCCGAGGACAGCCCCGCTTGCGTGCACTTTCAGTCTCAGGGTTTCTCGCCGCAGGCCGAGATCTCGGCCGTGGTCAAGTCCGTGGCCCGATGGACTGAGACCCATCCGGACACGACGGTGGCTGTGCTCGTGCCGCGCAACCAACGCGGTTTTCAGCTCTCCGGTGCGCTTGACGCGGCGGAGGTTTCTTACGTCGAGATGCTGCGGAGCACGCCCTCGACGCGTGAGGCTGCCGGTGCGCTGGGCAATGTCCTGCGATATCTCTCCGAGCCCACCTCCACGCGACGGCTTGCCACCACGTATCGCGTCTGGCGCCGCGATGCGCGTGAGGACGAGAGATTGTGGAAGGAGGTCCAGGCCATCGCGGACCTGATCCGTCGCTGCCCATATGTTGAGGACTTCATCTGGCCGCGGGTTGGGCGAGATTGGTTGGAGGATCTTGAGGGCTCGGAGGTCTGGACCCCTGAGCTGGAGGAACACTTGATCGCGTTTCGCGATCTTGTGCGCCGTTGGCATGGCACCACGTCTCTTCCCATCGATCAGATCGTGTTGACGCTAGCGCAGGATCTCTTTCGAGAGCCCGCGGACTTGGCCATCGCTCACAAGTTAGCGGTGGTTTTGCGTCAGGCCGTGGACACCCATCCGGATTGGCGCTTGCCGGAGCTCACCGAGGAGCTGGCCGTAGTCGCACGGAACGAGCGCCGGTTTCTGGGCTTTGCCGACGAGGATATTGGCTTTGATCCCGACGCCCATCGAGGTGAGGTCGTGGTGACCACGATGCATAAGGCTAAGGGGCTGGAGTGGGACCGAGTTTACCTTATGTCGGTCAATGACTACAACTTCCCCTCCGCGCTGCCCCAGGACCAGTTCATATCGGAGAAGTGGTTCGTTCGGGGACAGCTCAACCTGGAGGCCGAGGCGCTGGCGCAGTTGAAGGCGCTCAACGAGAACCCGGCGCTCTTCGACTATCAAGAGGGCCTGCCGACCGTCGACGCGCGACGGGAGTATGCAGCCGAGCGCCTGCGTCTCTTTTACGTGGGCATCACACGGGCTCGAGAGGCGTTGACGGTCACGTGGAACACGGGCCGAGGAGGGGATGCGCAGCCTTCCGTGCCCTTTATCGCACTCCAGACCTGGTGGGAGGAGCGGCTGCAGCACGAGGCCGGTGAGGATGAGTAGGAGTGACATCAATGTCAGTGCCAGAAGACTTTCAGTTTAGTCAGGCGAGCCTACAGGATTTCGTGACGTGCCCCCGGCGCTTTCAACTCCGCTACTTGATGGAGTTGGCGTGGCCCGCGGTGGAGGTGGAGCCCATCGAGGACCAGGAGCGCCGTATGGAGTTGGGACTGACGTTCCACCATATGGTGCAGCAGCATATCCTTGGTCTGCCGGCGGAACGTCTGACGCGCATGGCCAAGGATGAGGATCTACGGCGCTGGTGGCAGAATTATCTGACTTATCGCCCCATAGCGTCCTTTGCCGGGCCGCCTGCAGAGGTAGATACCTATCCTGAGACGGCCCTGGTAGGTGAGGTCGCTGGGTATCGTCTCTTTGCGAAGTATGACCTTATCGTTGTGACCCCGGACGGGCGCGCTGTGATTTTCGACTGGAAGACGTCTTCGCGGCGCGCGAGCGAGGACGAGCTTCTCAATCGCATGCAAACCCGCGTCTACCGTTTTCTGCTGGTGCAAGCTGGCCAACATCTCAACGGTGGGGTGGCACCGGCGGCGGACCGGGTGACGATGGTCTACTGGTTCCCGGAGTTCCCGGCGTCGCCGGCACGCTTGCCCTACGATTTGGGACGATATGAGGGAGATCACGCCTACCTGACGCGACTCGTGGAACGCATCGCCGCGATGGAGGATGACGCCTTTTATCTAACGGACGATGTTGACCGATGTCTTTACTGCCCATTTCGCTCCTACTGCGATCGTGGGGTTAAGCCGGGTGACTTGGACGAAGTGACCGCGACTTGGGAGGCGGAGGCGGACGATCTCGGCGATCTCGAGCTGGATTTCGAGCAGATCTCTGAGATCGAGTTCTAGCGCCATTGGACGTCAGTAGATGCCTGGGAAACGTGCGCCGATAGCAGCCAACCGTCTGGGCGTCTCGCGGTTGGCAGGATGTGGTGATCGCACCGTGATTCCAGCTGCCGAACACCATTAGCTTGCGAACCGATCTCCGGAGAGTACAATACAAAGGTTAAGAAAGCAAAGATAGACCAGCACTGAAGGGAGAATACCCATGAAACAACTGGATTTGATGCGAGAGCTAAGCATTCCCGGCGAGACCAAGATGGTCTTGCTGGTGCTTGATGGTGTAGGGGGGCTGCCGGGCCCCGAAGGCCTCACCGAGTTGGAAGCGGCGAAGACCCCAAACCTCGATGCCTTGGCGGAGAAGGCGATCACGGGACTGACGACGCCGGCGCGACCAGGTATAACACCGGGCAGCGGCCCGGGTCACGTCGGTCTCTTTGGCTACGATCCCATCGAGTGGGAGATCGGACGTGGGGTGTTGGAGGCTTTGGGCATCGACTTCGATTTAGGCCCCAATGATGTGGCGGCTCGGGGAAACTTCGCTACGGTCGATGAAGAGGGGAACATTTCGGACCGCCGAGCGGGGCGGATTCCCACAGAGGTCGGTGAGCGACTGGTTAAGAAACTTCGACAGATCGAGCTGCCTGGTGTGGAGACCTTTGTCGAGGTGGTCAAGGAATATCGCTTCGTGTTGGTGTTACGCGGAGAGCAGCTCGAGGACGGCTTGACCGAGACCGATCCGCAGATGACGGGCGTGCCGCCACTTCCGGTGGAGGCCACGCGACCTGAGGCTGAGGAAACCGCGAAGCTGATCAACCAATGGCTGGCCGAGGCCCGGGAGCTCCTTGCCGATGAGCCCAGGGCCAACAGCATGAACCTCCGGGGGATTGCGAAGGTGCCGCCGATTCCCAAGATGCCCGATATCTATGGGATCAGGCTTGGCGCCATCGCGACCTATCCGATGTACCGGGGTATCGGTCGTCTGGTGGGCATGGAGGTCCTGCCGACGGGTGACACGATCGCGAGCGAGGTCGAGACGCTGAAGGAGCATTGGGACGATCTCGACTTCTTCTTCTTCCACGTCAAGAAGACCGACAGCTATGGCGAAGACGGTAATTTCGACGCCAAGGTCCATGTTATCGAGGAGGCAGATGCGGCGCTGCCTGAGATCCTGGATCTGAATCCTGACGTGATTGTTGTAACCGGGGATCATAGCACGCCCTGTGCATTGAAGTCCCACTCCTGGCACGAGATTCCTGTGATGCTGTGGTCGCACTACATCCGGCCCGATAGCGTGACGGCTTTTGGTGAGCGTCCCTGCATGGCGGGGGGTATGGGACATATCCGCCACTACGATTTGTTGCCTCTGATGATGGCGAACGCGGGACGCCTGACCAAGTTTGGGGCCTGAGCCGATAGCCGGCGCGACGTTCTCAGCCGTCAGCAGGTTGTCCGCATCGGCAGCGGCCTACTTGCTGACGGCTGAACTTTACCGGCAATCCGAGGATACGTCTAGGGAAATACCATGAAGCAATGGCTTCAGCCAGAGCCGGTGACGGTGCCGCACGAGCTTCGGGAGCTTGTGGGGGGCCATCCCCTGGTGGCAGAGACATTGGTGAGGCGAGGTCATACCACGGCGGCTAGCGTGCGTGGCTTCCTCGACCCGGCGCGGTACGAACCCACGCCGCCTCATGCGATGCCCGGAATGGACGGCGCCGTCGAGCGGTTGGCGCGCGCCCTGGCCGCCGGGGAGCGGATATGTGTCTGGGGCGACTTTGACGTGGACGGTCAAACCGCTACGACGCTTCTTGTCTCCGTCTTGCAGGATCTAGGTGGGGACGTGATCTATCATATACCCGAGCGCGCGACCGAGTCCCATGGGGTTAAGCAGCCATGGTTGGCTGAGGAGTTGGCCAAGGGCGTGCGGGTGCTCTTGACGTGCGATACCGGCATCGACGCGCACGAGGCCGTCGCCTACGCTAAGCGCCAGGGTGTGGATGTGATCATCACCGATCACCATGAATTGGCCGGTACGTTACCCGATGCTGACGCGATCGTTAATCCCCATCTACTGGACGACGGTCATCCCCTCAGCACGCTGCCAGGTGTGGGGGTCGCCTACAAATTGGCAGAAGCGCTCTATGAGCAAGCGGGGCGTCCTGAGCGCGTGGATCGCTTGCTTGACCTGGTTGCTTTGGGCCTGGTTGCTGACGTCGCTGTCCTGACAGGTGATGCCCGGTATCTGCTTCAGCGAGGGCTTGAGGCGCTCAGAGCGACGACCCGCCTAGGACTTCAGGAGTTGATGAAGCTCGCTCATATCGTGCCTGCCAAGCTCGATGAGGAGGACATCGGCTTTGGGATCGCGCCCAGGCTTAACGCACTGGGGCGGCTTGACGACGCGAACGTGATCGTCGAGTTCCTGACGACACAGGACCTGACGAAGGCGCGAATATTGGCGTCTCAGCTTGAGTCGCTGAACTCGAGACGGAGACAACTTTGTGACCGGGTCTATGCTGAGGCCGAGGCCAAGGTCGAGAGCGACACGTCGCTCCTGGAGAGCCCGGTTCTGGTGTTGGACGACCCGCGTTGGCATCCGGGGGTGATCGGCATCGTAGCTAACCGTCTTGTCGAGCGCTACCATCGTCCCGCGGTGTTGATAGCTACGCCGCCCGGAGGGATGGCCCGCGGATCCGCTCGCTCGATCTCGGGATGCAACATCACCGAAGCGATCGCGACGCAGGAGAGTCTGCTTGAGGGGTTTGGGGGGCATGAGATGGCTGCCGGGCTAGCCATCGATCCCGAGCGTATACCCGCGTTGCGCCGAGGGCTTGCTAGGGCTGTGCAGATGCAGTTGGATTTGGAGCGTCCGGAGCCGGTCCTGCAGACGCACGGTGTGGTGGCGTTGAGCGATCTGACAATTCCTTTCGTCGAGGATCTTGAGCGTTTGGCCCCCTTTGGTCCCGGCAATCCCCCGCTGGTCCTGGTCGCTCCTGACCTCCGCATGATCTCGCATCGGCAGCTTGGGCGTACAGGTGATCATCTGCGTGTGCTCGTGGAGGACCAAGAACACGTGGAGCGGAGCGTGGTATGGTGGGGCTGGCGAGATGCGCCTCTGCCTGAGGGTCGATTCGATCTGGCTTTCACCGCGCGCCCTAACGCCTATCGGGGTAGCGTGGACGTCCAACTGGTCTGGGAGGATACGCGCCCTGTGGAGCCGGTTGTGTCGGAGGCGCGACCGGTCCGGAGAGCCCCGGAGATCCTGGACTATCGTCACGTTGAGAATCCCGGCTTGGTATTGAAGGATCTTCTCAGGGAGTTCGGTGCAGCCGACGGTGGGGTGCAGATCTGGGCTGAGGGCCCTGATGGGCAGCGGTCGAACGTGAGGCAGCGGCACCGGCTGGAACCGGCTCAGACCCTGGTGGTTTGGAGCGCGCCTCCAGGCCCGGAGGTGCTTCGTAGGGCGCTGGACCGTGTTGATCCGCTGCGCGTGGCGCTCTTTGCGGCGACCGCTGCGCTGGACACCGCGGAGGAGTTTCTGGCGTATATCACCGGATTGGCGAAATACGCGCTGCGTGCGAATGAGGGACGCGTGAACGTGCCGGAGTTGGCCGCATTGGCTGGCCACCGCGAACTGGCTGTGAGGCTTGGACTAGCTTGGCTCGAGGCCAAAGGCTATCTCCAGATCCGGGGGGAGGGTGGTACTATGATTGACCTGAGCCCTGGCGGTAGCGAGGACCCTGATCTGGCTAGAAGGATCGGTGCCGGACTTCGAGAGGCGCTGGCCGAGACGGCTGCGTATCGTCGCTTTTATCTGAGGGCGGATGGAAGAAACTTGGTGGATTTCGATCGAAGAGGCGCAGGGTCTTATCATTCTCCCCCCAAACCGATGAGCGACACAGCTTTGTCCGGTT
>JBNGDU010000176.1:0-16795 GCA_049975025.1 Anaerolineae bacterium
CCTCCAGATAGACCTAAGGAAAGGTAAATGCCACCTTAGTGTATCAAGGTAGCCCGATTTCCGAATCGCGCTCTACTACGACGAGAGCGGTCGAAGGGCGGGCGAGACGCCCACGGTCCGCGGAGGCGCGAAAAGGATTTCGCGGTTACCAATTCGTGCCCGATCAGCGGCGTCGTAGCCGCGATTTCCGAATCGGGCTCTGCTGCGACGAGAGCGGTCGAAGGGCGGGCGAGACGCCCGCGGTCCGCGGAGGTGCGAAAAGGATTTCGCGGCTATCGGTCGATCCGCAATGTCCTGATCTCGAACGGCTTGAAGGTCAACGTCACCGCCCCGTCGCTGACGTCGACGGGCTGTGGGTTCTCCTCCAGGAGGTTCACCTCAGCCACGTCACCGACCTGAAAGCCGAAGCTCAGCCTTGCGGCGGTGCTCCGCCCCGCCGCCTCGTAGAGGCGGATGATGATCGCATCGCTGTCCTCGGCCTGCTTGACGGCCTCGATGACGACGTTCGCCGCATCGAGCGTCAGGAGGGATACCGCGGCACCTAGACCCCCCTCGTGAGCCGTCGTCTCTTGGCGCCGCAGCGGCACATTGAGCTCGTAGGCGGCCTGAATCACACCGCCGTCCGCGTAGTCTCCTGCGTGGGGATAGAGCGCGTAGGTGAAGACGTGGTCGGCCTGATCGGTGTAGACGGGGTGGGGCTCGCCCGGCGCCACCTCATCGTCCGCGACGAGGCGTGGGCCAGGGTGGGGGACGCTTCGCAGCAGGTTCAGGTCGATCACGGGCCATTCACCCTCCTGTTTCACACGGTGACCGTACTTGCAGTCGTTGAGCAGGGCAAGACCGTAGCCGCCGTCGGAGAGATCGACCCATTTATGGGCCGCGACCTCGTCCCGAGCCAGGTCCCAGGTGGTGTTGCGGTGCGTTGGGCGGCTGACCGATCCGAACTGGATCTCATAGGTCGCGGCCTCAGCGTGAACCTTCACCGGGAACTGTACGCGCAGCATCGAGGCCGTCTCGCGCCAATGGAGCCGGCACGCGACCTCGACACTCGGGCGTCCGGCCTCGAGCGTGATCTCCTGGATCATCTCGCTGTGGCCCAGCCTGTAGACCTGCGTCATGACCGCGCGGGGCCCATCAGTCGAAGGTGTCTGCGAGACCAGGCGCATCTCCAATGGCGTCTGTTCTCTGTAGTCCATCGGGAAGTCCCACGCGTCGCCGGGATCGTGGTAGACGACGAGTCGGTTCGCCCGAGAGCCCTCGGGGATCATCTCGCGCTCCAGCTGCCGATCGTAGAGACGCCGAATGGTTCCATCTTCGCCAAAGGTGACGCATATCCATCCGTTGTCCAGCTCCCTGTCGGTCGCCGTGATGTCGCTCGGTATCTCCGCCTCTGAAGCCGCGTCGATGGCTGCATAGCCCATAGGCGGCGCCGTCGCGTGCAGCCAGCGTTCGTTGATCTTCAGCCACGCTTTGCGCGACCACGGGAGGCTGTTGTGGACCACGACGGGGGCTTCCAGGCCCGTGGTGTCGATCTGCTCGGCCAGTCGGGCGCCGAACGTCTCGATCTGGGATTCCACCGCCCCCAGCATCTCCGCGTAGCGCACTAAACTCTCGTCATAGACCCGTTTGATCGAGGATCCGGGCAGGATATCGTGAAACTGATAGAGCAACACCTCTCGCCAGATCGCGTCCAGCTCCTCGGCGGGATAGACCTCATCCAGCAGGTGAGCCGACACCGTCGCGATCCATTCGAGCTCGCGCAGGGCCAGCTCTATGGTGCGATTGTACCGTTTGTTGCGCGCCTGGGTGGTCAATGTCCCTTCGTGGCGTTCCAGGTAAAGCTCCCCGACCCACGTCGGGAAGCGATTCGCCTCCCCTGCCCACACCGGCAGGAAGTCCGCGACCCGCTCCTGTTTGACGGGGCTGAGCCCGGCGAGGTCGCGGATGCGCTCCAGGCGTTCCAGATGCTCCTCTCCCGGACCGCCCCCGCCGTCACCGATACCGAAGACCATCAGCGCGTGCGACGAGACGCCGGCATCGTGGTAGTTCCGCTCGATCTTGCGCACAGACCTGGGTGCGGCGGGGCTGTTATAGGTCTCCTCGGGCAGCATATGCGTGAGCACCGTCGTGCCGTCGATGCCCTGCCAGTGGAACGACTGGTGCGGGAATGCATTGATCAGGCTCCACGAGAGCTTCTGTGTCGAGAAGTAGCGGACACCGGCCTGCCGGAGGATCTGCGGCAGGGCGGCGTTGTAGCCGAAGACGTCGGGCAGCCAGAGGTAGTCGACGTCCACACCAAACTCGTCGCGGAAGAAGCGCTTGCCGTAGAGCAGCTGGCGAACCAGCGCCTCGCCGCCGGAGACATTTGCGTCCGCTTCTACCCACATAGCGCCCTGGGGCTCGATGCGACCCTCGCGGACCTTGGCCTTGATGCGTCGGTAGAGGTCGGGGTAGTGCTCCTTCATCCATTGGTAGTATTGGGGTTGGCTGGCGCCGAACACGTAGTCGGGATAGCGATCCATGAGGGTCAGCGCTGTCGAGAAGGTCCGGGCGCCCTTGCGGATCGTCTCGCGGATCGGCCAGAGCCACGCCAGATCCATGTGCGCGTGGCCCACGGCGCTGATCTCCAGCGATGGGTCGCCGCCGCGCTTGGCAAGTAGGGGCGCCAGAATGGCCCGGCCCTCTTGCGCAAGGTCGCGCCGCCAATCGGCGTCGCGTGCAGCGGCGCTGAACCAGAGGTGAACGACGTCGTTGAGCCCCGTGAGTATCTGCTGATAGCGGGGCGTGTCCTCCGGCAGCACCTGCAGGAAGTCGAGCAAGACCTCGAAGTCGTAGTAGAGTGCGCGCGCCTGATCGTCACAGATGGCGACCGCGGCCTCGGCGACGGTGCCGTTGCCCGGCAGGCGACCGAAGAGGTCGTTGCAGCCGGCGTCGGCCCATACGTCGATGGGCTCTCCCCCAACGGCCTCGGTCGTCACCTCGAGCACCCGCTTGCCCGGCTTGCCGAGGCTGAAGTCGTAGGTGGAGGCGACACAGGTCAGACCGCGCTTGGGATGTCCCTCCTCATCGACGACGCAGAGCTCGCCGTTGACGTCCAGCAGGAGCACGACGTGCTCTCCCTCGGCCCCCGCCGGCACCTCACCGGTGAAGTGAAACCAGGCGCAGTCGAAGAGATCGCCCCACTTATCGCCGATATCCAGATGCAGCTCCTTGCCCTGCGTGCGAGCCTCGAAGGGGACGGGTTCTCGCGTCCACCAGGCGCGGATGTCCAGATCGCCGACGACCGTGTACACGGCCTCACCGATGCGTTCCAGCGCCGCCCCGAGCTCATGTTTTGTGTAAGGTTTGTACGTTGGCATTATGCCTCCTGATTGCCCGTAGGTAGCAGGGTGAGGAATTCCTCGACCCTGGAGGCGAACGTCCCCTCCCTCACCTGTGGCGCGTGGAATGGCAACCAGGCGACGGGTTGTTTGTCCGACGCAGTCGCCATCAACTCGAAGATGTGCCGGTTATTCGGATCCTCACCCGTGCAGAAGAATGCGACCTGAGGCAGACGGTCGGCGTAGGTCTCCAAATAGGCCCGTGTCGCCGCCGGGAGCGTGTTGGCGTAAACCGGCGTCCCGACGATCATCAGGTCGTAGTCTGCCGGATTGTACTGCGCGTCTTCGATCTCCGCGGCGCGCTTGGATTTCCCTCCCATAACGGCACGCCCCATGTTAAGGAAATTCCCAAAGCCCTTGCCCTTGATATCGACCGGATGCGGGTCGCGCTCCCGGATCTGCTCCAGGTCTGCCGAGAGACGCGCTGCCACGGCCTCGGCGACCTTTTTCGTGTTACCGGAGGAAGAGTGAAAGACGACGAGAATGCGTTGCTCGGTCATAGTAGCTCCTTTTGTGAGAGCTAGATCAGGGCCGCGCGGGGCTGCCATCGGGCCAGCGGGTCTGCGTCCATTGCTCGATTGTGTCCTGGACCGGGTATTTGGCCGCCAGCTCCTCGTTGATATCGATGCCCAGGCCCGGCTTGTCGTTCGGATACATATAGCCGTTGCGGACCTCGGGCAATCCGGGGAATATCTCGTAAACGAGGTCATTGAACCGGCACCATTCCTGGACGCCGAAGTTCGGCGCCCAGACATCGAGGTGCAAATTGGCTGCGTGGCCCACCGGGGAGGTATCGCCGGGCCCGTGCCAGGCTGTATGGACGCCGTAGATGTTGGCAAAGAGCGCCACGGCGCGGGCGGGTGTGATGCCGCCCATCTGGCTCACGTGCATCCGGATGTAGTCGATCAGGTGCTCTTCGATCACCGTCTTCCACTCGTGGGGGCTGTTGAAGAGCTCGCCCATCGCGAGGCGCGTGGCGCACTGGCTGCGGATGTCTCGGAACCAGGCGATGTCCTCCGGCGCCAGGGCGTCCTCCAGGAAAAAGAGGTTGTAGGGCTCCAGGTCCTTGGCGAACCGCACGGCGTCGATGGGCTGGAGCCGCTCGTGGACGTCGTGGAGGAGCTCGACCTCTTCGCCGACCTCCTGGCGCACGTATTCGATCATCTCGAGCATCTTGCGTGTGTACTCGCGGGGATTGTAGTAAGCGCCCTCGGGCGCGCCTTCGGGCTTCACGAGGCTCGCCGCCTTGCCGCCGTACCCGCCCATCTGCACACGGACGTAGCGGTAGCCCTGCTCCAGATAGCGCTGGACGCTCTCTACGACCTCTTCCTTCGTTCTGCCACCGGCGTGCCCGTAGACCGCTGCAGCCTCTCGGGACTTGCCGCCCAACAGCTCGTAGACCGGCATGTTGGCCATCTTGCCCTTGATGTCCCACAGTGCCTCGTCGAAGCCCGAGATCGCGTTGTTGAGCACGGGCCCGTTGCGCCAGTACCCGTGGACCATCGCCATCTGCCAGAACTCCTCAATGCGCGAGACGTCTCGTCCTATGGCAAAGGGCTTGAGGTGCTTCTCGATCGCAGCGTGAACGGCGTGGAACCGCTGGGTGAAGGTAGCGCAGCCCAGACCGTAGAGGCCGGGTTCCGACGTGATGACCTTTACGATCACGAGCCGGGAGCCGGCGGGCTGGGTGAGAATCGTCTTGACGTCCTTAATTGTGACTGGTTTCGCCATATGTAGGCCTCCTATAGGGTGTATATTTGGCTCTCTTGATGGGAGATCGTTTAGCGCAGAGACCGAAGAATCACAGATCGCAAATCGCAACCATTGAGATGTGTTGGGCTCTCTTTGCGGGCTATGCTCGCGGTGAATTGCCTCCCCTTTCGGTCGAACCATCTCTGACGTACGCGACTTTGTGGTAGCGCGTTGCGCAACTGGGGACATTCTAGGTCCCTTACGCCACGTGTCAAAGCACCGTGCGCACGCATCAAACGGTCACTGTGCCACGTTGGCGCAGGGGGCGATTCGCGGGATAGCCCGGATTGTCCGCTAAGTATATGCTGTCGTTGCCGCTGTGTGACTGCTACGTTACCGGCCTCGCGGACGAGAAGGGGGAATGATGTGTTCAATCGAGAAAGGGTTTGTCAAGTCGGCTTCGCTCAACACAGGCAACGTGGGTCGCCAGCGTGTGGCTCATGATGTGGATGGCGCGGTGATGGCGTTCCCGCAGGATTGGGGGGACCCGACATCGTCGGGCGTCTACCGGCGATGTTCAGCGATGGGAGCACCCTGGGTCTAGTGGCGCACGACACGCTAGGCTGGGACGCCGCCGCCGGGTGGGCCTACGCGGTGCCTGACGCCCTGGGCAGACGGGGACAAGCGGACATGCGGTGGAGGCGCCTGCGGCGGTCAATGTGTGCGGAGCCTGGCTCGAGTGTATCGAGTTGATAGAACGAGAGCCTTGTTCCTCTCTGAGGATCATTCTCGGATACGTAGCCGACCGTGCTCGTAAGTGCTGAAGTGGTTAGGAAGGTCTGCGGCGTGTTGTTCCAGAATCCAATGGAGTACGGCGATCCGTTCACTACGGCGAGCTTCGCCCATCCGCAGAAACAGGACGCCAGCATGGGGCAGTCCAGAATGGTAGACCAGCGTGCCGAAGTCGTGATCCTGGGTAATCAGGATACGATGGTCGCGTACAGCCCACTCAAGGATGTCCGTATCCCTCATATGTGGATCCACGTCGCCAATGAAGATGACGTCATATCCATCTGACGCCAAAGCTTGGGCAACACCGCGTCCCACATTGTGATCGACGAGGAATTTCATACAGGCTAGGGTGCCTGGAATACCCGCTCAGACGCGACCAGGTCGGCAGCATAGTACAACGCCGCCTGGATGTCTTCCGGTTCCAGTCCCGGGTATTCCTCTAGGAGCTCTTCTTGAGGTACGCCAGCAGCGACAGCGCTTACGATCTGCTCAACACTGATGCGCATCCCGCGGATAACGGGTTTGCCGACCAGAACATCAGGATCGATCGTAATGCGGTCTTTGAGATCCTCTCTATCCATAGTTTTTCCTTCTTGGATGATTCCAATCCGTCCATATCGAGCGTAATCGTTGTGCAAACTATTCCGGATCTCAGCATCAAACCTCGCTTCAAGTCTACTGCTGGAGATCCGCTGGTGCCTGCGTGATCATTATAGCATAGTTGAGGTCGGTTGATGATCCATGATGAAGGGATCGGGATGGGGAAAATCGGTTAAGCGGATTGAGTCGCCAACGCCGGCAGAGTGTGTCGGCCCTCAATGCGTTGGCAGAGGGCGCTTGCGCACCCTCTGCCAACTAGAGAGGAAGAAAACGAAGTGGCCTTCGATACACCGAAGGGCCTCGTCGTATCAGGGGGAAGACGTTGCCCCCATACAACCGTCTTCCCTAGATACCCAGTTAAGGGCCCATGCGCGGCGATACCGGTTCTGAAGACGCCGCATGCGCCGGTACGCTACCGGACTCACATGGACAGATACCTTTCCAGCAGCTTTTGGCTGCGGGCGTCAAGTTCTCGGAAATCCTCGATCTCGTGACGGGCGTCGTTTACGTCGATAAGCAGCCAGTGACCGGGTGACACCTCCCGTGTCTTGCGCGTGATGCTGTTGCGCATCACGAACTCCTGCGGTCCTTTATCCGTCTCCACTTCCCAGTAGAGGAAGCCCAGCTGCTCCTTGATGCTATGGATACGTGTGATCTTGGGCACGAGGTAGTAGAGGCTCAGCTCCTCCTCGATAGCCTCGCGATCCTGCGGCTTAAGCTCCGTCCAGTCCTCGATAATGCCGATCTCCGGCTGCTCCTCAGCACTGGCATCGCGGACCGAGAGGTACGCGGTGTTGTCGGAGACCGGGAAGCAGGAGCGCAGGATAACACGTGGGTATTGGACGGCGATGCCGTTCTCGGAGACGGTCAGGCTCAACGTATCCCCGTGACGCCCAAAGCGTATGTTTTCGGGTTTCAGATAGACAACTTCAAATGGTTTAGCCATGAACTGCCTCCTATAGACTCGCCGTGCTGCCGTCGATGCGCGCCATCTGCGACTGCATCTGCACCAGGTGGTGGAAGGTCCCCTCGTTTTCCATCAGTTCCTTCGGGGTGCCCTGTTCCTCCAGCTTGCCCTGGTTCAGGACCAGGATGCGGTCGGCGTTGTAGAGCGTCGACAGCCGGTGCGCGATGGCGATTGTCGTACGACCTTTGACCAGCTCATCCAAGGCTGCCTGGATCTGGCGCTCGGTCTCCGTGTCGACGGATGAGGTTGCCTCGTCGAGAATCAGAATCCGCGGATTGTGCAGGATCGCCCTTGCGATCGAGATGCGCTGGCGCTCGCCGCCGGACAGACCGCTGCCGCCCTCACCCACGATGGTGTCGTATCCCTCGGGCATCGCCGTGATGAAGTCGTGCGCATTCGCTGCCTTCGCGGCCCTGATGATCTCCGCATACGTCGCTTCGGGCTTGCCATAGGCGATGTTCTCCGCCAGGGTGCCCCGGAAAAGATAGGGCTGCTGTAACACCATGCCGATCTGCTGCCGAATCTCCGCCATCGACAGGTCGCGGATGTCCACACCATCGATCCGGATGGCGCCCTCGGTGACGTCATAGAAGCGCGAGAGCAGGTTGATGAGCGTCGTCTTGCCGGCGCCGCTGTGTCCTACCAGGCCGATCATCTCGCCCGGTTTGACCTCGAAGCTGACGTCCTGGATGACGGGATAGTAGGGATCGTAGCCAAAGGTGACGTTGTCGAACTCGATGCTGCCGCTGATGTTGGGTTTGGCGACCGGACGGTCCGGTTGCTCCTGCTCCTCCTCATCGAGCAGCTCGAACATCCGCTGAGAGATCGTCATGAAGCGGTTGAGCTCCTGGCTGATCTGGGTCAGGTTCGAGAGCGGTCCGTAGAACTGCCCGAGATAGGCGGTGAAGGAGATAAGCACGCCCAGCGTGATGGTATCATCAAGCACGGCGCGACCACCGGCGTACCAGATGATCAGTCCGCCCGCGCTGAACGCGAAGGAGATCAAGGGGAAGAATCGACCCCAAGCCTGGCTCACCTGCAAGCGTGTCTCCAGCATCCGCTGGTTGCGATTGCGGTAGCGCGCCTCCTCCTGATTCTCCTGGGCGAAGGCCTTCACGACCCGGACACCCGAGAGGAAGGTGTTGAGCATCGCATTGAGTCGCCAGCGGGCGATCCAGAAGCGCCGGAAGTGAGGCCGCATGTAGCGATAGTAGAAGAAAGCCGCTGCCAGCACAAACGGCGTCGGGATCAGCACGTAGAGGCCTAACGAGGGCGCCATGGTGAAGAGAATGACGCCGATGCCCACGACCATCAAAACGTTGAGCAGCCGGTTGGCCATCTGGCTGAACAAGCCCTGCAGCTCGCCGGTATCCTGGTTAATGCGGGTCATAATGCGGCCCGTCTGGTTCTTGTCGAAGTAGTCGACGGGAAGGCGTTTGAGATGCTGGAAGAGCCTGTCCCGGAGGCCGGCGGTGAACTGGCTGCTGACGTTGATCGTGACCCAGTTACGCCAGATCGTCGTGCCGACGTGCGCGACACGCAGCACCAATAGTGCGAGGACCAACCAGAGCAACATCTCCGGTCGTCCGTCCTCGGCGAGCACGTCGTCAACAAGAATACCGGTCAACCTGGGCGGCGCGAGATTGACAGCCGCTCCGGCGAGCAAAAGCCCGATGATCAATGCCACGCGTCCCCAGTAGGGCTTGGCCTCCATTATCAAGCGCTTGAAAATCTTGCCGCGCTGGATACAGTTGGGGCAGACCTTCGAGGAGGGATCGGCAAGATAGCGCCCGCAGCTCAGACAGACATGCTCGTCCCTATTAGCCTCGGGTACTGGCGTGTCGGGCCCTTTTTTCGCCCGCTCTTTCAGGTAGTGAGCGACCCGGCCGAATCGATCGGTGAGGTCGTTCGAGTAGTGTAGAAGGACGTGGGGTTCCTGCGTAGCGGTGATCTGGAGCAGACCGTTGCCTACACACCGCTCGATCTTTGCATCTTCGATGTCGTCTAGGGTGAACTGGTGGCGCTGGTAGGCCGTGCCGTTCGGCCGATCATAGACCATCAGCTCTCTTTGATCAATGAAAAGCCATTGTTCACCGAACTGTCCATCAGGCCCTAGATCTGATTTGACGGCAAGTCTCAGATCCTGAACGTTATGACCGGTCGCCTGTAGCTCCTCCACGACCGGTGTTGGGATCTCCGCCACGTCAACGTGTGCGTGATCCGCATAGGGATCCACCACGAACCTCTGTATGAGCGGATCTTCAGAATTCTCCTTGTTACCTTTCGCTTGCGATTTCATGCTTCGCCTCCTATGGCGTTGAGTTCAGCACTCTTCGACCGTTGAGGCGCCCTACCATACAACAGAAAAGGGCACCTGCGGCGTCTGCCGCTTACATCACCAGGTGACCTCTTCCACGCCTACGAGGTTAGCTGCCGGGCTCGGGCGGAAGAAGTTCGCCCTACGCTGACGGCTTACGCCGCCGCGACTCGCCCCGATACCGGTTCCCCCGTTGCTGCGCACGTACATCTTTCCGCAATGCGCGCATTTGGCGTCCATTTGCTATTCGCTTGTCTCTTTAACGTCACCATCCTACCATATAATGACCTGGGTGTCAATCGTTTTCGGTTAGATTTAGCGGTGACACGCGTTTGGATTAGGTTGGGCCGTATCACTCCGCCGGATTTCACATCTTCCTGTCTCGCTCGATGCCCTTGACAATCCGCTTCTAGGGGTACCATGGAGATGGACTATGAATCTGCGACATCTAGCTAACCGATTCCGGCGTGGTTCCTCTCTATGGCACTGGTTACCGGCGGGCGTCTACGGAGGGGTCGCCGGTGGCTTTGCTGCTGCGTGGCTGCTGTGGGGTGGTCCCCGGCTGCTTAGCCAAGCGCTGTGCCTTCTCGTCAAGGTGCCGCTCACGCTGCTGATGCTGGCGTTTGTCGCGACTTTCGGGTGCACCCTCGTCCTGATGACCCAGACGCTGATTCGGGGGATCCGCCATATGCGTCGTCCACCGATCTCGATGTACGAGCCGATCGAACCGATTCCGGAGCTCCAGCTGGTTCAGTGGCCCCATCCCGGCTGCGGACTGTTCTTTCTGGTTCCCATCGTACTGCTGAGCGCTCTCTTCTCCCTGCCATGGTTCTGGTTTGCGCCCCGGCAGGTGCCTGTTGGTCGGCTGCTCCTCTCGGCTGTCGTGGGGTTGCCCGTCGGTCTGGCGATCGCCAGGCACGAGACGAAACAGTTCTCCGAGCATCCAGGCTCTGCGAATCGCCAACGCTGATCTCGTTATCTGACCGCAAGCTGTTCTGGAGGCCTGGACGTGGGAGGAGGCAATCTGAAGCGTATATCTCCCCTTGGTCTACGACCAAGCGTCCTGCCAGCGTTCCGGCAATAGCTGTGAGAGGGTGGCGCGACGTCCGGATCCCAGCAGGATCTCTGCCTCCAGGTTTGCAACGTTGACTTGGTACATCAGTTCCCTGCAGCGACCGCATGGTGGCAAAATCCTGCCGTCCCCGGAAATCGCCACGATCTTTATGATTCGGGACTCGCCCTGTGTCACCATCTGGGCGATGGCGCTGTGTTCAGCGCAGAATCCGATGCCGCAAGCGGCTGAGATGCTCACGCCGGTGTAGAGATTGCCGGTGTCGGTCAGCAGCGCGGCGCTGACCTCCCCCGCGACGCATTCGCTGCTCAATTCACGGTAGTGCAACACCTCAAGCGCCTTGGCGATCAGTTCTTGATCCGCCATCGAGGGAACGTCTGCCATATCCATCCCCTTTCACCTAAGCCATCTGCCAGGCTGTGTCGTTCTCGAAGAACTCAAAGGTGACGTCCGTGAACTTTGCCTGCAGCATCTGCGTGAAGACGACCAGACCCGGATTCTCGCTGACCTCGTGGCTCGTCTCGATCATAGGGATGCCAGCTTCTCGCGCGAAGCGGAATCCGTAGTTGTCCGACTCTCCAGCGACAAAGACATCGCAGCCCTGCTCGATAAGCCGCTGCTGATACTCTACGTTGACGAAGAGTCCCAGACCACCCCAGGGCAGGCCCACACGATGGACGGTTTCTTCCATTGGATCACCGTATGTCTCCGGCACGCTGATTCGGAGGCCGTCCATACCCACCTGACGCTTGACTCGCGAGACCAGCGTGCCCAGCGGGCATGGCGCGATCTCGTAGACCTTCACGAGGCCCTCCTCGACGATCGGTTGTCCAAGTTCGAGCATCTCGGCGAAGGCGTCGAAGATGGCGATCTCGTCGGCGGAGCCGTGAATGCGCAGAAAGGTGAGGACGTGTTCAGATAGGAGCTCTCGTCGCTGTCGGTTAACGGGCCAACGCTCCCATCCATCCGGCAGATTGGCGGCGTTAGGCGCGTTGTAGGGATAGTAGAGGCTTTCGTGGCCGATAAGCAGCTCGTGCCCCTGTTCGGCGCAGGCTCGAATGGCCTCCGGGGTGGCCATCCAACAGACGGTTACCCCGGTCACGGTGCGGTCGGCGGTGCCGTGACCGACGGTCTCATCGGCGTTGAGGCGGTGGCCCGCCAGGCCCTCGACATAGCGAATGATGTCTTTGACTGTCGTCATCTGTCGTCCTCGCAAATCTCTCTTGATCCGATTCTGCTCTATCTCCTTTTCACTATAGCATGGCGAAAGGGGGCCGCAATCGACAGAGGGCGTCAGGGCGGTCGCATCTTGACCATAGGATCAGTACTAGATCAATGAATCAGGACTTGCGCTCCCGGTTCGCCGGGCTATCATGATCCTAACGGCATCGTACGGTTTCTAGATCCACAGGAGGGTAATGATGAACGATCTATTTCGATTGAACCTCGGGCTGGGTAGCTTGCCGCTGCTCTCAGATGCCGAGACGCGTTCGATCTCCGCGGAGAATCCGACCGGTGAGAGAGCCAACGGCGCCAAGGCTGTGCCCGATGAGAACAGCGCCGCGTCCATGCTGGGCCGGGGCTGGAAAGTGCGTCCCTGCATCACGTTGGAGCCGGCCTCCACAACCTGCCTGGCAGATATCGAGGGGCCGGGCATTATCCAGCACATCTGGATCACCGTTCATCCCAAAGCCTATCGCGACACTGTCCTGCGGATGTATTGGGACAACGAGGAGATGCCCTCAGTGGAGGTGCCGCTCGGCGACTTCTTCTGCAACGGGCATGGACTGCGCTACGATGTGAACTCGTTGCCGATGGCGGTGAACCCTTCGGGTGGTTTCAACAGCTATTGGCCGATGCCCTTCCGCAAGCGCGCTCGCATCACGATCGAGAATCAGCACCGTGAGGAGATCGGTGGATTCTTTTATCAGATCACCTATGCGCTCACAGACGTGCCCGAGCAGGCGGCTCATTTCCACGCGCAGTGGCGACGGAGTCTGACCAGCCGGGACTATCCCGAGCACGTGATCGTGGATGGCATTGAGGGGCAAGGGCACTACGTCGGCACGTTCCTCGCCTGGACGCAGCTCTCCAACGGTTGGTGGGGTGAGGGGGAGATCAAGTTCTATATGGACGGGGATGAGGAGTTCCCCACGATCTGCGGCACCGGCACCGAGGACTACTTCTGCGGCGCCTGGGGCTTCGGCGGTCGGACCTATTCGACGCCGTTCTTGGGCTATCCTCTCTATCGCAAGGAGGAGGGCGAGGTACCGCGCCATGGTCTCTATCGCTGGCACGTCCTGGATCCCGTGCGGTTCAAGCAGGATCTGAAGGTCACAATTCAGGCGCTGGGATGGTGGCCTAACGGCAAGTTCGAGCCCCTGACCGATGACATTGCCTCCGTGGCTTATTGGTACCAGACGGAGCCGCATGCGCGGTTTCCCGAGTTCCTGCTGGTGCACGAGCGCTGGTCGCGTTGAGTTCGGCGGATTGCTCACGCTTCTGCGCAAGACGTTCGGATAAGTTTTCATTTCTGGTCTGAGCGGGTTCTTACGTCGCTAGCCGATATACTGATGGATTGGGCGGGTAATACGAAGCAAGCCGGGGAATATTGTGGTTAATCGAACACAGCTGGGCGTCTACACTCGAGGCATCTATCGTCTGCTGATGGATGTGGCGCCTCATCCGCCGCGGGTGCAGGCCGTCCGTGAGGTTCAGAGGCGCTTCGCGGAAAATCTGTCCTCCTTTGCGAGGGATCCTACGGAGGTCTCAACCACCGACGCTGCCATGCAAGCCGAGATTATGAACGCGCTTCAGCGATGCAGCCGTGAGGTGGGTGGGCAGAGCTTTGAAGCATACTGTCAGCCGGCGGAAGCGGCGGACACGCCCGCAAGTGAGATCCTGTCGCGTGAGGGGCCCTCGCTAGCGGTCTCTTCCCGCGAAGACTCCGCGATCTTTGAGGATTTGCTGAGTTGGTATCATCATCAAATCATGGTCGGCGCTTCCGCTGACCGTGGGACGCAACGTCTGATTGAGCGCCGGGTCTTGCAGATTCTTCCTCAGCTCGAGCCTGCGCAGCGTGCTACCATCGTCCAGCGACTCTATGACGGCGGATTGATCTTCGACCTGGATCCTCGGATCTCCATCTCGGGCGCCTACCTTTCCCGTGCGGATCTGACGGGGGCCTTGCTTGTTCGCGCTCATCTGACCGGGGCTAACTTGCGAGGGGCTAAGCTGATCGAGGCTGATCTGCGCTTTGCTAATCTTCGTCGCGTCAACCTGATCACGGCACGGCTGGGTTGGGCTCGTCTCGACGGAGCTGATCTCACGGAGACGGAGATGGCTGGGGCTGTCTTGATGGACACGAGTCTGGAGAACGCGAGGGTAGCTCGGGCGAACCTGGTGAAGGCGACGGTGAAGGACGCTAATCTGCGCGGCGCTGACCTGAGCGGCGCTAACCTGCTGGGCGTCCACCTTGAGGCGGCGGTGCTCGTTTCGGCCAATATGTCCGGCACAAATCTGCTCTGGACTAACCTGACCGATGCCGTGTTGGACCAGACAAGGTTGACGGACGCCATCTATAATAGCCACACACGTTGGCCGGAGGGCTTCGACCCAAGGACGTTTGAGATGATCATAGTTGAGTAGAAGAGGAGACCTTGATGGCCAAGAAGTCATCCAGCCGTCCCAACATCGTCTGCATCATGCCTGACGACACAGACTTCGTCTGGTTGGGGTGCTATGGAGGCCGAACCCCTACGCCTCACATCGACCGCATTGCGGCTGACGGCGTGCGGTTCGATCAAATGTACTGCGCAGCCAGTGCATGCACACCCAGCCGTTACACTTATCTGACCGGGCACTATGCCGGTCGATGTCCGGACGCTCACTTCTTAGCGGAGAACCCGACCTGCGAGCCCTACAGCGTGGCCTGGAACAACGTGCTCAATGCCGCAATGCCCAGCCTGGGTAAAGCGCTTCAGACTGCCGGCTATCGCACGGGGATTTCGGGTAAGTGGCACGTAGGCCGACCGCGTCTGGAGATAGGGCTGCCGGAGCTCCATGAAGACGATGATCCTGACGATCCCGAGGTCGACCAGAAGCTGCGTGAGTACCAGCGCCGGCTTCAGGAGGAGGTCCGTCGCACCGCGGGGTTCGACTACGCCGCCAGTATCGTCTGGGGAAACAACGAGAGTTTCCCGATTGAGAAGCTCCGAGAGCACAATCTGGAGTGGATCACAAAGGGAGCGTTGGATTTTCTCGATGCCTGTGAGGAGGATAAGCCTTTCTTCCTTTACGTCACGCCGACTGCTTTCCACGGCCCGCCACACCACCTCTCCTATGAGACTGACGAGCGGTATACGCAAGGGGGGAAGTTTGATGGTCCACTGAACGTCCATCTTCCGCGGTCCGAGATGAAACGCCGCTTGGAGGAGCGCGGGCTGCCCTATAACCACGACACGGTGGGCATCACGTGGATCGATGACCAGGTGGGCGCGATCCTGCGGAAACTTGAGGAGCTGGATCTGGCGCAGAACACGATCGTGATCTTCAAGGTGGATCACAACACCGAGACCGGGAAAGGCACGTGCCACCAGAAGGGCGTGCGCATCCCGATGGTTATGAAGTGGCCCGGCGCCATTGAGCCGGGGAGTGTCTGCAGTTCGCGGGTGCAGAACATCGATTTCGTTCCCACCGTCTTTGATATCACCGGCGCCGTCCCGCCCGACGACATGCACCTTGATGGGGTGAGTTGGATGCCGTTGCTCACAGGCGAGGAGGATCAAATTCACGACGATCTCTTCTTTGAGTTTGGCTATGCTCGAGCCGTTCTGGCTGGGAAGTGGAAGTACATCGCCCTGCGCTATCCTCAGCGCCTGATCGACGCTATGGCGTCCGGGGAGCTGGATGAGGCGCCGAACCATATCAACCAGCGCCTACAGGGGCAGATGAACGTCGCTATCGAGACTTATCCGGCTTACTTCGACCCAGACCAGCTCTTCGACATCGAAGAAGACCCTGCCGAGCTTCACAACCTGGCGCACGATCCCGCTTATGCCGATGTCCTCAAGGAGATGAGGGCGCGTTTGCAGAGGTATCTGGATACATTCGAGCACCCCTTTGACCTGGAGGTGCCTGCCTTCATGCGTTCTGAGCGCTATCGCGAGCTCTGCGAGGCCACACGCCAGATCGGCACCGACTACATCAGCTGGTGGCCGAAGGAGCACTGGTGGCTGGAAAGTGAGCGAGGGAACGGGGCCTGCGATTGGATTGCCCACTCTGATGGCGGGGCCGAGTGAGGGAGCGTATGAATCGGAAAATCATCACCGATCCTGTCGGACTGGAGGCGGAGCGAGCCGACGCCTATGCTGTCGTAGCCCGCGCGCCCGGTCCGGAAGACGCGCTACCCTTGGACGCTGAGTTTCTGCGTTCCGTCTCCAGTGGCGAGCTCTTCGGCCTGACGCAGGATGCCGGCATGGGCTGGGCGCCGGAACAGCTGCGTCGTCCTGAGTTCGTGATACTCTCGACGATGGGAGGGTGGCGCGCGCCGGATGGGTCGCCCATCGCGTTGGGCTACCACACTGGGCATTGGGAGCTGGGGCTTCTCGTCGAGGCAGCATCGGAGCGCCTAAAGGGCTTGGGGACGATACCTTTTGCAGGCTTCGTCAGCGATCCTTGTGATGGTCGAACTCAGGGCACGCCCGGCATGATGGACAGCTTGGCCTACCGCAACGATGCAGCCATAACCATGCGCCGGTTGATCCGGTCGCTGCCGACACGGTCCGGCGTGATGGGCATTGCGACGTGCGATAAGGGATTGCCGGCTATCATGATGGCGTTGGCGGCGCAGCCCGACCTGCCCTGTGTCCTGGTTCCGGGAGGCGTGACGCTGCCGCCGGCGGACGGTGAGGATGCAGGAAAGGTCCAGACGCTGAGCGCGCGATTCGCACAGGGTGAGATCACACTTGCAGAAG
>JBNGDU010000177.1:0-16412 GCA_049975025.1 Anaerolineae bacterium
CCGGTATCCTGACCGGGTGTTGATGCTGGTCACGACGCAGTGCGCGAGTTACTGTCGCTTCTGTACGCGCAGCCGGTTGGTCGGCGACGGGCGCATGACGTTCAACGCCGCCGCTTTTGACCGCCAGCTCGATTACATCGCCGCGACGCCTGAGATCCGAGACGTTTTGCTTTCCGGTGGTGATCCCTTGACTCTTCCGGAGCGCGTTCTCGATGGTTTGCTGGATAGATTGCAGGCGATTCCTCATGTGGAGGTCATCCGCATTGGTTCGCGCGTGCCGATCTTCCTCCCCCAACGCGTCACCACGGATCTCGCCGCGATGCTGGCACGCCACCATCCTCTGTGGATGAACGTCCACATCAACCATCCCAAAGAGATAACGCCTGAGGCGTCTCAGGCACTCGCCCGTTTGGCAGATGTCGGGATTCCACTCGGTAGCCAGACGGTGTTGATGGCAGGCATCAACGATTGTCCCAACGTTATGAAGGCCCTGGTACATAAGCTGGTTGCGAACCGGGTCCGCCCTTACTATCTCTATCAATGCGATCTGGTGCACGGGGCCGGACACTTCCGAACGCCTGTCGCCAAGGGCATAGAGATCATCGAGTCGCTCCGGGGGCACACGTCCGGTTTCGCGGTGCCGACCTATGTGATCGATGCGCCTGAAGGAGGGGGGAAGGTACCTATTGGTCCAAACTACCTGCTTTCGATGTCGGATCATCGGGTGGTTGTCCGCAACTATGAGGGGATGATCACGGCATATGCCCAGCCTGAGAGCTACCAGCCGCACAATCCAGCGACGTGTGCTTACTGCCAAGCCCAGCGTGCTGAGCGCGGTCAAGAAGGGGTTTCGGGCTTGTTGGCCGGGCGCGAGCGCAAGATCGCACCTGAAGGCTGGCATGGCACTCACGCGCGCAGCAAGCCCTTGGTGGTCGAGTCCCCAGTCGGCGACGCATCACCGGCTGAGGAGGTCTCCCGTGGCTGAGAGAACGGGAAATGCTCTGCGCGTCGCCGTCCTGGCGAATCGCAAGTACAGTGTGGATGTCGCGACCGGCGCCCCCGCCGATGCCCTTGCCGAGTACGATGCCGAGGAGACGGTCGAGGCCATTCAGGCGGCGCTGCAGGATGCCGGGCATCGGGCGCTCTTCCTAGAGGCCGACGAAACGTTACTCGACACCGTACGCCAAGTGCGCCCGGACATCTGCTTCAACATCGCGGAGGGGCTGAGGGGGGATGCTCGCGAGTCCCACGTCCCGGCGTTGTTGGAGTTGCTGGATATCCCTTACACAGGGTCGAAGGTATTGACGCACGCGATCTCCCTTGACAAGGCGGTGACCAAACAGCTGTGGCGCGATGCGGGCCTGCCGACCGCGCCCTTCCAGGTGTTTCGCTATCCGGAAACACCGCTCTCACAATCGCTTTCCTTCCCTCTCTTCGTCAAACCGGTGCGCGAAGGGTCGGGCATGGGAATCACGGCGCAGTCGCTTGTGCAAGACGAAGGTCAACTGCAGGCTCAGGTGAGATGGATCATCAAGACCTATCACCAGCCGGCCTTGGTGGAGGCTTACTTACCGGGCCGCGAGTTCACCATTGGCCTCATCGGTAACAGGGTATTCCCGCGGGGTGGATCTCGCTCCCAATTCTACGGCGAACACGGTTACCATCTCTTCCCGGTGCTGGAGATCGATACCGGTCGGGGGAGCGTCCGGGGCATCTACAACGCTGAAGCCAAGTCCTACGCTATCGACTCCGAAGCAGCGCCGGGTTACCTGTGTCCGGCGGATATCCCGGCGGAGCTGGAGACAGAGCTCGGTCTACTGGCCGTGGCGGCCTTCGAAGCGATCGGTGCGCTCGACGTGGGACGGGTGGACTTTCGAACGGGCGCCGATGGCAGACCCTATCTTATGGAGATCAACACGCTGCCGGGTCTGAACCCGGTCCTCAGTGATATTGTGATCGCTGCCCTCGCCGGTGGCGTGGCGTACCCACAGTTGATCAACGAAATCCTGGACCTGGCGTGTGAGCGCTATGGGATGCTGACTCGGCCACGCGATGTACGCGCGGCGGAAGCTCCCGCCTGGGATGAAGCGGCGCGGATTCCCGCCGGTGAGTCGGTTGCAGGCGGACTCCGGTAAGCTGTAACTGACGACTAGGCGCCGGATATTCGATCGAGCTGGTGTTTCGCAGCACAGTGCAGGGAATGACCTGTCGTGCTGCGAAACGCCCAGGCGATCGGGCATCGTGCGCGGCATCTGCCGACATACTACGAGCCCACAGCTATCAGCACATCGTGTACACGATCAGCTCGCCATACCATAGACTCCACGACCCAAGCGGCATCCATGTCGATGGCAGACCCCTTGGGAGCAAAGAGGTGCCCGAGCGCGCTGAAATGATCCGGGCATCGATCCAGTCGGCAGCGCTTGGGCCGTTCCTGCTGCCTCGCGACTACGGCCTTGGACCCATTCTGGCGGTCCACGATGCCGGCTATGTGGCCTACCTTCGCCAGGCATACGCGCTCGGTCAATCATACGCGCTTGATCAAGCAGGCCCGCTCAAGACTGGGTTGGTGCGTGCTAGACCCGTGCTTGCCGCGAGGTCCGCGGTCACTCTGGCGCGGGTGAGTGAGCCACCTCGCGACTATCCCGGCCTGCGGGACTATTACACCTACGACTTCGAGGATCCCATTCTCAACGGGACCTGGACAGCGGCCTACTGGAGTGCCCAGTCTGCGTTGACGGCTGCTGAACTCGTACGCGGAGGAGAGCGTGCTGTTTACGCTCTGTGCCGGCCCCCGGGCCACCACGCCACCGTCGATCAATATGGTGGGTTCTGCTACCTGAACAACGCCGCGCCCGCGGCCCGGGAGCTCTGCCGGGACGGATCTGTGGCCATTTTGGACGTGGACTATCATCATGGCAACGGCACCCAGGCCATCTTCTATGCCGACCCCCGGGTGCTCTACGTCTCCCTTCACGCCGATCCCGCCCTTGACTATCCACATTTCTGGGGATACCGTGATGAGGTAGGGGAGGGACCCGGACGGGGCACGAACTACAATGTCCCGTTGTCGCTCGGCACCGGAGACACCGAGTACCTGGTTGCGTTGGATGCGGCGCTCAAGGTCATATCGGGCTTCGCGCCCAGGCATCTGATCGTCTCTTTGGGCCTCGACGCGGTTCGTGGTGATCTGATAGGGAAGTTCGGGCTCACGCCAGAGGGTTGGTCTGAGGTTGGTCGGCGCGTGGCGGAATTGGCGCTGCCAACCGTCATCGTACAGGAGGGCGGGTACCGTCAGGAGGGGCTCGGCGCTCTGGTCGTCGCCTTCCTATCGCATTTCTTGGCCCCTAATGAGCGTTGCTAATTTACAAGATGATGATAAACTATTTGTAGAGATTCGGGCGGGTGCTTGGAACATTTCGAGGTTGATCGACGTTCTATAGGTGAAACCGATGCTTCAAGCATTGGATCTCTAATGCAACGCTATCTATCGATCAGTTTGAAGGAGGATGACTATGCAAAAACGACGTCTAGCCCCTATTTTTCTCGTGTTAGTCCTTGCTATTGTAGTGTTGGCGGGGTGTGGGCCGAACGGCGACGAGACAGCCGAGCCCGAGCCAACCGCCACTTCTGAGCCGCAAGCGGCGCCTTCCGCGACGCCATCTCCGGTTGTCGAGGAGCCCACGCCGACGTCGGAACTCCCTACCTTCACGACGGTGGAGCTGCCGGATGCTGGGCTGACCTTTGAGATTCCGGAGAGCTGGGTGCGTCTTGACGAGGGAACGGTTTGGGCCCCCTCGCAGGATGCTGCTATCCGGGTTGGCTTCAAGTGGAGTGAGCTGAATCCTCCGCAGGAGCCGGAGGCCGTACTCCTGCCCGAGAACGCCCAGATTGTCTCATCTGAGCAGGTTGAGACTTCCATTGGGAACGGGCGGCGCTTCCTGGTGAGCGTCTACGCTCCCGCCACCGAGGGTGGGGATGATGATGCCGTGGTGGCTTCCGTCGAGACGCACGTGCTCGTGATCATCTCGGATCAGGACACGCGACGGGGTTACGATTTCTACGCCGCAGCGGATAGCGAAGAGCGCTTGCCGGAAGCCCAGTTAGTGCTTGACCGCGTCTTGGCGACCGCCTCTTTGGCGGAGGGAATCGATGAGGATCCCGAGGCTGCTATTCGAGCAGCTGTCGCGGAGAGTCTCAATGCACAACTGGATGAGGTTGCGATTCTGGAGTTGGAGCCACGGGAGTGGCCCGATGCGTGTCTGGGGCTCCCCCAGGAGGGGCAGGCCTGCGCAACGGTGATCACGCCAGGCTATCAGGCAACGGTTCGAGTGGGTGACGAGGTTTACGAGGTCCGCACCAATCAGGATGCTACTCAGGTCACCGTTGTGCCCGAGGAAGGAGATGAACCTGTGTCCGATGAGCAAGCTCCACCGGCGGTGTCTAGGGCTAGGACGATTCTCGCGGATCACCTGGGTGTCTCCGAGGACGCCATCGCACTGGTCAGCTTCGAGCAGGTCGAGTGGCCGGACGCATGCCTCGGTATCCGCAATCCGAATCAGGCGTGCGCCCAGGTGATAACGCCGGGGTACCGCATCATCTTCGATGTCAATGGTCGCGAGCACGAGGTACATACGGACCTGACCGGCGATGTGGTCGCCATTGTGCCAAACCCCTAAGGGAGACGCTCTGCTTATCTGAGCTGTTGCGGTTAACGGATGTTTGTCTACTGTAGACCATCAAACCATCGGGAGGCCCAAGCATTGCTTGGGCCTCCTGTGCTAATTGCCCTGCTTGCACGGGTGCATTTTATCTTTGGGGAAATAGCAAGACATGTGACGTAGAAACCCCAGGTGCACTGGTGTGCTTCAAAATGGGTAATGGCGTACGAGATGATCTGGCGATGGTACCTTCTCAGGAATTCGTCCCCATTTTGAAGCGCGCCCGCTTGCACAGGGCGCTTGACAAAGGCGTGAGGCGTCCTGATAATCTGTCTACACAAACCTGTTACCCGGCCCTGTGTGCCAGGATCGCTTCTGGGCGCGCCTCCCGCGCAGGGGGTGCGTGTGCCGGGGCTTCGATACTAGTGGGAACGTTAGCGGGCGCGCCTCCCGCGCAGGGGGTGCGTTTCACCTCTGGGGAAATAACAAGACATATGACGTAGAAACCCCGGGTGCCCTTGCAGTTTTGGCGATTGACCTTATCCGTCAGAGCCTAGCCAAAACTGCCAAGGCGCGTTTCAAAATGGGTAGCGGCGCACCTGAGGATCTAGCGATGATACCTTCTCAGGAATTCGCCCCCATTTTGCAACGCGCCCCGCGCAGGGCCCTTCGTTTGGGCCTTTGATATGGCCTTCGCCAAGCAGAGAAGTATGGCAAACGCACACGAGAACGATGTGATGGAGGCCTTGGTGTGGACCGGACCGCGTGAGATGGAGGTGCGATTGGAGCCCATCCCGGAGATTGAGCCTGACGAGGTCTTGATCCGGGTGGCCTATTGCGGCATATGCGGCTCGGAGTTGAGCGGCTAGCTGGTCCATAACGCGCTCAGGGTGCCGCCGCTCATCATGCGGCTGAGTTCTCGGGCCGGATCGTCGCAGTCGGCGACGAGGTCCTGGACGTGCATCCCACGTTGATGGAGGGGGCTGACGTCACCGCCGATCCGATGGTCTTCGACAGGACCTGCCCCTACCCCGGGACGTCGATGTGGTCGACCACCTAATGAGCGCGACCGCCGGGATGGGGGTCGAGGTCGCGCTCGACGCGGTCGGCAAGGGGCTGACCCGTGAGCAGTGCGTCGCCGCCACGCGCCGCGGTGGGCCGGTCCTGCTCAGCGGCCTTCACGAAGAGGTCAGCGAGATGCCGGTGGCCGATATCATCGGGGGTGAGATCATGGCTCAGGGTAGCCGCTGTTATACGCCGGACAACGTGCGTGAGGCCATCCATTTCTTGACGGAAGGGGCGATCGACACGGAGGGCTGGATTGTGGACAGCCCACTCAGCGAGGGCGGGGATTGGTTCCAGCGCCTCGCCGACGATCCCGGCAAGGCGGCGAAGGTGCTGTTGCGTCCTTGATGGAGCACAAGGGATCAGGCTGGGGCAGCAGTTTGTTGGTGTGGGCATGGCAGTTTCGCCAGGGGCCCAAGGGGCGATCGGCTCCTTGCGCTGATCGGCGATCGATGCAAAGTTGAAGGGAGATAAGGAAGCCTATGACGGGTCAAATGGAGCATGATGAGCGAGGGATGGCTGGCGTCTTTCCGATCGTGGTGACGCCTTTTGACGAACAAGGACGCGTCGACGTGGACAGCCTGCAGAACCTCGTCGACTTCGAACTGGCGGCTGGCGTCCATGGCCTAGGTATCGCGCTGGGTAGCGAGGTCGTTCGACTGACGGAGGACGAGCGGGCGCTGGTCACACGGACCGTGGTGGATCGGGTCAAGCGACAGGTGCCTGTCGTCGTGAACACCGGCGGCGCCGGCACGCATTTGGCGCTCCATTACAGCCGGTTGGCTGAGGAGAACGGGGCCGACGCCTTGATGCTGACCGGCCCCTCGTTCATGCCGGTCGACGGCGAGGGCCTTCGTAGGTACTTCGGCGCCGTCTCTGAGATCGCGTCGGTGCCCATCTTCATACAGGATATCAACAGTGCCCACGTCTCGGCGGATGTGGCACGGGAGATCGCGGAGGAGAGCGCTTGGGTGCAGTACATCAAGGTCGAGAGCTCGCCCACGGTCCGTATGATTCAAGAGGTCAAGCAAAAGGCCGGCGACGTGCTGACGCCCTTTGGCGGGGCCGGGGGCAGTTACTTCATCGAGGAACTGCGCCGCGGCTCGCGGGGCACGATGCCCGGCTGCAGCTGTCCGGAGGCCTTTGTGGCGGTGTGGGACGCGTTCCAAGCCGGTGACGAGGCTCGCGCTGTGGAGATCTTCTACCGGCGCATTGTGCCCATCAACCGCCTGGAGGGATTGGGGTGGGGCGCTTTCTACCATGTTCATAAGGAGATCCTGCGAAGTCGTGGTGCCATTGCGACGGCGAAGGTGCGCGACCCCGTGGTACCTTTGGACGAGCCGACGCGGCAGGATCTGAGCGCCTTGATTGAGACGCTTTACGGGTAAGGGAGGCGACAATGAAGATCAGGGATGTGGAGGTCATCGCGTTTGAGGTGCCCCGTCGGGCGTTTTTGAACGGCGAGGTCATCGGCAGGGGAACGACGGTTCAGACCTTGTTCAAGATCGCGACTGATGAAGGCGCGGAGGGCTATTACTTCGGCGGTCACGGTCACGGCGACCGGGACGGGCTTCCCCCGGATCAACGCCATATGCTGTTGGGCAAGGCTAGGTCGATGCTCATAGGCGAGGATCCCTTCGACCGCGAGAAGTTCTGGCACTGGATGTGGGTCTCCAAGACGCCGGAGAACATCTTGAGCGTCATCGACATGGCTTTGTGGGATCTGCAGGCTCGTCACTTCGGCGTGCCGGTCCATAAGCTGCTGGGCGGATGCCGCGATAAGGTCAAGGCCTACGCCAGCACCTACCCAAACATGGGGACCCCGGAGGCCTATGCCGAACACGCATTGGCGTGTAAGGAGGAGGGCTATCAGGCCTACAAAATCCACCCTTACTACTTCGCCGATCCCGTCACCTTCGAGCCGGTGCCGGGACGCCCTTCGCACGTTCGCGAGGACGTCGAGGCGTGCAAGGCCGTCCGTGAGGCGATCGGCGATGAGATGGTGCTGATGTTCGATCCCTGGGGCACCTACTGCACCTACGAGGACGCCATTTGGGTGGGACGGGCTCTGGAAGAGCTGGGATTCGCCTGGTATGAGCATCCTATGCCCGAATACAGGGTGCACACCTACGAGAAGCTCTCCCGGGATCTGGAGATACCGATCCTCTCGCCAGAGATCGCGGCCGGTAGTCTCTACACGCGCGCGGACTGGATCTTGCGCGACGCGTCGGACATGAGCCGGATCGACGTGCTGCGCGGTGGCATTACCGGTGTCAAGAAGATGGTCTCAGTGTGTGAGGCCTACGGCGTGCGCTGTGAAATCCACATGAGCGGCTTCGGCAACCTGCAGATATTGGGCGCGACCAGTGAGGACACCTGCGAGTACTATGAGCGCGGCCTACTCGCGCCGGGCGTGGACTATGATACCCCACCGCCCTATCTAGCGGCCATATGCGATCCGATGGACGATGACGGGTTCGTCTCGGTGCCTTCAGGCCCTGGCATGGGCTACGAGATCAACTGGGACTACATCGATGCACACAGGATCTAGAGGCTCAGGGGCCTTCGGTTCGCGTCTGGACTCGATATTCTCGCCGGTAGGGCCGGCTACGCCACCACAGCCAACCGACCTGCGCCAGCCGACCGACGCTGAAGGCGGCGACGGTGACATACAGCCCGTCGTAGCGTTGCAGTAGCATCCCTGTGCCCAGCACGGCGGTGATGACCAGGAGATAGAGCGCCATAGCCTCTGTGATGGCCCGCGTCTGTTGGACGTGCGTGAGAGTCCCTTGGTAGAGGCTGATGCCGGCGACAGCCGCGGGGATGAGAATGGCGAACCACAGCCCGCGACGCCCGAGGTCTATGAGGTTTGGCTGCAGCGCCATCAGATCCCGGAGCCAGATTTCCGCCAGCGGTGTGGCAGTGACCAGGAGAGCGCCACCCAGGGAGGCCGCGGCCATGGCAATGGTGAACTTCCTCAGATGCGTGAATGCCCTAGGCTCCTCGAGCAGCGATACGGTTGTCTCTCTGAGGGCGAAGGCTGGGCTTCTGAGCAGCCGCATGAGACTGCCTACGACGGGCCACACGGCCTGGGACGCCAGGGCCGCGGGCATGCGGTTGATTGCGGCGCTCCGAATAGGCTGTACCACGATGGTTAAGTAAGACGTCGCGATGAGCGGCAGGTAGAAGGCCAGGAGCTGCCTTTGGGTCAGAGACTCCTCATCTTCGTTCTTCTTTGGGATCTCGTGCTTGATGATGGGACGGGCCCGCAGCCCCGCGTAGACTGCCTCAGTTACCACGCCCGCCACGGTCGCACCGGCCCCCACCACGATCCCCGACACGCCTGGCAGTGCGAACCCAATCGCCAATGCGATCGCGATAGCCCCCAGGCGGAAGAGCGTGCCCAGCCCCACGGCTTTGCTGTGGTTGTAGCTGATCATAAGTCCCTGGTGAAAGCGCCGGAAGGCGAGCGCCCACGCCCACGGTATGATGATGATCATACCGATGCGTCCTGGGTCGATGGTCTCCTCGGGAGCGCCAAGGATCTGACGCGCGAAGAACTCGTAGAGCGGCGTTAGGGCAATGGTGGCGTGGACGGCGACCAGTCCCAGGCTGAGGATGAGCATAAACCGGCGCAGTTTCCGGTAGGATTGCAGGTCGGTGATCAGTGTGTTTGCCGTGGAGATAAGCATGATCACCGGGGCGGACATGATCAGCGCCATGGGAAAGACGATGCCGCCCCAGGCCGCGAGGTTGATCTCCGCGCGGGGCAGGCGCGACATGACGCTGTTCCGGGCCGGAGATCCGAGGGTCATCAACATCTGGCCCGCGGCCAGCGGCCACCACGCCTTCAGCAAACGGCGCATGGTCATCGAGCGCTCGTCGCCGGCAACGATGTGTGCTGAGCCAGTCATTCCGCCGGCACCGGTGCTGGTGGTCCCAGGCGTTCGGCGGTGGCCTTTGCCACGAGCGCGTGAACAGCCGGACGGCTACGATGCCAGAGCCAGGCGACCTGAACCGCGCCTGCGATCTCCAGGGCGGCGACCGCGACGTAGAGGCCGGCGGGACCTTGCATGAAGACCCCCGCGCCCATCACAGAGCCGATCACGATGATGTACATGAGGACGGATTCGGTCACGCCTCGGGTACGGTGACTGTTGACGATGACGCCCTGGTACCAGCTTAGCAGCACCGCTATGCCGGGGAGCAAGAGCGCCAGGTAGAGGGCCGCCTGCGCCAGCTCCAGAAGGTGCGGGGGCAGGGCCATCACGTCGTCCAGCCACAGGTTCGAGAGCGGCGTGGCTGCCACCACCACGATGACCGCCGTTGAGGCCAGGGTCAGGATCTTGGCAAAGCGCCGCAGCTGAACCAAGGCTCCCCGCCGATCAAGGGTCGCGACGACCACCTCGTTGTACGCCATGCCGGGGCTTCTCAGCATGAATATGAGCCCGTTGACCACGGGCCAGGCTGCTAATGAACTCAGCGCCTGCGGCATGCGGCTCATCGCGGCGCTGCTCAGGGGCGAGACAAAGAAGGAGATGAGCGAGGTGAGGGCCAGCGGGACATAGAAGTCGAGGAATCCGCGCATCGTGAAGGGAGCCTCTTTGCGCGGGGCCGTCCGGATCTGGTTTCTGACGATGGGACGGGCGCGCAGGCCCGCGTAGATCGCCTCGATGGTCACCCCCGTGGCGACGGCGCCCGACGCGACAACGATGCCCGGGATATCCTTGATGAGGTAACCGGCGAGCAGCACCAGGCCGTTGGCCACCATCCGCACGACGGTGCCGACGCCCACTGCGCCGGTGTGGCCGAAGCGGATCATCGCGCCTTGTTGGAAGCGACGATAGGCGATGGTCCAGCTCCACGGCGTCATGATCCTCATTCCAATGCGCCCGGGCTCGATAATGGCCTCCGGTGCGTTGATCAGGCCCCGGACGATGACGTCATAGAGCGGCGTGAAGGCGATGGCGACGTGCAGTCCGGTCAACAGGGCGCCCAGCCCCATCATCACGCGCCTGAGCTTCCGGTAGCTAGGCCAGTCCGCGCTAAGCGCCGTCGAGGCCGAGAGCATCATCACGATCGGTGACTCAACCACAAGCGATATCGGGAAGACGATCCCGCCCCAGGCGGCGAGGTTGATCTCTGGGTTGATCAGACGTGCGACAATCGCGCTGTGGGCCGGACCTTCGACGCTCATCAGCAGCCAGCTCAAGGCGAGAGGCCACCACGTCCTGGCGATGTGGCGTAGAGACAGGGAGGCGACGTGATCAGCTTGGGTGTTCAATATGGATTCAGGGCCTCCCTAGGTGATGTCTGCATGATGGCTGTATGATGACTGCGTGATCAGAGTTTAGTGCATCCTGGTCGGATGACCAGCGGCAGACCACCCTGTTGCCGTGCTCCTGCAGCGACACCTGGGTGCGTTCCGCTTTTGGGAAAATAACAAGGCATTTGGCGTAGAATCCCTGGTTGTACTTGCGGTTTTGGCCTCTTGGAGATCCATTTCATCCGCAGAGGCTGGCTAAAACTGCCAAGGCGCGTTTCAAAATGGGGACGAATTCATGAGAAGGCGCCATCGCCAGATCATCCCGTGGGCCATTGCCCATTTTGAAACGCGCCCCGACACTTTCCTGATTTGCAAGTGGCGCGATTCGGCCTAACATAGAGTTCAGATTTCTTGAGGTGAGTCAGGGAGGTAACCTATGGACATCAACGATATTGAAGGCTTACTGGGCGATGAGGCGGAATCGCTCCTCACACATGAATGCCAGACCGTTCCCAAGGAGCAGTTGCATCTACCCGGCCCCGATTTCGTCGATCGCGTCTATGCGTTGACCGATCGGCCGATCCCGGTCCTGCGCAATCTCCAGATGCTCTTCGACCACGGACGGCTGGGCGGCACCGGCTATCTGTCGATCCTTCCGGTGGATCAGGGCATCGAGCACTCCGCCGGAGCGTCGTTCGCGCCAAATCCGATCTACTTCGACCCTGCCTACATCATCGAGCTTGCCATTGAGGGTGGTTGCAACGGCGTGGCATCGACCCTGGGCGTCCTCGGCTCCGTCGCGCGCAAGTACGCGCACAAGATCCCGTTCATCATGAAGTTCAACCACAATGAGTTGCTCACCTATCCCAATAAGTACGATCAGATTTTCTTCGCTCAGATCGAGCAGGCCTTTGACTTAGGGGCGATCGCGGTGGGCGCTACGATCTACTTCGGATCCCCGGAGTCCTCGCGCCAGATCGTCAACGTGAGCAAGGCTTTCCACAAGGCGCACCAGATGGGGATGGGCACCGTGCTATGGTGCTATCTGCGCAACTCCGCGTTCAAGCGCGGCGGGAACGACTACCAGGTCAGCGCCGACCTGACGGGACAGGCCAATCACCTGGGCGTCACGATCGAGGCCGATATCATCAAGCAGAAGCAGCCTCTCCTCAACGGCGGATACGAGGCGATGAACATGGGGGAGTCGAGCTACGGTCGCATCGATGAGCGGGTCTACACGGAGCTCACCAGCGATCACCCCATCGATCTCTGCCGTTATCAGGTGGTGAATTGCTATATGGGCCGTGCCGCCTTGATCAACTCGGGCGGTGCCTCCGGCAAGAACGACCTGGCCCAGGCGGTTCGGACGGCTGTGATCAACAAGCGCGCGGGCGGCACGGGGCTTATCAGCGGTCGCAAGGCCTTCCAGAAGGAGATGAATGAGGGCGTTGAGGTCCTGAACGCGATTCAGGACGTCTATCTCTGTGAGGATGTGAACGTCGCTTAGCGTTGTCGGGTGCAATCTTAGGCACTTGCCCCATAGCGCGGGGCAAGTGCCGTACTTGTCTCGCAAAAGAGAACGGCACTGAAGTGCCGACTACGAACTTATGTTGTATCGCCGTGCTTCGTCGTGTTCTCCTCGATTCGGTTCATGGTGCAGATGTCGCTGCTGGACTCGAAAAGGAAGCGGCACTGAAGTGCCGACTACGAACCTATGCAAAAGAGAACGGCACTGAAGTGCCGACTACGAACCTATTGTTGTATCTACGAACCTATGTTGCGTCCTCGTGCCCCGTCGTGGCCTCCTCGATTCCATCCATGATGCAGACGTCGCCGCTGTACTCGATCTCGACGGTCATATGCGCCATGTCAAGCCTATCCCCCATCTTCTTCATAGCCTCTTTGACGTCCCTCACCTCATCCCGGTCACAACTTACGTCGACGACGACGTGGGTGGTCAGGACGTGATTCTCACCGTCCAGGGACCAGATGTGCGTGTGGTGTGTGTCGACGACGTGGGGCAAGCTGCGGATCTCCTCGTCAATCTTCTTGGCGCTGACGCCTTGCGGCGTGCTTTGTAGGAACAATTTGAGGGTCTTACGCAGGTTGCGAAGCACGTTGTAGCTCACGTAGAGGGTGATCAGGATGGAGAGGATGGGGTCGAGAAGTTGCAGATCCCAGAACAAGAGGACGATGCTGACCAGCAGAACGGCGACCCAGCCCAACACGTCCTCCAGGAGATGCCACGTGACCATCTGGACGTTCAGGTTGCCGCCGCCGCGCATCCGCAGGGCAGCCAGGCCATTGATGGCGATACCTGCCAGCGCGAACAGGAGCATGCCCTGAGCGTTGGAGGGCTCCGGGTCCATGAGTCGCGGGATAGCTTCGCTCAATACCACGATGGATCCCACGATGAGTATGACGCCGGTCAGCAGGGCGCCCAGCAGCGAGAAGCGCTGGTAGCCGTACGAGAACTCCTCGCTCTCCTCTTTGCGCGCGTACCTGTCCAGGTACCAGGAGACGCCTAATGTCAGGCTGTCCCCCAGGTCGTGTAAGGCGTCGGAGAGTATCGTGACGCTGTTCGTCCACAGGCCGCCGGCGACCTCGGCCAGAGCAAAGCCCAGGTTCAGGAAAAAGGCGAGCTTGATGTTCTGGGCGCCTTCATGGGCGTGGTGGTCGTGTGTCATCGTCTGCGACCGTGTCTCTAGACCATGCCTAGACCTTGCCGACCGGTGCGACGTAGATGGCGAACTCGTCCTCACCGTCGACGCCCAGCAGCTCGTCCATCGCGTCCTGTTGGTAAGCGGCGATAGCGCATGCGCCGGCTCCGATGGATTCCGCGGCCAGGTAGAGATTCTGGCAGACGTGACCGGCATCCAGGTTGACCAGCTTGGGCGTCATCAGGGCATAGCGCCACTCCGTCCGGTAGGGTAGGGCGGACCAGATGAAGGTCACGGCACTGCTGGCGACGAACGTCTGGTTGTGGCACGCCCCGGCAGCCTGCTGCGGCAGCGTCGGATCCGTGCGAAGCTCCAGCAGTTTGTGCTCCACCGAGAGATAGCGGTAGAGCCCGACCTCCAGGCCCTCAACCCGGTTGACGACCAGGTAGGTCTCGAAGGAGTGGCGAGCGCCGGCTGAGGGCACGGTCCGGCGCACGGCGATGCCGCCGCGCCAGACCTTATGCACGCCTTGGGTGGCCCACAGCAGATAGGAGAGCTCCTCTAGGGTCAGCGGTTCATCAGCGAACTTGCGGTGGCTCTGGCGTTGAGCGATGATCTCCCGGATCGGCGCGTCGCCAACGGTGAAATCCTCAGGGGCTACGAGGTCAATCAGCGTAGCGTCCTCAGGATAGGGCTTGGTGACAGCGGGCGGCGGCACCCGGCGCTGCTGATCGGTGCGCATGTCTCGCATCTCCACCCACATGTCACCCTTCATAAACTTCCGATAGTCCTTAGGAAAGGGCATTGGTTACCTCCTGTCTCGTTTCGCTGGTGTTTCTGTTGATTGGGACGGTGGTCTCATGCACGCGTGGCGTTGCCGTCATAGCCTGGATCTGGAGGCAAGTTGGGTTGCTCGGCGGCCTCCTTGGCGAGCGCATCGCACCGCTCGTTGTTGGGGTCGCCGGCGTGTCCCCGGACCCAGATGAACTCCACATCGTGGCGCTCGAGAAGCGGCAACAGCTCGACCCAGAGATCCGCGTTGAGCGCTGGCTCCTTTTTGTTGCGCATCCAGCCATTTTGCCGCCAACGGCGCACCCATCCCTTCATAACGGCATTGGCTAGGTATTGGGAGTCGGTGTGGAGAGAGACCCGACATGGCTCTTTCAAAGCCTTCAGGGCTTCGATGGCAGCGAGAATCTCCATGCGGTTGTTGGTCGTGCACCGGAACCCGCCGGATAACTCTCGATAGTGCCCGCCGTAGCGCAGAATCGCGCCATATCCGCCCGGACCGGGGTTGCCCAGTGAACTTCCATCGGTGTAAGCGATCACGTGTTTCATGGTCATAAGATTATTGTAGGGTCGGCGTAAGGAAAGGCAACTCACCCATGTTGTCATCTGCTCGGGCCCGGGTATGATCCTGGGTATGGCCAAACGCTCAATCGCACCGGTGCTGTTCGCCGTCCTGCTGCTCATGACGGCGTGCGCGTCGCCAAGCCCGGAGATAGACTCAGTTGCAGATATTGCTCTTGAGCCACTTCAGGCACGTCATTCATCCGGAATGGATCCCGTGCCCTCGCAAGAGCATCCTCTCGACGTGACCGTGGGAGATCCGGAGGGCCCCTTGCCTTCTGTGACATCCGAGGTAGTCACAGCGACCGACAGCCTGGCCGCCGACTCGACTCCCCTCTCGCCAACCGCCGATGCCGCAGCGGACGCGGCGCCATCATCGGCGGGCGCTGTTGATTACACCGTGCAGTCGGGGGACACGCTGCTTGGGATCGCGTTGAACTTCGACGTGCCGATGGCCGCCGTTCAGATGAAGAATGACATGGGCGCCGCGACCACAGTGCACGTGGGACAGATTCTGCGGATTCCGCCTGCCGGCGCCTGGTCGGGGGCGTCGCCCTTCTGGGTCGTGCACGAAGTCGCCTCCGGCGAGACGCTCAGCGAGCTGGCTGTGCGCTATGGGTTGGATCTCGCGGCGCTCAGGAATGCCAACGAGCTAGCCGATGCCGACATGATCTCGGTGGGGCAACCGCTGATCCTGCCCCTGACGGCGCCGAAGGTGGTGGTGGCGGATACTGTGGCTGCGGCACAGCTGCCGGAGCCAACGTCCCCTCCGCCGCCGACGGAGACGCCGGCGCTGCCCACCGCTACCGCGGGCGCCATGGCCGCGGCTGCGGTGTCTCTTTCGCCGCCGACACCGTCGCCTCCGTCGCCGACGGCCACCCTCGAGATCGTGGAGAGCGCTCCGCCGGCCGACATATCGAGGCTGGCAAGCACGATCTTTCGCCTGATCAACGAGCAGCGCGCCGCCCACGCTCTGCCGCCGCTGGCGTGGAGCCCTGTTCTGGCGCATGCCGCACAGTCGCACGCCGACGACTGTAACGCTCGCGGCTGGTGCAGTCACACCGGCTCCGATGGATCGACCTATCGACAACGGATGATCCGTGCCGGGTATAACCCGGTCAGGTGGTCCGAGTGTTGGGCCTGGTACGGGACGCCGGAGCGCGCCGTCGCGATGTGGATGGATGAGGTGCCGCCCAACGACCCTCACCGGCGGACGATCCTCAGCGATTACCTAACCGAGGTGGGGGTAGGGGTCGCGATCGCCAACGAGCGCAGCTACTACTTCATCGCCGACTTCGGCACGCCCAAATAAACCCTCGGCGTCACGCACTCGCGGAACCGACCCTAAGGGTGCGGGTAGTACCAATCCGAGCGACTCGGGTCCTGCCCACGAAGCCGGTCGCTGCCGCA
>JBNGDU010000178.1:0-1088 GCA_049975025.1 Anaerolineae bacterium
TTCATGGGGACAGGGCACAGTTCATGCGAGCATCCCTCTTCCGCAAGATTGGGGGCTTTCCGGATATACCCCTGATGGAGGACGTCGAGATGGCACGTGCGCTCCGTCGGCGCGGGAAACTCAAGCTAGCTCCATCGTGGGTAGTGACATCGAGCCGCAGGTATCTGGAGTTGGGCTCACTGAGGTATTTCCTGAGCGTCATCGGAAATGTACTGCGTTATCTCTATTTCGGCGCCACCCCGGAAGAGATCCAAAGCAGTTATCGATCCAGCCGTGAAGCCATCATCGACCAGCAAGACCAGGAAACGGAAGCGAACTATGGAAGCGCAAACTCAGCATCGTAAGTGGCTGCACATTCCGCTCGTGATACTCATCGTGACTGTCATCGGCGTCGGCATATGGTACTATTTCTCGATGTACGACAGGGTGAGCAGCGAGAACATCCAAGCCTTCATCCGGGACTTTGGCGTTGGGGCGCCGTTGATCTACGCCGTCATCTACACCATCAGCGCGCCCATCCCCTTTATGACCGTCGTGCTCTCCCCGCTCAGCGGTCTGCTGTTCGGGGCCTTCTGGGGATCACTCCTGGTCATAGGTATAGCCACGCTCTCATCCCTCATCCCCTTCACCTTGGCACGGCAGCTGGGCAGGGATTGGGTTGAGTCCAAGCTCAAGGGTAAGAAGCTCGATGATCTTTATCAACGATCAAGGGGGCAAGGGGGATTCATCTTCGTGCTGGTCATGCGGCTTGTGCCGGTGCTGCCCTGGGAGGTTCAGAACTACGTCGCCGGCGTGACGCAAGTCGCACTTCCCACGTATCTGATCGCGACGGTATTGGGTATCATTCCTGGGAGCACGGCGCTGGTCCTGTTGGGCGACTCCGCGGCGGATCCGGCCTCATGGAAGTTCATCATAGCCATCGCTCTGAACGTCCTGGTGATGGGAAGCACCCCCTTCGTCGCCTCCTACCTCCGAAAGCGGAGAGAGGCGAAGGAAGAGACAGAAAGCGCAGACAAGAGAGAGGATAATAAATCATGAAATGGGACGGCAGCGAATACGAGGCCAGCCTCAAGCGCATTGTGGACTTC
>JBNGDU010000178.1:1098-16279 GCA_049975025.1 Anaerolineae bacterium
GCTCGGCGTGAACCAAAACGAGCTCGATTCGGTGTTGGTCTCCGGGGTGTGGACCGAGCGCGTGCAGACGTTCGTGACCGAATGCGTTCAGTGCGGAGACTGCACGCTTGCCTGCCCGGCTGGCGTTCAGCGTGACCATATGGTCTTGATGTTGAAATCGATGCTTCCCACCCTTCCCAGGGCCTGGAAGAAATACTATCAGCTCAAGGGCCGGCTGGACCAGAACCTGCTGATATCGCTCTTCAATATCTATGGACGTCTTCAAGTCGGGCCTTTGGCCAAGCACGTGGACAAGGCCAACCTGGAGCAGAAGTCCCTGCTCTTTTACTTCGGGTGCTACATCTTCTCCCCGTCGAAGGCTCCGGCAGCCACCCTCAAGCTGGCGGATCGCATTGGCCTCGACTACGAGGTACTGGCCGGCGTGCGCTCCTGCTGCGGATGGCCCCAGTACCTGAGCGGGCGCATGGGCTACGGACAGCAGATGATCAACCACCTCCAGGAGCTCATCGAGAAGGTTCAGCCGGAGACCATCGTCTCGGGGTGCGCGGAATGCTATGCCGCGCTCATGCGCCTCAAGAAGAAGACCGGCGCCTCCTGGACGCCCCTGACCACGCCGGAATGGCTGCTCCAGCACGCCGACAAGCTTTCGTGGAGGAAGTTCGACTATCCCATCGCCATCCACGACTCCTGTCATATCACCAAGAAGTTCGGCAAGCCGGATCCGGCCCGCCAACTGCTCTCCAGGATGGCCGATCTGGTGGAGATCGAGGAGACACCTGAGGACTGCACGTGCTGCGGCTACTACAATATCCACGCCAACCACGAGCTTAACGAGCGACTCTACCAAGACAAGCTCGACCTCGTCGCGGCGAAGGGTGCCGAGGGCATGGCCTGCGAGTGCGTCACCTGCTGGGAGTCCTTCCAGGAGGCCTTTGATGGGGCTGACGTCCCCCTATGGGAGCTGATGGTCGCGGCCGAGCTGGCCACGAGAGGAGGTAGCTCATGACGGGCACACGCTATGTGATTATCGGCAATGGCATCGCAGGCATCACAGCAGCTCAGGAAATACGCCACGCAGACCGCGGAGGTGAGATCACAATCGTCGGCGACGAAGGCGATCCTTACTACTATCGAGCCTCGCTCTCCGAGTGGATCTCCGAGAAGAACACGCCGGAGAAGGTCAGAGCCCGGACCTCGGATTTCTATGAGAACATGCGCTTTGAGACCGTCGATGGCAGAGTCACCGCCGTCGACCCTGACGCGAAGACCGCCGTCCTGGAGGATGGTTCGTCGCTCTCATATGACAGACTCCTGATCGCCACCGGTGCAAGCCCCAACAGAATCCCGATCGATGGCCTGGAGGATTTCCTGGTCTACCGCACGTGGGACCACGCCAGAGCGATCAAAGAGCGGCTGAAGCCCGGCGTGCGGGTACTCATCCTAGGCGGCGGTGTGCTCGGGCTGGAGCTAGCCGGCGCCCTGGTGCAGTTAGGCCATACCGATATCGCCGTCGTGCAACTTCTCGATTTCCTGGGGCCACCCTTGCTTGACGAGCCCGCAGGGGAATGGCTTCAGAGACGGCTCGAAGCCGACGATCTCGACATCTTTCTGAGCGACACGGTTGACCACGTCGAAGGACAGACAGCCCATTTCAAGAGCAGCAAGACTTGGGGCTTCGACCTGTTTGTCCAGTCCGTCGGGGTGCGGGCACGCTATCCGGATGTCCCCGGTCTGGAGGTCGGCAGGGCCATCCGGATCGACGAGCACGGTGCCACCAACCTCCCGGACATCTACGCAGCCGGTGACTGCACCGAGACCTACAAGCCCGGCCAGGACAAATGGCAGTCCACGCGCATCTGGCTTGACTGCGCGCGCCAGGGCAGGGTGGCGGGATGCAGCATGACCGGCGTTCCCGCCAGCCTGACCGAATATCCCTTCTTCAACGCATCCATACTCTACGACATCAACTATGCCTACATTGGTGAGCCCAACGTCGATAGGGGTGAGGTCTATCTCTGGACAACTGACGTAGCTTATCGTAAGATCAGGGTAGAAGACGGCAAACTCGCCGGCGCCGTGCTGATCGGCGAGCGTCGAGGTATGATGCCGATCTATAAGAGCATCGGGGCGTCCGTAGCGGCGTACGGCGACGCGGTCGTACGGCCCGATTTCGCTTGGAATGATCTCACCGGAGAGGATTGGGACTACCTCTTCTATTAGCGATCGCGTTACTGCTCAGATGCGACGCGCTTGCCTAGGACAATACAGATGAACTCATGGCCTCTCGCAAAACCCCTGGCGATGAAGCCTTGTGGCTAAGCGCGTTACACTCGACCAGACATCTACGCACTGGTACCAATTGAGGAGCGACTGATGGCAGCTATTCAGCTCAAAGATGTGACCAAAGTGTTTCGCGCCGGCGCCGCGCCTGAGAAGTTCATGGGCCGGAAGCTGACGGCCACCGACCAAGTCTACGCCGCGCAGAAAACGCCTCAGACGTCAGGTGATGTCAAGGCCCTTGACCACCTGGACCTTTTCATACCGGACGGACTGACCTTTGCGGTCGTCGGGCCCTCTGGTTGCGGCAAGAGCACGCTCCTGCGCGTTGTCGCCGGCCTGACCGACTATGAAGGGCTCATCGCCTACGATGGACAGGATATGCGCGACGTGGCGCCTGGGGACCGTCGCATCGGTATGGTCTTCCAGAACTACGCGCTCTATCCTCACTTCTACGGTCGGGGAAACCTCAGCTTCTTCTTCCAGATCAACCGCGCGCCGGACGAGGAGACCGAGGAGCGGATCCGTATCACAGCGGACATGATGGGCTTCGGGTTCAAGGAGCTCCTTAAGAGGAAGCCCGGGACCCTATCGGGAGGCCAGCAGCAGCGATTGGCTATTGCGCGGGCGCTGGTGCGCGAGCCCGCGCTCTTCCTCTTTGACGAACCGCTATCCAACCTTGACGCCAAGCTGCGGTCTCAGACCCGAGTCGAGATCAAGCGACTGCTCCGCCGCTTTGAGATCACGGCGATCTACGTGACCCACGACCAGACCGAGGCGATGGCCCTGGGCGACAAGATAGCCGTGATGCGCGCCGGACGTATCGAGCAGGTGGGCGGCTTCATGGAAATCCTGGAGGACCCGGTGAACGCCTTTGTAGCGGAGTTCCTCGGCCTGCCACCGATGAATCTACTCCGGGGACGTGTAGAGGACGGGCGCCTCAGACTTGACGATCATCAACTGCCCCTGCCTGACCGCCTGGCGGACCACGTGGAGCCCGATCAGGAGGTGCTGTTAGGTATTCGACCGGAAGCTGCGCGTATCTGCACGGATGAGGAGAGGCGTTCGACCAGGGGTTTAGCCCTTCAAGCCACTATCGAGGTCGTGGAGCCGGATTTCGGTCGCCGGCAGCAGACAGCCTACGTCCGCTCGGGAGAGATGACGTACAGCGTCACCACCTCCCTGGAGCACCGGTTGGTGCAAGGATACGAGACGAGTGTCTGCTTCCCGGACGAGGCGCTCTATTTCTTCGATGCTAAAAGCGAGAAACGCATACGCACCGCTTAGAGCAGGCCTGCCGCCAGCAGGATCGAAGAGCCCGACGAGCAGAGCAAGGCCATTCCCACAAAAAGGCAACTAGAAACCTATTCAAAGCCTAGGCAACACCCGAAGTTAGTTGGTATCACGTTCATATTTCGCACAAACTTGCAAGAAAGTTGGACTGCGGGTAGAATAGATCGGGTAGCCAGCCAACAGCCAAGCGTGGGAGTGTAGGAGATGAGCATCACCGCCGGTTCATGGGAACATCAGCTTATGGACTGGGCCTATGAGGGCATTAAGAGCCCCCCGAGTGAGGGATGCCCGAAAGCCCACGACGAGATACTGCAACGTGCCTATGGTGCGTGCAATGCGGTCACCAAAGAACACAGCCGTACCTTCCATCTCGCTTCGGGGCTCTTGCCGCCCGCCAAGCGTGACGCGGCTCGGGCGCTCTATGCTTTCTGTCGGGTCAGCGACGACATCGTGGATCGAGCCAACGGGTCGGGTCCAGAGAAGACCCTCGCACAACTCAACGCGTGGCGAGAGCTTGCGCTTGACGGTTGTGAGCCCGACGATGATCCAGTGGCACTTGCCTGGTCGGACACCCAAGCAGCCTACAATATCCCACGCCGTTACGCGGAGCAACTCCTCGACGGGATCGCACGGGATCTCACCCGCACTCGATACGAAACCTTCCAGGAACTGACGGCCTACTGCTACGGCGTCGCCTCAACCGTCGGCCTTATGGCCATGCACATCATCGGCTTCGCAGGGCCCGACGCGATTCCATATGCGGTCAAGCTTGGGGTCGCCCTACAACTGACCAATATCCTGCGGGACATAGCTGAAGACTGGGCTGCCGGGCGCCTCTATCTTCCCCTCGAAGAGCTGTCGGCGTTTGGGCTGTCGGAACAGGACGTCGCCAAGGGAGAGGTCAACGACCGTTGGATAAGCTTCATGGCGTTCCAGATTCAGCGGGTCCGGCATCTCTATGCGGCGTCGCTGCCGGGCGTCGATATGCTCCACAGTGACGGTCGGTTTGCCATTCGGGCAGCCGCCGAACTCTACCGCGGGATTCTGGATGACATTGAGGCTCACGATATGGACGTCTTCCACCGCCGAGCCTACGTCAGCCAGGGGAAGAAACTACGCCAACTGCCCGGCATCTGGTGGCGCGCCAGGACCGGAGGTTGAGCGCTCTGTGGGCAGGATCGATGCCTTTGTCGACGACGGTAGGTTCCACCGTGCAGTGTCGGGGCTCCGGCGTCCCACGTCAAGGGATGTGAAGCGCGTTTGCCAGGCCCCCTGCGCACACTACGGATATCCCCACAAATCGCCGAACCAATCGCTCAGCCCCTTTCATAGGCTCCAAACCTATGCCCAGCGCGAAGACCTATGACGTGATTGTGGCGGGCGGGGGAGCAGCGGGCCTCAGTCTGGCCTACCGATTAGCGCAGGCCTACCCCGATCGCAGACTGCTGATCATCGACGAGAAGGTCAAACGCGAAAACGATCACACGTGGTGCTACTGGAGCCGAGGCACCTCTTATCTGGAGACCATCGCCTACCGCACCTGGGATCACCTCAGAGTCACCTCCGACACCTATGACCAGGTCCTGGATATCGCGCCCTATCGCTATCACCTGGTGAGGTCCAGCGACTTCTACCGTTTCATAAGAGACGAACTCGGTGGCAGAGCCAACGTCGATTTCCTTCTCGGCACCGTCGAGCGCATCGCTGACGGAGAGACGGCGGCGGAAGTCACGGTCAACGCCCTGACCTATAGCGGCAACTGGGTCTTCGACAGCCGCTATCGGGCCGCCGACTATCGTCCGCTGACCCGTCGGTACCATTACCTGATCCAGCACTTCTTGGGCTGGGAGTTGGAGACATCCAACCGGGTCTTTGCCCCCGACTGCGTGCAGTGGTTCGACTTCCGCACCCCGCAGCGGGACGACATGCGCTTCTTCTACGTCCTGCCCTACACCGAGAGAAGGGCCCTCGTGGAATACACCGTCTTCTCGGCCAATCTACTGCCTCTGGAGACCTATCGCGAGGCGCTCCGAGCCTATATCAACACCACGTTGGGCGCCGAGCACTACCATATCCTGGAGGAGGAAGAGGATCTGATCCCGATGACGGACCACCCGGCTCGGCGTCGCGCGGGACGCCGCATCATGAACATCGGCACACGCGGGGGCCGGGTCAAGCCCTCCAGCGGCTACGCGTTCCGGCGCATCCAGAGCGATGCGACCGCGATCGTGAGCTCTCTCAAGAGGAAGGACCATCCCTTTGACGTGCCCTCGACGTCACCACGCTACGCTTTCTTCGACGCCATGCTATTGGACATTCTCGAACATCACGGTAACCTAGGCAAACTTATCTTTACGCGATTATTCCAGCGCAATCCTATCACGCGCGTGTTCCGGTTCCTCGACGAAGAGGACAATTGGCGGGAGAATCTCAAGCTGATGGCCTCGGTACCGTCCTGGCCCTTCATCCGAGCGGCAGCATCCGTGGCGGCGACGCGCGTCTTTGGATCGGGCACTGAGGCCTGACCTGCGGGTGTGAGTGAGGAGGTCATCAATGGTGGAAGTGAAGACAGACGTCTGGCAAGCTCAAGCACGCCTGGGACATGGACTGCTTCGGTGGGGCGGTCTGAGCATGGGCGCCGGTGCGATCATGGCGCTCCTCGGCGACCGATTCTGGCGCGGTTTTGGCAGCCAGTGCGCCGGCTGGGGGCTGATCGACGGCATCATCGGTTGGGTGGGATTGCGCAGCGCCCGCCAAAAAGCGAGCGGGCCTGAAGCACAAGACCCCGCCGTGCAAGCGAAGGCTCGCACTAACCTGCGCCGTGTGCTTTGGATCAACGCCGGACTGGATGTGGGCTACGTCGCCGGAGGGGTGCGCCTGGCCCGCACGAAAGGGAGCACGGATCGGTTCGCTGAGGGAACCGGCTGGGGCATCGCCGCCCAGGGGCTCTTCCTCTTCTTCTTCGATCTCGTTCACGCGCTGCTGCTAGGGTGAATATGGATCGAGACGCAGGCGTGAAGGCCCGATCTTCTGTGAAGCCGGCGCCCATGGCGCCGTCTTCGGCGACGGAGTTGGCGGAGCAGGCGGACTCGGAGGAAATCGCGGAGTACGTTGAGGCGTTCAAGGCCGCGTTCTCCGGCCCCGAGCACCAACCTTTTCTCTGGGAGTGCGGCGAACCGGGGGCGCTTCTGATTCACGGCTTTGCAGGCACGCCTGCCGAAGTACGCCCTCTCGGTCGGGTCCTGTGCGAGGCGGGCTGGTCAGCTCACGCGCCGCTGCTGCCGGGCTTTGGGTCGGATATCGACACACTGTTTGAGCGCGACAGCGAGGCGTGGCTTAACATAGCCCGACGCGCGCTAGTTGAGATGAAGCGACAGCACAGCCCCGTACTCCTGGTGGGATACTCAATGGGCGCTTCGCTTGCGATTCAGATCGCTGACGAGCTGCAGACAGACGGCCTCATCCTAGTCTCGCCCTTCTGGCGCTTGCCCTTCGAGAGCCTGTGGCTCCGCCTCTTGAGTCATGTGCTTCAGCTCTTCATACGAAAGGTGCGACCATTCAAGAACGTTGACTTCTCCGATCGAGACGTGCGCAGCGGCATACACGAGGTGATGCCCGATCTCGACCTTGACGATCCCGAGGTCCGAGAACGAATTCGGGAGATGAGCGTGCCGACGCGCATTGTCAGCCAGGTGGGCCGTCTGGGCAGGGAGGCGTTCCGCGCAGCCCCGACCGTGACGGCGCCGACGTTGATTATCCAGGGGGTTCAGGACGAGGTCGTCCCTCCTCAGAACACGCGCCGTCTGCTAACGCGGGTCACGGAATTGCGGGGGTACCACGAGCTGCCCGGCGCTCACAACCTTGTCCGCGCCGAATCACCGGCTTGGGACACCATCGTGGATTTATCACTCCGGTTTGCCGGCGACCTCGCCGACCAACACAACCGAGGATGAAAATGCTCAATCTGATCCAACGCAGACGCCATCCCGAAGGATATCAAGGTCGTGGCATGGCGCCACCTTACTTCGAGGGCTGGTACTTCAAGCTGGTTGACCGCGGAGAGACGCATCGCTACACCTTTATCCCGGGCGTCTCCCTCGGCGCCAGTGACGGCGGTCCGCACAGCTTCGTGCAGGTTCTGGACGGTGCTACGGGCGAGACCAGCTACCGACGCTATCCGGTCGCGGCCTTCACCGCCGCTGAGGATCGGCTGGATGTACGCGTCGGGCCGAACCGCTTCACAGCAGATGGTGTGCAACTCGACCTGGTTCATAATGAGGTGCTGATCCAAGGAGCGGTCCACTTCGGCGACATTAGACCCTGGCCGGTCACCTTCGTCTCGCCCGGCATTATGGGATGGTACGCTTGGGTGCCAAGAATGGAGTGCTACCACGGCGTTCTGAGCCTTGACCACCGGCTCCAGGGGAACCTGACAATAGGCGGCGAAGAGGTCGATTTCGGCGGAGGTCGTGGTTACATCGAGAAGGATTGGGGACAGGCCTTTCCGTCGGGATGGGTCTGGACTCAGACCAACCACTTCAGCCGGCCCGGCACCTGCCTCACCGCGTCGATCGCGATGATCCCGTGGATCGGCTCCGACTTTCCCGGCTTCATCGTCGGTCTGCTGAGGGGCCGCACCCTCCTGCGCTTTGCGACCTACACCGGCGCGAAGACGCGGCACCTGGAGCTGACGGAGCACGGCGTCATATGGCTCATCGAGGACGCCGTCTACCGGCTGGAGATCAGAGCGCGACGCGGCCCAGCCGGCGCGCTCAGGGGTCCTTCCAAGGTTGACATGGGACGTCCGGTGCCCGAGACGCTCTCCGCCACCGTGGACGTCACGCTGAAGAGCCGTCATGACGGCACGACGATCTTTCAAGACACCGGTCACCACGCGGGCTTGGAGATCGTCGGTCAGCTCGAGGGTCTGCTCACCGTGGGAAAAGCTAAGTGATCGAAACCGCCCGCCTATGGATTGCCCCGACCTTCCCCGGGCTCTCCCCTGTCGCCCAGATTCTGCTCGCCGCCTGGGTCCTGACGATGGTCGCGGTGCCGATTTTGAGGTGGGTCTGGGGTGATCGAGCTCAACAGCGGGGCATCGTGGGCGGCGTTCTGCTCCAGACCGCCGACGTCGTCGCCGTTCTCCTCGCCGCGTGGGGTCCGATGCGGACAGTTGTCACAGGGCTTGTCGTCGTCGGGGTAGGATGGGCGGCGGAGTTCCTTGGCTCGCACACCGGTGTGCCCTTTGGTCGCTACGCATATACTCAGCGACTGCAACCGCAACTCGGAGAGGTGCCGGTCCTCATCCCCCTTGCCTGGTTGATGATGTTGCCGCCGGCCTGGGCCGTTGGGCAGGCCGCAAGCCAGGGGTCTCGGCTGCTCTATATCGCCACCAGCGCCCTGGCCTTCACAGCCTGGGATCTCTTTCTCGACCCGCAGATGGTCAGCTGGGATATGTGGACTTGGTCGAGATCATCTTCAAAGAAACCTGGCTACTTCGGCATTCCGTGGTCCAACTACGCAGGCTGGTGGATGGTCTCGGCCCTGATCACCTGGATCGCCGCGCCCACGAACGTTCCACAAGAGCCCCTTATCTTTATCTACGGCATCACCTGGTTCCTGGAACTCTTCGGACAGCTCTTCTTCTGGCGTCTTCCCGGCCCTGCGCTTGCCGGGGGCCTCGGCATGGGACTCTGCCTGCTTATGGCGGTGCTGTCGCCATGATCGCCGGCACACCACTTTGGCGCACGATCTTCTGGACCGTGACCGCCTTCATAGCGGGGGCCATCCCCTTTTCAGTGATCGTCGGCAGGCTCGCGCTGCAGACCGATATTCGAGAGTACGGCGATACCAATCCCGGCGCGACCAATGTGCTTCGAGCCGGCAGCAGGATGTGGGCCCTGATCGCGGCCTTTCTGGACATGTTCAAGGCAGCCCTCCCGGTCGCCATCGCCTACGTCGTGACGGAGATACGCGATTTCAGCGTGGTGCCGATCGCCCTGGCGCCGCTGCTCGGACACCTGTTCTCCCCGTTTCTCCGTGGTAGGGGCGGCAAGGGCGTCGCGGTCACGGGAGGCATATGGATCGGACTGACCTATGGCATCGCGACCCTAGTCGGCATAGCGCTGATGACCCTGGGCTATCTGATACAGAGCGTGCCTGGCTGGGCGGTAGCGTTGGGCCTTGCGGGAATCGGCGCCTACCTGGCGATCTGGCGCCCCGACCCGATCCTGTTGACCGTCTGGGCCCTGAACACAGCTATTGTCCTTTGGCGGCACCGTCGAGACCTGCGACAACGCCCCAAATTCAGGTCTTGGCTTCGCCATTGACAGCCGGTCTCACCTAGCACAGCGAGCTGAGACTGGGGAGGATAGCTAGATGATCACGCCCTTCATCCTGGCCTCGTTCGCCACAGTAGCTCTGACGATCATAGCCTTCATCACAATTGTCAATGTCCTCACCTTTCCCCGCATGGACGAGGCACCCCTGCCCACCCGCTGCCCGAGCGTGTCGGTCCTGATTCCAGCAAGAAATGAGGCTGACATCATCGGCAGCACGCTGAGACGCCTGTTGGAGCAAGACTATCCCAACCTGGAGGTCATCGTCTTAGACGACGCCTCAACCGACGGGACGACGAGCGCGGCGCTGGCCGCGGCGGGCGGCGATGACCGACTGCGCGTGATTCAGGGCGCGCCTCTGCCTGAGGGATGGCTCGGGAAGAACTGGGCCTGTCACCAACTGGGCCAGGCAGCGACCGGCGAGATCCTCATCTTCACCGACGCGGACGTCATCTGGGCACCCATAGCGGTGGCCCGCCTGGTGGGTGAGATGGAAAAGCGCGGGGGCGATCTCCAGACCGTTTGGCCGACACAGATCACCGTCACCTGGACGGAGCGTCTCGTCGTCCCGCTGATGGCCTTTGTGATCGTAGGCTATCTACCGCTGCTCGCGGTGCACCACATACCCTGGCCGATCTTCGCGGCCGCGATGGGCCAGTGTCTCGCGTTCCGGCGCACCGCCTACGACGCCGTCGGTGGTCACGCCGCTGTCCGCGACAGCATCATCGAGGACGTCACGTTCGCCAAGGAGATCAAGCGTCTGGGCGGACGCCTGCGGGTTGCCGACGGCGGGAACGTGATCTGCTGCAGGATGTACCACAACTGGCACGAGGTCGCTAACGGTTTTGCCAAGAACATCCTGGCGGGTCACGGCGACAGCATTCCGTTCTTGCTGCTATCGTGGGCCTTCCACTGGCTCCTCTGGCTTCTGCCCTGGATTTGGTTGATCTTGGGCGCCGTCACGCAGACCCCGTGGTGGCCCTGGTGGCCTTTGCTGTTGATAGGCCTCGGGGTCGGTGTCCGCGCGCTGACCGCAGCCTTCAGCCGGCAACGGGTGCGCGATGCCCTGTGGATGCCCGTCTCCACCCTGCTCATGGCCGTGATCGCGACGCGGTCTATCTGGTGGCGCCTGCGGTACGGCGGGCCACGGTGGAGCGGGCGCACCATCAGCACGCGACCTAGGAAACGGGACAATACACCAAGGGATCTTCCGAGGGAGGCAAAATGAGCCCACCGATCTTGGTTGTGGGTGCCGGCATTGGCGGACTGAGCGCCGCCGTTCATCTGGCAGCGGCGGGGCACGACGTGCTTATCGTCGAGCAAAACGAGACGGTGGGCGGCAAGATGGGCTCCTACCGGGCTGACGGCTTCCGTTGGGACACCGGTCCATCGGTCATCACGATGCGGGGGGCTTTGGAGCAGGTCTTCCTGACGGTGGGACGGGATATGGAAGATTATCTCTCCCTGATGCCTGTGGAACCGATCACGCGATACCTCTATCCCGACGGCACGGTCCTGGACGCCACCCGTGACCTTCCGCGAATGGCGGAGCAGATCGAGCGTCTCAACCCGCGGGATGTGGAGGGCTATCTGAGCTTTCTCTCGCACGCCGCGGCCCTCAACCGCATCACAGGGCCGGTCTTCATCCAGGGCAATCCGCCCAGCCCGCGCGATCTCCTCCGCGTGCCTCTCAGGGACATGGTGAAGGTTGACGCTTGGCGCACGATGGACAGAGCGATTCGCCACTGGGTGAAAGACCAGCACATCCGCCATCTGCTGCGCCGATACGCCACCTACGTCGGGGCAAGCCCCTATCGAGCACCGGCGGTGCTCAACGTCATCGCCCACACCGAGTTAACTGGCGGCGTCTGGTATCCTAGGGCTGGCATCTACGCCATAGCGCAAGCCTTCAGGAGACTTGCGGAGGAGCTGGGCGTCGAGATTCAGGTCAACCGGCAGGTCTCCGAGATTCTGGTGGACGATGCCGGCGCCGTGGAAGGCGTTAAGCTGAGGAGTGGCTCCATGCTGAAAGCGCCGGTGGTCGTCGCCAATGTCGACGTCACCACCACCCACAGCCAATTGCTGCCGCGCGACATCGCCGCCGGGCGCCTCAGGCGTCTGAAGCGCATCGAGCCCTCGCTCTCAGGCTTCGTCCTGCTGCTGGGTCTGCGGGACAGGACACCGGCGCTCGTCCAGCACAATATCATCTTCCCATCTGACTATCGACAGGAGTTCCGCGACATCTTCGACAACCATAAGCCCCCCTCAGAACCGACGATCTACATCTCGATCTCAGCGCGGCAGTCGCCTGAGGACGCGCCCGCCGGTTGCGAAAACTGGTTCGTCCTGGTCAACGTGCCGCCCACCGGGCCGGAGTTCGACTGGGCCACGCAGATCTCAGCGTATCGCGATCGGGTGCTCGACCGGATCGAGGACGCCGGCTTTGAGGTGCGCGATCGTCTTGTCAGCGAGGCCACGATAACGCCGGTCGACCTGGCCCGGTTCACCGGCGCCTGGCGCGGCGCGCTCTACGGTCCCTCATCGAACCAATGGTGGAACGCCTTAAGGCGTCCCCACCCGCGGGATCGGCGTATCCGGGGCCTCTACTTCGCCGGAGGAACGACGCATCCGGGCGGCGGCGTCCCGATGGTGACACTCTCGGGCAGGGCAGCCGCGCGTATGGTATTGGACGACCTCAAAACAGGGAAGTTGGACGGTAGGACATAACACTCGTGACATATGTCGCTTGACGGAGGTCGTGCGCCCTCTAGACTGACACCACGCCAACCACACTCTGAGGAGACCGGATGAGACAGATCCAGTTCAACGACTTGACGCTGCGCGACGGACAGCAGAGCCTGGCGGCGACCCGAATGACGACAGCTCAAGCCGTCAGCGTGCTTCCGATGATCAGAGACGCCGGCTACGGCACTATCGAACTGTGGGGCGGCGCGACCCTGGATAGCTGCGTCCGCTACCTGAACGAAGATCCGTGGGACCGCCTCGACGCCTTCAGTCAGGTGCTCGATGCGCCCGAGAGATTCCGAGTGCTGCTGCGCGGTCAAAACCTCTTTGCCTACCAGCCTTTCCCCGACGATCTGGTGATCGCCTTTGTCAAGGAAGCCGTTCGCTCCGGAGCCGGTCTGATGCGCGTCTTCGACGCGCTCAACGACTGGCGCAATCTGCAGATCGCGATGCTGGCGACCAAGGCCTACGGTGGACGGCTGGAGGCGGCGCTCTCCTATACGGTCAGCCCGGTGCACACCATCGACTACTACGTTGATCTGGCGCTGAAGCTCGAGGAGGAAGGGGCGGACAGCATCGCGGTCAAGGACATGGCCGGCCTGCTCCGCCCACAACAGGCCCTCGACCTCTTCCGGAGCATGAAGCGGGCGCTCCGGATCCCGATCACCCTGCACAGCCACTCGACCACCGGCGTGGCTATGTTGAACGCCGTGGTCGCGATGCAGGAGGGACTTGGCGCCATCGACACCGCCATCACGCCCTTCGCCGGCGGCTCCTCCCATCCCCCCGTGGAGGTTCTGATCGCCTTCGCCGAGGTTATGGATATCGACCACGGACTGGAGATCTCAGCCATTCAGAGGGCTCAGGCGCGCCTCTTTGAGATCTATGGGGAGCTCAGGGAGCACATACCCGCATCACAGCGGACGCACCGCCCCGTGGCCCCCTCGGAGGTGCCACGACGCCCGGTGGAGAAGATCGTCAGATGGGTCGGCAGAGGTTCATCAGCGGACCAGAGACAAGCCCTGAGCCTGATGCGAGATCTGATGCGCTCTCTGGGTTACCCACCACACGATGACGGCATCTTCGAGGCCCAGATACCCGGTGGGATGCTCAGCAACCTGCAAAGCCAACTCCGCCAGATGGGCCAGATGTCGAGAGTCCAGGATATCCTGCAGGAAGTGCCGTCCGTCCGAGCCGACGTCGGCTACGTGCCGCTGGTCACACCCACGAGCCAGATCGTCGGATCGCAGGCGACCTTCAATGTGCTGACCGGACGGTACCAGATGGTCTCCAACGAGTTCAAGATGTTGCTGCACGGTGAGTTCGGCAGGACGCCGGCGCCCCCCAATCCCGAAATCGTCAATCGGGTGTTGGGGCCCGACGAAGAACCTCTTCGCTACCGCCCCGCCTCCTACCTCCATCCGGTCCTCGAGGACGACCACGATCTCGCCTTCGTGCGTACCCACCGGGATCTGCTACTGCACCTCATGCTGAAGCAGCCCGCAGACGAGTTCCTCAAGCGTAAATACCGGCTGGCTTGACGCCCGCGTCTCTTGCGCCTAGAGTAGCATAGTGATTCTCCTCCCTAACCCAGCCGATTGTACGAACAAAGACCTGAATTACCCCTTGACAAGCAGGGCGTTTCAGCTTATAATTGAAAAGTGTAATGAACTTTCACTGAACCACCTGAACTCACCACGGGGTTTGGTGCCGGAAATACCGTCTCCCGGATGTCGCGGATTCCGCTAGGATATTGCCGACCGGCGTCGCGTCCCTGGCGCCGCATGGGCAATCCAACATCGTCGCTGACGCGCATTCGCGTCATCGTTGTCTCGCGCACGTGCGGTGGCAGGCCCGTGGCGCGTTTGTCTGGTAACGCCTACCGTCTGGTGATCGAATCACACGAAATGAGGTTCTAATGGAAGCCACACCGTCTTCGAAGTCCACGCCACAGAAGCGGCCTCGGTGGAACCGAGACAAGGTTTACACCAACCTGTCCTATTTGGCCATGGTCTTGCCCGGTGCCATATGGCTGCTGTTGTTCTCGTATCTTCCTATGCCCGGTATCGTCATGGCCTTCAAGACCTATCGGTTGCAGAAGCCACCTGCGGATGCCTTTATCCAGAACAGGTTTATCTACAGCCTCATCCATAGCGAATGGGTCGGACTGGACAACTTCAAATACCTCACCCTGCCCACGAACCTGAATCAGACGCTGACGTATGTTCGCAATACGGTCCTGTACAACCTGCTCTTCATGGTGGTGGGGCTGGTGCTTTCGGTTGCGTTAGCCGTCATCATCTTCGAACTGACCAACCGGTTCTGGGCAAAGGTCTATCACTCCATCCTGTTCCTCCCGTACTTCATATCGTGGATCGTTGTAGCCTATGTCGTTTACGCGCTGGGCAGTTCCAACGGGATCATCAACAGCACGTTTGGTTCTCTGGGTCTTGAACCGGTCCAGATCTACAAAGAGAAGCTCTACTGGCCGTTCATTTTCCTGATAGCTAACGTCTGGAAGTACACAG
>JBNGDU010000179.1:0-16191 GCA_049975025.1 Anaerolineae bacterium
GGGTGACGACTTGCTCCGTGTCCGTCGCGACTATGGGGAGCCGGAAGTTTGGTGCGGGCTCGCCGACCAGCGGGCGTCCCGTCTCGTAGACGACGGCGCCGTGAGGGAGTCCCCACATCGTCCAGCCCGCGCCTACCAGCGAGCCAACGACAATCACGCCCGCGACGATGTTCCACGGTGAGGTGAGGTCTTGGGGCCACAGCGCCAGCGCGCCGCCTGCCAGGAAGATCAAGCCACCGAGCCAGAGGAAGTTGACGAGCGAGTTGATCACCACCTTGAGGGTGGCTGTGGCGCCGTCCGGCTCCCAGCCGGCGAGGATGATGTAAAGGTCCTCAAGCACCCTAGGCTGCAAGGCCGGCACGGAGAACAGCTGATCGTAATTCTGGTACTGATCGACTCGAGGTTCGAGCGTCACCAGGTACTCCTTGTCCTGGTAGACGCTGACCGTCGCCCAGGTGGTGACGTGATCCTCGACGAAGTCCCGGGAGAGCGCCTCGACTACCAGAGTGTAGCCGCCGATCTCCTGCGAGCTCCCGGTGGGCACGACGATCTCCTGTTCGAAGGGATACATACGCGTACCGATCACGCCGACCGCCATCAGGATCACGCCCAGATGCACCAGATAGCCGCCATATTTGCGGCGCTGCCGGCGGGCTACGTCCCACAACGCGTTGAGCGGTGCCATCTTGCCGCTGCGAGCGCGCCGAGCTGTGCCCTCGACGAACTCCAGCATCGCTGTGGATCCGGCTAGTCCGGCAAAAGCGAGGCCGATCAAGGAGACCGGCTTCCGGAAGCCCGAGAGCGCGCCGGCGACCACCGCCGCAAGCCCGCCGACGCCCGCCACCCAAGCCCATTTCCGGAGACGCCGCAGCGTGGCAGCCGCGCGCCCCACGAGGGGGCAGATACCCAGGAGGAAGACGATGAGCGCGAGTTGCGGCCCGGTCACACGGTCGAACCAGTCCGGACCGGCCTCGAAGGACTGACCGATGAGGATATCGGTCAATGTGGGCAGGACGCTGCCCACAAATACGGAGAGCGTCAGGGTAGAGAAGAGCACCAACGTCAGGAAGAAGAGCCCGTCGCGCGAGAGCAGGGACTCGGTGTTCGCCTTGGACTGGAGCTGTTTCCTCTCTCTAATGACCAGTCCCAATCCGACGATCAGCGACACGATGATAGCACTGAGGAAGACGCCGCCTAGATTTGACCTGGCGTAGGCGTGGACCGACTGGATGACGCCACTCCGGGTAGCAAAAGTGCCGAAGAGGACCAGGACGAAGGACAAGATGACGAGGACGTAGTTCCAGACCCGGAAACCGCGGCGCTCGTCCTGCATCACGGCGCCGTGGAGCATAGCGGTGGTGGTGATCCAGGGCATCAGCCCGGCGTTTTCCACCGGATCCCATCCCCAGTATCCGCCCCAGCCGAGGACGTCGTATGCCCAGCGCATGCCCAGCAGAAGCCCCAAACTCAACCCGATCCAGGCGACAAGCGTCCAACTGCGCAGCGCGGCGGTCCAGCGGGTCTTAGGCTCGGTCACCAGCGCCGCGATGGCGAAGGCGAAGGGCACCGCGAGGCCCACATAGCCGACGTACATCATCGGGGGATGGAAGATCATACCGGGATGGCGCAGGAGCGGGTTGAGTCCCTGACCGTCGAGCGATGTCTGGGGCAGTTGCACGAAGGGATTGGATAGCGTGAGGGTGACGCCGGTGAAGAAGGTGCCGACAAGACCCAGCACGACCGTGGCCCACGGGACCAAGGTGCGAGCGCGCTCGGAGGGCCGGGCGATGGCAACGGCGGTGAAGAGCGCCTGCAGGAAGCTCCAGAGCAGAAGTGAGCCCTCCTGTCCGGCCCAGACCGCGGAGATCTTAAGGTAAAAAGGGAGCACCCGCGACGAGTGCTGCGCGACGTACCGGATCTCAAAAGCATCACTGAGAAAGGCCTGGGTGAGGGTCAGAATCGCCAGCGTCAAGAGCACGGCAGCTCCATAGAGCGCGTTGCGGGCGCTCTCCCACCAGCGATGGTCATCGCGCGTGATACGGTAGTAGGCTGCCCCGGTACCGTAGAGGGTGGACGCAAAGGCGAGGCCGGTGAAGATGGTGCCTAGATCGGCTAACATCTCAGTCCGCGCGTTGTTCCGGCAGCTCCTCGGCGTACCGGGATGGGCACTTGAGGAGCAGTTCGTCGGCGTGGAAGGTGCCGTCCGCGTGCAAGCGACCGCGCACGATGGCCTGTGCCTCGTCCTGAAGAAGGTCAGGGCGCGCGCCGTCGTAGACGACGTTCAGACTCGCGGCGTCAGGATCGTCCACCGCGGCTGCTAGTACCGCGGCCAGTCCACCCCGGGCCTCTATTTCCTTGAGGTCGCCCGGAATCTGGACGATGGTGAAGGTGACGCGAGGTTTGCTGGCATCGTAGATGATCGTCTCGCCGATTACGGCGCCGGAGACGGTGAGATTGCGCTCCTGGGCCTGCGAGCCCATCTCTTCCAGCTCCTCGATGGTGAGGAAGAAGCTAGCGGTGCTACCCGTGCTGCTCACTATAAGGTAGACAACGGCTGCGAGAATCAGAACGCCTGCGACGACGAAGTTACGTTTGTTGTTCATGCTCCTTCTCACCGACGGCAAGAGCGCCTGATGCCATAAGCTAAGTCGATCTGTGTTTCGGCAGTATACCTTATGGGTGCGGAAAAGCACAGCGGAATGAGGCGTGAACGTCAAACGTGAGGGCGTTTGACACCTCGCGCGGGCTGTGATACGATTCGCACGGATGTGAACATATGTGCATTGATGATCATGCGTTCGTGCGAAGCCCTCGCAAGCGAGAGACCATGTATCTGAGTCAAGAAGAGCACCGGCTTCTTTACCGCGTGGCACAAGCCTACTACGTTGACGGGCAGACGCAACAGCAGATCGCGCGGCGCTTTGGGATGTCACGTCCAAAAATCTCCCGCCTCCTGCAGAAGGCCCGTGACGTCCACGTCGTGAACATCACCCTCGTACCGCCTCCGCAGGGCGCCCCGGACCTCGAAAGGGAGATGGAGCGGCGCTACGATCTGGAGGAGGTCGTGCTGGTCTCGGTCGCGGATCCTGAGGACGTCAACAGCACAGCCCGCGATCTCGGGGAGGCTGCTGCCGCGTGTCTCCTGCGCTGCGTCAACGAGATGGATGTCGTCGGCCTTGCCTGGGGCAGGACGATCTTGGCGATGGTCGATGCCTTTCCGTCCCAACCCCAATCCGATCTGACGATCGTGCAGTTGAGCGGTGGGCTGGGGCCTGTGGGGGTCCTTGAACACGCTACCGAGCTGGTGCGACGGGCTGCCGACAAGCTCGGTGCCCGGCTCCGGCTGTTGCCGGCACCCGGCATTGTCTCGTCCGTGGATGCGGCGCGGGCGCTGCGGGCTGACTATCAGGTGTCGGAAGTCCTCAAGCTCGCCGCACGTGCGGATATCGCGGTGGTGGGCTTAGGCGTTCCCACCCCCGACTCAGTCCTGATTCGTGACGGCAATATCGTGACCGCCGATGATCTCGCTGCGATCAAGGCAACGGCAGCGGTGGGCGATATCCTCCTACGTTACGTGGACGAAGAGGGCCGGCCGGTGCCACTGGCGTTGAACGAGCGCATCATCGGATTGAGCCTCGATCAGCTGGCGGTCATCCCGCGCGTGGTCGGCGTCGCCGGTGGCAGCGTCAAGCGGGAGATCATACGGGCTGCGCTGAAGGCTCGTCTATTGGACGTATTGGTGACCGATCAGGCGACGGCCGAATATCTGCTATCGATTTGAGAGCGGTTGAGATGGGACGAAGGAGGTGCATGTGGAACATGCCACGGACGAGGCTCTTGTCGCCCGGGCCCACGAGGTCATAGAACAAGAGGCAGCGGCCGTGAGGGCCCTGGTCGACCAGATCGGAGAGGGGTTGATGGACGTCGTCTCTCTCCTGTTGGATTGTCCAGGCCACGTGCTGGTGACGGGCGCCGGCACCTCTCACGCCATGGCCCAGCGGTTTGCGCATCTGCTCTCGTGCGCCGGAACGCCAGCGCTCGCCATCAGCGCGGCGGACGCGCTTCACGGCGGCGCCGGCGCGGTGCGATCAGGTGACGTCGTCTACGTGATCTCGAAGGGCGGACACAGCGCGGAGGTCAATCAGTTTGTCGACATCGCGAAAGCTCGGGGGGCCAAAATCGTGGCGCAAACTGAGAACCCCGACGCGCCATTGGCCGCCAAGAGCGATGCCACTTTCCTGGTGCGCACGGTCGGCGACGTCGATCCCTACGGCATGGTGGCCACCGGGAGCTCGTTGGTTAACGGCGCGGCGGGGGATGTGCTATGTGTCCTTCTTCTGGAGCTGCGGGGATATACGAAGGAAGACTTCGGCCAGACACACCCGGGCGGCGCCGTGGGACGCAAACTGAAAGATAAGGCTGAAAGCGGATAAGGGGATACTAAGGAGAGGTATGAGAGCGGCATTTCTGATCGACAAAGAGAGGTATGAACTGGGCGAGGTGCCCGATCCGGTCGCGCCCGAGGACGGTCTCGTTTTGACGGTCGAAGCGTGTGGCGTCTGTGGTTCCGACCTAAGGCGATGGCGCGAGGGACCACCGGCAGGGGCCGAGAGCTTCGAAGGCAAGCCCGGCATCGTGGCGGGCCACGAGATCGCGGGCACCGTGATCGAGGTCGGCTCTGAGGTGACCCAATATCAGGTAGGCGATCGTCTGGCTGTAGCCCCAGATATCCACTGCGGCAGGTGCTACTATTGCCGCCACGGGCTTTACAATCTCTGTGATGAGCTTCATTTCCTGGGTATCACGCCGGGCTATCCAGGCGGCTTTGCTGAGAAGCTGCTTCTGACCCACGAGGTGCTCACGCTGGGTATCGTACACCGGATTCCGAGCGGCTTGACCAGCCTGCACGCGGCCCTTGCCGAACCTATGAGCTCCGTGCTCGCCGCGCACAGCAAGGCCGGTACCGCCCTGGATGACACGGTGGTTGTCATCGGGGCGGGCCCGATCGGGTGTCTACACATCGCTTTGGCCAAGAGCCGCGGGGCGCGGGCCTTGGTCTCTGAGCCCAGCGCCACGCGACTGAAGCTCGCCAAGCGCTTTGAGCCGGACGCGGTCATCGACCCAACCACGGATGACTTTGTGGAGACCGTCCGCGCCTTGACCGATGGACTGGGCGCCGACATCGTGGTCTGTGCCAATCCAGTGGCGGCGACGCAGGCTGAGGCGGTTCTGGCCGTGCGGAAGGGCGGTCGGGTAATCCTGTTTGGCGGTCTGCCGAAGTCCGATCCGATGACGACACTTGATGCAAATCGCATCCACTACGGTGAGATCGAGGTCGTCGGGGCCTTCTCCTACCATCCGACAAAGCATGACCTGGCGTTGGACGTGTTGGGTCGAGGGCTTGTTCCAGCCGATGCTCTGATCACCCATACCTTCGGCCTCGAGCACATTGAGGCGGCGTTTGAGGTCGCGGCGACCGGTGAGGGGCTTAAAGTGGTAGTGACGCCGTAGCGGGTTCGGCAACGGCTGACGCGTGTTCCTATACGCCTGGGGTGTGGGGCCCGATAGGGTGCGTTTGTCCGGTACGCGTGCGGGCAAGACGCCCCTAGCGGGTATCCGCGACCCACGGTCAGTTGTGGCAAGGGGAGGTTAGCTTTCTGATGATCGGGTTGAATGCGGAGTTGGCGGCGCGTGAGGCCGCCGGGGAACCGGTGCGGATTGGGTTGGTTGGGGCTGGACAGATGGGCACCGATGTGGTTGCCGAGACTGGCATGATGAAGGGCATCCAGGTTGTGGCGACGGCCGACATCATGGCGGAACGGGCCCACGACGCTTACGCGATCGCCCAGATCGACACAGAGGTCTTGGCGGTCCAAAGCGCGGCCGAGGCTGATGACGCTGTGGCCACAGGGCGGCGGGTCTATACCACCGACTATCGCGTCGTAACCGATATGACGGAGATTGACGTCTTGCTGGAAGCTACGGGCGTGCCCGAGATCGGCGCGCGGGCGGCGCTGCGCGCGGTGCGGCACGGTCACCACCTGGCGATGATGAATGTGGAGACGGACATCACCGTCGGCCCGGTGCTGCGCTGGTATGCGGAGCAGAAGGGTGTTCTCTATGCGCTGGCTGCCGGCGATGAGCCGGCGGCGTGTAAGGAACTCTATGACTTCGCCGATGCCCTGGGCTTCACGATCGTGACGGCGGGGAAGGGCAAGAACAACCCGTTGGATCGACACGCGAAGCCGACCGACGAGCATTGGGCTCGCGAGGCCCAGCGGCGGGGCCTCACTCCGACGATGTTGATCGAGTTCGTGGATGGCAGCAAGACGATGATCGAGATGGCGGCGGTCTCCAACGCCACAGGGTTGGTGCCCGACGTGCGCGGCATGCACGGTCCGGTCACGCATCGTGAGATTTTGGAGCGCGTCTTCCGGCTAGAGGCGGAGGGCGGCATTCTCTCTCAGATGGGGGTGGTGGATTACGGTGTGGGGAAGGTGGCGCCGGGCGTCTTCCTCATCGTTCGCACCGACCATCCCCGCCTGCGCGAGGCGATGGTCCTGCGGGATATGGGCAACGGTCCCTACTATACCCTCTTCCGGCCCTACCATCTGTGTAGCATCGAGGTGCCGCTGACCTGTGCTCACCTGGCAATCCGGGGCACGAGCAACATGGAGCCGCTCGATTATCTCGTGTCCGAGGTCTTCGCGGTCGCCAAGCAGGACTTACGGGTGGGTGATACGTTGGAAGGCATCGGCGGCTCGAGTTTCTACTCGTTGATCGACCGATATGAGGTCGCGCAGGCCGCCCGCCTGCTGCCCGCCGGCCTCGCCAAAGGCGGGCGTATGGTACGTCCCGTGGCGATGGATCAGCCGATAACCTACGATGACGTCGAGCTCCGGGAGCCCTCTACGGTGCTCTCCCTGAGACGTCTGCAGGATCGCTGGATGTCGGGTGATCTCCAGGCGATGGAGCTGGCGGCTGCTGTTGATGCGCTGTAGGTCTGGTCTGGAGAACACGCACCTGCACTAAACCGGGGTGCTGAGGCTGCCTGACGTCCGAGGGCGCTTCTCTGACCTTCGTCGGCAAGCGCGTCGCACCTGATGGGTTGAGGAGGATGGTCTTATGCGGCTAATTGGACTGGACATCGGCACCACCGGCTGCAAAGCCGTTGTCTTCGAGGAGGATGGCACGCTCGTGACCCGCGCTACCCGTGAGTACAGCGTGGCGATGCCGCAGCCGGGCTGGGCGGAACAGGACGCAGAGGCCGTCTGGCGGCTGGCTCAGGATGCTCTGCGCGAGGTATTGGCGCAGGTCTCAGGCGACCTGACCTGCCACGAGGGCATCGGTGCCATCGGGTTGTCCGTTCAGGGCGAGGCCGTGATGCCGGTCGACGCCGAGGGTCGCGCGTTGCGCCCAGCCATCCTGGGGATGGACACGCGCACGACGGCGCAGAATGAGGCCATCCGCGACAGTCTGGGGGCGGAGGCGCTCTTTGAGCGAACGGGCATGCCCGTTCACACGATCAACACCCTTCCGAAGCTGCTTTGGCTGAAGGAACACGAGCCGGAGGTTTGGGATGCGGCGGATCGTTTTCTGCTCTACGAGGACTTCCTGATTTCCAAAATGACCGGTTTGCCGGTCATCAGTGAGTGCCTCGCCTCCCGCACGCAGCTCTATGACCTGGGGGCGAGGAGGTGGGCACCGTCGATCTTGGCGTTCCTCGACTTGGCGCCCGAGCGATTGTCGACGGTGCGTCCGTCGGGCTACGCTGTCGGCAGGATGCTGCCCGACCTGGCCGCCGACCTGGGATTCGCAGGTTCGCCCGTCGTGGTCACCGGAGGGCACGATCAGGCCTGTGGCGCACTTGGTGTGGCGCTGACCGAGCCCGGCCTCGCGATGGTCTCCACAGGCACCGCTGAGGTCGTGGAGGTGGCGCTGGATGCTGCGGCGCTGGAAGTAGAGCAAGGGAGGGATGCGCTTACCAGCGCTCTCTACGAGGGCAATATCTCGGTCTACGCCCACACGGTGCCGGACCTCTATCTGGTGATGACGCTGAATCACAGTGGTGGCCTGCTGCTACGCTGGTTCCGCGATACGTTTGGCCAGATTGAGATGGCCCGCGCTGAGGCGAGTGATGAAGACGCCTATGATCTGCTCTTGGCGGGCGCGTCGCCGGATCCGACATCGCTGCTGGTCCTACCCCACTTCGCCGGCAGTGGGACGCCGACCTTCGACACAGCGTCTAGAGGCGCGACCCTTGGATTGACGTTCAGCACGACCAAGACCGAGATGGCGAAGGCGCTGCTGGAGGGGTTGACCTTCGAGCTGCGTCTCAACTTGGATCTCCTTCGGAAGGGCGGGGTCGCGATTGAAGAGATGCGTGCCATCGGCGGCGGGGCGCGCTCTGACCTCTGGCTGCAGCTCAAGGCCGATATCACGGGTGTGCGGGTCGTCGCGCCTCGGGTGACCGAGGCGGCCTGCTGGGGCGCTGCGCTTCTGGCCGGTGCCGGCGCAGGGGCTTTCGCCGACGTCGCAGAAGCGGCGGCGAACTCGCTGGATCTCGCGCGGCGGTTTGTGCCCGATGCGGACCGCACGGCGCGTTACGAGGAGCGTTACCGGCTCTATCAGGAGCTGTATCCGACTGTGAAGGGACTGCTTCATCGGTTGTGAGGTGAGTATGGAATACTATGATCGACTGCGAGAACGGGAGGCAGCGGGTAAGGAAATCTGTGCCGGCCTCGTCGGCTGCGGGCAGATGGGCTCGGGCCTGGTGCATGTGACCCACCAGATGCCGGGCCTCGAGACAAGGGTGGTCTCCGATATCGACGTCTCGCGTGCTATCGAGACGTTGAAGTCTCTGGGAATTCCCGAGGCTGCCATTCGAGTGACGGAGCGTGCAGGTGAGGCTGAGGACGCCCTGCGTGCAGGGCAGTACGTGGTGACCGATGACGCTTTGTTGCTGACGCGATTGCCGTCGGTCGCTGCCGTTGTGGAGGCCACGGGCTTGACTGAGGTCGGGGCCAAGGTGGCGTGGCACTGCATCGAGAACCGGAAGCACGTCGTGATGTTGAACGTGGAGACGGATGTGACGGTCGGCCCTGTGTTGAGCCGCCTGGCGCGACAGGCCGGCTGCGTCTATACGGTGGCTGCCGGTGACGAGCCCGGCGTCTGCAAGATGCTCTACGATCAGGCCCGTTCGCTGGGTTTCGAGGTCGTCTGCCTGGGCAAGGGGAAGAACAACCCGATTGACCGGGAGGCGACCCCTGATAGCTGCCGCGAGGAAGCTCTAGGCAAGGGCATGAATCCGAAGATGCTCTCGGCGTTCAAGGACGGTTCGAAGACGATGGTGGAGATGGCTGCCGTCTCCAACGCGACCGGCCTGATACCCGACGTGCCCGGGATGCACGGACCGAAGGTGGAGATCCCGGAGCTCAACACGACCTTCGTGCCTCAGGAGGACGGTGGGATTTTCGAGCATCGTGGCTGTGTGGAGTACACAACCGGGAACGTAGCGCCCGCCGTCTTCGCCATCGTGACCACCGAGGACGATCGCGTGCGCACTGACATGCGCTTTGTCTCGATGGGGCCCGGGCCCTATTACACGCTGCTCCGCCCCTATCATCTCTGCAATATCGAGACGCCGCTCGCGATTGTGGACGCGGTGCTCTACGGCGAACGCACCGTGGCCTCGACAGATCTGGTGTCGGAGGTGGTCCCCGTTGCCAAACGGGACCTTCGCCCCGGAGAGGTCGTGGGAGAGATCGGGTCGCCCGACTTCTATGGCTTGATCTACACCCATGGAGCCGCCGAGGTGGAGCGCGCTATCCCGTTGGGCATCACGCCCGGTGGGACCGTGCTCAACGTGATACCGAAAGGCGCTCTTCTGACGGAGACGAACTTCGCTCCGGACCGGGACAAGTTCGTCTATAAACTGCGGCAGCTGCAGGATGCGGCGCTGGAGCTGGACTGATGACTACCCATCGGGAAGCTGACGACGTGTCATCGTAGCTTTCCAGAGGCCCCGGCGTATGGACTTTGAGGTGCTGTGATTGGAGTTGATGTCATGGTGGAGATGATGGATGCTGTGGTCGTGCGTGCGCCGATGGACTTCGGCGTGGAGAGGATCCCACGCCCCGATGTCCCTGACGGTGGGCTGCTGCTCAAGGTGCTGGCCTGCGGCTTGTGCGGCTCCGACCTGCGCACGCTGCGCAGCGGACACCGCAAGGTGACGTTCCCGTGGACCATCGGTCACGAGGTATGCGGCGAGGTGGCAGCCCTGGGCCCCGACTACAAGGGGCCGTGGGCGGTGGGCGACCGGCTCGCGGTCGGGCCTCTGGCTTACTGCGGCACCTGCGATTTCTGCATCGACGGTAGGTACGAGCTCTGCGATGCATACCGCGAGATCGGACAGGCCTGGCCCGGCGGATTCGCGGAGTATATGGCCGTGCCGAGGGCCGCGGTGCGCTTGGGCACGATCCTAAGGGCGCCGGCCGGTCTGGATTCGGCCTACGCTGCTATCTCAGAACCCGTCTCCTCGTGCGTCCACGCCCAAGAGGAGGGCGAGGTAGGGCTGGGCGACACGGTGGCTATCATCGGCACCGGGCCGATTGGCTGCATTCACACCAGTCTGGCGCGTGCGCGGGGCGCTGATCGCGTCATCGTAGCTGATATCTTGGACGAGCGCCTGGCGATGGCCGAGGCTTTTGAGCCGGACGCGACGGTCAATGCCGAGACGACGGACCTCGTCGATGAGGTGATGCGGTTGACGGCGGGCAAGGGTGCCGACGTCATCATCACCGCAACGCCGGCGCCTATCGCGCAAGTTCAGGCAGTGGAGATGGCGCGCAAGGGCGGTCGGATTCTGCTCTTCGGCGGGTTACCCAAGGATCGCAGCAAGCCCGGCGTCGATATGAATCTCGTCCACTACAATGCCCTGCACCTGATCGGCACCACGATCTTCGCGCCGAGGCACCAGAGGATTGCGTTGGAACTTATGAGGTCAGGGCGCGTGCCGGCGGACAAGCTGGTGACACATCGATTCCCATTGGAGGCGTTCGAGCAGGGCGTCCAGCTGGCGTTGGAGGGACGGGCGCTTAAGGTCGTCTTCTCACCATGAGCGACGGCTTATCTTGGATTGACGGTTATGGGGTCTTGGATACTGGATGGCAGGGGGGCTGTAGGGACGCGCCAGGTGAGTCGCCCCTGATTCAGGAGGCGACGCCGGGTGCTGCATAGGGGATTAGGCGATCGGTAATTGAGCAAAGGAGGCTTATGGAAAAACCAATGAATGGAAAGCTGCCCTTTCTGGACGATGGGGTCGCCCAGGTAGCCATCATTGTGGAGGATCTTGACGCAGCTATGAAGACCTACTGGGAGTTGTTTGGCATTGGCCCATGGCATATCTATACATATGGGAGACCGCTGGTCAAGGAGATGACCTACCACGGCGAGCCGGCCGATTACAGAATGCGCATCGCGCTCTCCTACCTGGGTCCGACCAGGATCGAGTTGATCCAGCCGCTGGAGGGGAACACGGTGTATGAGGACTTCGTCCAGGAGCACGGCTACGGCGTGCACCATTTCGGTGTGCTGGTGGATGACATAGAGGCGGCGTTGGCCAAGGCCGAAGCTGCGGGGCTGACGATGACAATGGATGGCGCCGGGTTCGGACTGGACGGCGACGGACACTACGCCTACCTGGACACGGAGGAGAAGCTCGGCGTTACCCTTGAGCTGATAGAGCGACCCAAGCAGCGTGTTAAGCCGGAGGGCGTCTATCCACCGGAAGCGGCGAACGCCGGGGCGGACTGAGGATTAGGCTAAGGAGACAGATGGGAAAGGAGGATCCCTAATGAAGGTTCTGATCATCGGCGGCACGGGTACCATCAGCACCGGTATCACCCGCGAGCTCGTCGCCAGAGGTGATGACGTCACGCTCTACAATCGCGGGAAGCGGATGTCGGATATCCCCGACAAGGACGTGTCCCGGATTCTGGGAGATCGCACTGAGTACGCGGCCTTTGAGGCGCAGATGGCCGAAGCCGGGACGTGGGATGCCGTCATCGATATGGTGGCCTTCGTGCCCGACGACGTCGAGAGTGCGATCCGCGCGTTTCGCGGTCGGACCCAGCAGTACATCTTCTGCAGCACCGTCGACGTTTATACGAAGCCCGCGGACGTCTATCCGGTGACCGAGGAGGCCGAGCGGCAGCCTTCGGCCTCTTTTCCATACGCACTGAACAAGGCGAAGTGCGAGCGGTTGCTGGAAGAGGCCCACGTGCGTGGCGACTTCCGCGTCACCACGATCCGGCCTGCCTGGACGTACGCAGAGGGCGGCACCATTCTGCACACCTTTGGGTGGGGCAGTTACTACCTGGATCGACTACGGAAAGGGCGTCCTGTCATCGTGCACGGCGACGGCACCAGTTTTTGGGTTGCCTGCCACCGCGATGACGTGGCTCGTGCTTTCGCCAATGCTCTCGGCAACCGAGCTGCCTACGGCAAAGCATACCACACCGCCGGCGAGGAGTGGCTGACGTGGGACGCTTATACCAAGACCGTCGCTGAGGCGCTGGGGGCGCCTGAGCCTGAGCTCGTCCATATGCCCACCGACGTGCTCGGGCGCCTCGCTCCGAAGAAAGCGGAGTGGTGTGTGGAGAACTTCCACTACAACAATCTGTTCGACAACAAGGCCGCGCACACCGACCTCGGCTTCGAGTATACGACGACGTTTGCGGAAGGCGCCCGCCGTGTCATCCGCTGGTTGGAAGCCCATGGCGGCTTTGAAGACTGCGATGACCATCCTTTCTACGACCAGCTTATCAGGTCCTGGCAGCGTATGATCGGTGTCCCCGGCGAGGCTCAGGCTTTGGAATCGAGTCAGACTCTGCAAGACAGGAGTTGATCATGGTAGAGCATCCGACAAAGGTTGATTATCGTTCTGTGATGGAGCTGGTGTTGACGTCCACGCGAGACTATCAGAATCCCTTCGCCGACGTCGAGTTGGACGCTGTTTTCACGGCACCATCGGGCCGTCAGGTGGCGATTCCGGGCTTTTACGACGGAGACGGCGTCTGGCGCGTTCGCTTCAACCCGGGCGAAGTGGGACGGTGGTCCTACGAAATCTGTTCGCGGCCAGCCGATCCGGAGTTGACCGCGGAGGGGTCCTTCGAGGTGACCCCAAGGGAGACACGAGGTTTCCTGCAGTGCACGCCCGGCGACGCTTGGGGCTTCCGCTTCGAGTCCGGGGAGGCCGCCTTTCTCCTGGGCGACACGACTTATAATCTCTTCGGTATGGCGCACGCGGCCGAGCCTTCCGCGCAAGGCGACGTCGAGGAGTTCCTGCGCCGCCGGGCGAAGCAGGGATTCGGACTTCTGCGCGTCCGCCTGCAGGTCAGCCCTTTCCACGGACCCAGGGGTTACAGTGCCTGGCAGAAGAGTCGGACGTGGCCGTGGGGGGGCAGTGAGCAGGCGCCGCAGCTCGACCGCTTCAATCTCGACTACTTCCAGACGGTGGACCGCGTGATGAGGCTGGTCGAAGACCTAGGACTCGGGCTGGAGATGATCATGGAGGCCTGGGGCTTCGAGTTCCCCTTCAACAATCGGGCTGTCTTCGTGCCTGAGTGGGAAGATCTATGGCTCCGGTACCTCATCGCTCGCTACGATGCTTTTCGCGCTGTCTACGTCTGGACGCTTCTTAACGAGTATGAGTACTATCCCGACGGCGACTGGCGCTACAGCCGTCTGGCGGATCGCTGGGCGTTGCGTCGCGCGCGCTGGGTGAAGGACTTGGCCCAGCACGGTCACGTGGTCGCGGTGCACAACGGACCGACGATGCCGCCCTTTGCCGAGCGGCTCAAGCGGGATCCTGGGGCGGTCGACGCGGTGATGTTTCAGACGTGGGGGAGTATGGGCGACGACGATGCCTGGCTGGCTGCAGGCATTGAGACGCAGATCGAGCGGAGCCTGGACGGCTGGTCCGGCTCGGCGATTTTCGCGGAGTGGGGCTATGAACGCAACCCCGACCTGCCCCTGAACCTCCCACACCACAAGAATTGCAGCGTGGAGCACACCCGTCGAGGCGCCTGGCGGGGCACGTTCTCCGCTCTCAACATCATTCATGGTTTTGAGAACTCCTGGGGACCTTTTATGGTACTCCGGGAGGATCAGGCCGGGCTGGCTCAACTACTCCACGTGCGCCACTTTTTCACCGAGATCGTCCCCTTTGAGCGTCTGCGACCGATGCCGGAATTGATCCACAGGGGTCATGAGGGAGGTGAGCCTGGCACTAAGCCCCTGGTGCTGGCCACACCGGAGCGCACCATCGTCGCCGTCTATCTGCCGGTAGGGGGAACCGTGGAGCTCGATCTGCCGACAGACCTGGATTACCGCGCCCGCTGGTACGATCCGCGGACCGGCAATCTCACGGAGGTCCCGACCGCGACCGAGGTGTGTTCGCACTTCGAGGCACCGGAGGGCTGTAGTGAGGGGGGCCATCCCTGGGACTGGATCCTGTTGTTGGAATCCGTCAGGGCATCGGAATAAGATGGCCTGCATCTTGACATATCTGTTGGTTGGACATCTCATCTAGCTTTCACTAAGGAGTGTTAACTATGCGCATCATGGAGAAGAAGCTCTGCTTTGGCCTGATCGTAGGCACCCGCGGTTTCTTCAACTCGGAGTTGGCGGTGGACGTGCGCCAGAAGCTGTTGCAGATTCTGGAGGCCGAGGGGTACGACCACGTCATCACCCCGAAAGACGCGACGCCGTGCGGCGCCATCGAGACCCGGGAGCACGCGCAAATGGCCGCACGGCTGTTCCACGAGAACGAGGACAAGATCGACGGTGTCATCGTCGTCCTGCCCAACTTCGGCGATGAGCTGGGTGTCGTGCAGACGCTGGATATGTCCGGACTTGACGTCCCGGTCCTCGTCCAGGCCTGCGATGACGACCGGGAGGCCCTCTCGGTCTCGGAGCGACGCGATGCCTTCTGTGGCAAGCTTTCGGTCTGCAACAACCTCTACCAATACGGCATTCCGTTCACGAACACGAGCTACCATACCTACCCCATCGACAGCGCTGCCTTTGTCGACGATCTGCATTTCTTCGCGAGGGTCTGTCGCGTGGTCAGAGGCCTGAGCAACGCGCGCATCGGCGCGATCGGCGCGCGACCGGCGGCGTTTCAGACGGTGCGCTTCAGCGAGAAGCTGTTGCAGCGCACGGGCATCACGGTTGTGCCGGTGGACCTCTCGGAGATCATTTTTGCTGCGCAGTCGGTGGATGAGGACGACCCCGCGCTCAAGGAGAAGCTAGCGGCGATCAGGGACTACGGTACGATCCCGGACTACATTCCTAAGGGCAACGTCGTCAAGCAGGCGAAGCTGTCGTTGGTCCTCGACCGTTGGATGGACGAGAACGATTGCGATGCCAGCGCCGTCGAGTGTTGGGATTCCATTCAGAAGAACTACGGTTGCGCTACATGCCTCTCGATGGCGATGATGGGCGATCGGCTGCTGCCCAGCGCCTGTGAGGTCGATGTGATGGGCGCGGTTTCAATGTACGCGCTGCTGCTGGCCTCAGGCAATCCACCGGCCTTCCAGGATTGGAACAACAACTATGGGGACGATCGGGACATGTGCATCAACACCCACTGCAGCAACTTCCCGAAGGAGTTCATGCAGCGCGAGGTGGAGATCTCGAACTTGGACGTTCTCGGAGCTACGTTGGGTCCCGACAACTGCTTCGGCGCGATCAAGGGGCAGGCCGCGCCGGGCCCTGTTACCTTCTTCCGCGCCTCGACAGATGACTTCGAGGGCGTGATCAGAAGTTATCTGGGTGAAGGGGAGATGACGGACGACCCGGTGGGCGACTTCCAGGGCGGCTCGGCGGTCCTCCGGGTGCCCGGGCTGCAGCGCTTGCTGGATTTCATGTGCAAACAGGGCTTCGAGCATCACACGGCGCTAACCCGGGGGCACGTAGCTGATATCCTGGATGAGGCCATTACGACCTATCTGGGATGGGATCTCTATCGCCACGACGGAGAGGCGTAGGTTGGGGTAGACAGCTAGGTTAGCAGAGGGTAGAGATCAGGCCCACGCTGTGGGCGCGCCCGTTTGCGTGTAAGAGCGCGCCCATAGCGTGGGCCCGGATTCCTGGCTTACGTGCCTTGTCGAGAGGGCGCCCGGGCTA
>JBNGDU010000180.1:0-15969 GCA_049975025.1 Anaerolineae bacterium
GTGTCGGGGCGGACGGATTTGAACCGTCGACCTCTACAACCCCATTGTAGCGCCCTAGCCAAACTGGGCCACGCCCCGATCAGCGGTAAAGATTATACAACAAGTCGGGATTTTGACAAGGATGAAACGGACTAACAAGTGACGGGTAACGAGTAATCCCGAGGTTCCCTAGACGGCAGCGACGTGCTACGATAGCGAGCTGGATTCCAGACACGATGACAGCTTGCCCTGAGCATAGCGTAAGGTGAAACGTGAAGTCGCTCCGCACGCAACGCCCAACTGGGCCGCCTCAGTCTTTGGCATCGGTTTGTGGCACCCGGTGAACTGATACTGGAAACTGGTTACCTTATATGTCGATTGTGAAGCTCTCACCCGCCAGCGCCCGCTCCAGCGACGCCTTTGGCGAGAAGGGCTCGTCGGCGAAGCGGAAACTTAGGTAGCGATAGACGTCCCGCAAAACCGCGGTCATGATTGGCGCCAAGATCAAGCCGGGCAAGCCAGCGATCTCCGTGCCGACCACCAGCATCACCATCATCACCACCGGGTGAAGTCCCACGCTCTCCCCCAGCACCCGGGGGACGACGAAGGAGTTCTCCAGGTTCTGAATCAGGTTCGCCGCAATGGCCGTGATCAGCGCCAGTCCGGGGCTCCGGGTGAGCGCCACCAGAATCGCCGGGATCGCCGCTAAGGTCGGACCGATATTGGGCACAACCTCCAGCAGGCCCGCCACCACGCCCAGCAACAGCGCGTAGTCGATCCCCAGAATCGTGAGCACGATGGTCTGAACGATCCCAATGATGATCATCAGCAGAAGCTGGCCCCTGATCCAGGCGCCTACGCTGTGGTCGAACATCGTCAGAATGCTGCGCACGTCGGCCCGGATCGCACTAGGCAGCGAGCGGTAGACCGAGTTGCGGATCTGACTGAAGTCACGGAGTAGGAAGTAGGTCCAGAAGGGGACAATCGTGATCGCCAGCACCACGCTAGTCGTGTAGGAGATCGCGGTAACCGTGCCCTGCACCGCCTGTTGAAGCGCCTGGGTCACAATCGCGGTCAAGTTCTGCAGCGCGTCATCGATCTGCTGCCGGACACGCTGCGGCAGGAGTTCGTACTCCTGGATCAGCCGGTTCGCCAAATTGGAGACCCGCTCCCAGATGGACTCCCGGGCACCCCACAGCGCCTCAGCCTCGCGGGCCACGATGGGGATGACCAGATAGACAAAGCCCACGATCGCGGCGATCAAGAGCAGGGAGATGATGACAATGCTCAGAGAGCGCGCGCCGCGGCGCAGGAACCCGAAGTGGATTCGCTCCGCCAGCCACTCAATGCCGCTCTGCACGCCGTCCACCAGCGGTCCTAGAATGTAGGCCAAAATGATGCCGACGAAGTAGAGCCCCAGCACCGATCGTGCTGCCCACAACGTCAACAGGATCGTGGCAACGGCTACGGCAAAGAGCACGATCCGCTTTCGACGCTGTCTAGGGATATCCAGCCAGAAACCGAACAATCCGTCCATCTTCCTCCTTCTGTCTGGCTCGTAAGAGGCGGAGATCACAACCCGGTCGCTAGCCCAAGGTATAGGGCCGCCTACTGCAAACGGATCGAATCACTCCTCGTCAATGCGCAGAATCGCCAGAAAGGCTTCCTGCGGGATGATTACGTTGCCCAATTGCTTCATCCGCTTCTTGCCGGCCTTTTGCCGTTCCAACAACTTACGTTTCCGCGTGACGTCGCCACCATAGCACTTCGCCAGCACGTCCTTACGCAGCGCCTTGACGTTGACCCGTGCCACGACCTTGCCCCCCACCGCGGCCTGGATCGGCACCTCGAAGAGCTGGCGCGGGATCGCTTCCTTCATCTTACGGATCAGCGAAGAGCCCTTTTCGCGGGCCTGGTCACTGTGTACGATCAACGCCAGGGCATCAACGGGCTCACGGTTCACCAGCACGTCGATCTTCACCAGGTCGTCGGTCCGGTAACCGTCGAAGATGTAGTCCATCGAAGCGTAGCCTCGCGTCGCAGACTTGATCCGATCGTGCAGGTCGATGACCATCTCGGCCAGCGGGATCTCAAAGGTGAGCAGGACCCGGCGCGGGTCCAGCGTCTCCGTGAGCAAGAAGTTGCCCCGCTTCTTGCGGAAGATCTCCATCAGTGTGCCGATGTAGTTGGTCGGAGAGATCACCTGCACCTTCATCCACGGCTCGCGAATCTCCGCAATCAGGGCCGGATCAGGCAGGTCGGCCGGACGGTGGAGCTCCAGCTCCCGACCATCGGTGAGCGCCACCTGGTACGCCACGCTGGGCGCGGTGACCACCAGATCCTGACCGTACTCCCGCTCCAATCGCTCCTGGACGATGATCATATGGAAAAGGCCCAGGAAGCCGCACCGGAAGCCGAACTGCAGCGCTTGAGACGTCTCAGGCTCAAAGGTAAGCGCGGCGTCGTTCAGCTGAAGCTTGGCCAGGGCGTCCCGCAAGCTCTCGTAGTCGTCCGCCTCGGAGGGATAGAGGCTGGCGAACACCATCGGCTTCGCGGGTTGATAGCCAGGCAGCGGCTCGGCCACGGGACGCCGAGCCTCGGTCACGGTGTCTCCCACGCGGGCCTCTCGCACCGTCTTGAGTCCCGTCGCGATATAGCCGACCTCCCCGGCGGAGAGTGCGTCCACGACGGTCATGTCGGGCCTGAACACGCCCACCTCAACGGGGGCCGTGCGAGCGCCGGTCGCCATCATCAATAGGTCCGTTGTGCGGTCCACGCGTCCCTGGTAGACACGGACATAGGCCACGACACCCTTATAGGGATCGTAGTGAGAGTCGAAGATCAGGGCCTCCAACGGCGCGCCTGGATCAACAGCGGCCCGCGTCATTCTCGTGGGGGAATCCGCAGCCCGTTCTACGGGCGGTGGTATCTGCTCAACCACAGCGCGAAGCACCGCCTCCGCGTTGGTCCCCTCTTTAGCCGAGACGGTGATCACGTCCCCGGGTGGGATCCCCAAGAGGTCGCTGATCTCGCCCACAACCCGGTCCACCTCGGCGGTCGCTAGATCGATCTTGTTGACCACCGGCACGACCTCCAGATCGTGCTCCAGCGCCAGGTAAAGGTTGGCCAATGTCTGGGCCTCGATGCCCTGAGTAGCGTCCACCACCAGGACGGCGCCCTCGCAGGCTGCCAGGGCCCGGCTGACCTCGTAGCCGAAGTCGACGTGACCCGGTGTGTCGATCAGGTTGAGTTCGTATGTCTCACCATCCGGCGCCGTCCACGACATCTGCACCGCCGAGGCCTTGATCGTGACGCCCTTCTCCTGCTCCAGCTCCATTGCGTCGAGCAGCTGAGACTGCGCCGCGAATCTCCGCTTCTCGACCGTGCCGGTCATCTCCAACAGCCGGTCGGCTAGCGTGGACTTGCCGTGATCAATATGTGCAATAATACTGAAGTTGCGAATGTGCTTTGGATCCACAGTAAAAACCTATAACTGGTAACTGACTAACTGCTCTTCAGCCGCTCCGCTGCCTCCAGCGCCGCATCGATCAACGGCTCCCGCTCCTTGGCGGGTGCATCAAGCTGCCACCAACCCAGGAACTCCACGTTGCCAGCGGGGCCCATCAACGGTGAGACCATCAGGCCCTGGAGCCCCAGGTCCAACCGGGCCATCATCGCCGTCACATCCTCTAATACGTGGCGATGGACGGCGGGGTTGCGCACGACGCCCCCCTTCCCTACGTTTTCCGGTCCGGCCTCAAACTGCGGCTTGATCAGCGAGATCACCTCGCCGCCTGGCTTGAGCCAGTGAACGGCAGCGGCGTAGATCAGGCGGAGCGAGATAAACGAGACGTCCGAGGAAATGAGATCCACCTGCTCCGGCAACGACTCCAAGTAGCGAGCGTTCGTCCGCTCCATCACGACCACCCGCTCGTCCTGACGCAGAGTCCAGGCCAACTGCCCGTAGCCAACATCAATAGCATAGACTTTGCGAGCGCCATTCTGCAGCAAGCAGTCGGTGAAACCACCGGTGGAGGCGCCCACGTCCGCAGCGACCACGCCGCTGACATCCACCGGGAACCGCTCCAACGCCGCTGCCAGCTTCTCTCCGCCGCGGCCCACAAATCGGGGCTTGGCCTTGAGCGTGATCTCAGCATCGCGCGGCACCGTGGTGCCAGGCTTGTCCACCAACTCACCGTCGACCCGCACCTCGCCCGCGTAGATCAGCCGCTGTGCCACAGAGCGACTTCGCGCCAGCTTTCGGTCCACGACCAGAAGGTCCAGCCGCTGCTTTGCGCTGCTCCTCTTCCCATTCACATCACAAGGATACTTGATGGCGTGGCAATCGTCAATAGGCAAAGCGCGAAACGTGCAAGCGCGATTCTGTGGCAGGTAGGGTAGTTCTGCCTTCAAACGAGTAACGATCAACAAGTAATGGTCCGACTGCAGGACGCCCTATATGGGTTCAGTATGGCCACCTATTAGTGAACGCGTCTCTCCGCAGGTTGGTTGCCCCTTGCTCGTTGCTCATCACTCGTTGCCCGACAAACAAGCGCATCACCTGGCGGCGGGACTATGACGTTTCAGGCTTCAGCGTCTCCAACACCGCCACAAGATCCTCGGGCAGTGGCGCCTCGAAGTGCATCCGCTCCTCCGTGCGCGGATGGGTGAGGCCCAACTCGCGCGCGTGGAGGAACTGCCGCGGCGCCAGCTCAGCACTGCTGTCCGGACCGTAAGTCGTGTCGCCCACCAGCGGATAGCCCATCCACGAGAAGTGCACGCGAATCTGGTGCGTGCGACCTGTCAGTAGGCGGACGTCGACGAGCGTGTAGGGATGGCGATCGGGTCCCCGATAGCGCGCCTCCACGTGCCAGCGGGTCCGCGCCATCTTCCCACCGCCGCGTACTGCCATCCGCTTCCGATGGATACGGTCGCGCGCGATCGGCGCCTCGATGATGCCATCGACCTGCGGCAGCCGTCCTATCAACAGTGCAGTATAGTGTTTACGCACCGTGCGTCGCTTGAACTGCCGCTGGAGATAGCGCAGGGCCTGGTCGTTCTTAGCCACGACCATAACCCCCGAGGTGTCTCGGTCCAGACGATGCACGATCCCCGGGCGCAGTTCGCCCCCGATTCCTTGGAGATCCGGACAGTGGGCCAGAACGGCATTGACGAGCGTACCGGAGGGGTGACCGGCGCCGGGATGCACCACCATACCGGCTGGCTTGTCCACCACCAGGATATCACCGTCTTCGTAGACGATGTCCAGCGGAATCTCTTGGGGGACCAACTCCACCGGCTGGGGCGGTGGGACCCGTACGACGATCTCATCGCCCTCGCGTAACCGATAAGAGGCCTGCGTCGGATCGCCGTTGACCGTCACCTCGCCCTCATCGATCAACCGCTGGACAGCAGTCCTGGAGAGCTCGTCCAAGAGGTCGGCGATATACCGGTCCACGCGCTCGCCAGCCTCATCGGCGGTCAAACGGTGGATCTCCGCAGCTTCGCTCATTTTCTAGCCTCCCGGCTCCCCCATACCATCAAAAAAGGTCAAGACCGCAGTCCTGACCTGAGCTGTTATCTTCGTTGCGTCGCACAAGATCGACGACATCCCAAGGGCCGCCACTACGGGGGCGTGATATAGACGCCGACGCGCTTCGTCTCACCACCCGAAATCACCACCACCGTTCCCACGATCACGGCGTCCTGACGGTCCGTGCTGACCTCAAAGACAATCGGTCCGGTCATCGCCTCGCCACGGATGTCGGAGAGGTCGTTCCATGCGTAGGTGTAGACACAGTCGCCTCCACGCCCCTCGGCAAAGACGCGAGCTTTCCACCCCTGACCTGTGTACTCCCGCTCCATCGGCCAGGCGCTCGCCGTCAGTTCAGCGCCGGTGCAAGCCTGCATCGGCAACGGGGGCGGCGGCGATGGTTCTGGATCATGAACCGTCTGCTCTGGTGCCCAAGTGGAATCGTCGGTCCCGAAGTCGAAAGACATACTGCTCATCCCGGCCTCTCCCTGGCCCCCGTCCTCGTGAGGCACTGGCGTCGCCGTGGGTGGCGCTGGCGTCGACACGTCATGTCGCGATCCTACAGGCACGCTGATCGAACTCACCACGTAGTCAACGAGTCTCTGAACCGACGAGGCCATTTTCATCGATGGCGCTGCCCTGGGCGTAGGCGTAGGTGTGGATGTCGGCGGAGCAACCGGCTGACCGACCACCCACCGCTCGCCCTGGTGGTCGTAAAACCAGATGCCGATCGCGAAAGCCCTGCCGGTCTCCTCGTCCTCGCACTCCGCAAGAACCGCTGTCGGCGCTATCGCCGGAATCACGGGGGTACCCTCGGGCGTCCAGTTATACGCACCGTAGAGAAAGACGTCTTCCCGATCCGAACTGGTCACCCAGATCGGACCACCGATCTGCTGCCTCTTGACAGCAAAGAAAGCTGACCACGTACCCGTGATCTGCCGTCGCGTCGCCACAGCACGAGCGTAGTCCCGGAGGATGGTCGTCGCGAATATCTTGGGGCCTCGGTACATGATCTGATCCCAACCACCGTTGTAAGCTGCCAGCGAGTTGAAGATATCTCCCTCGCCTTGCCGCACGACCGTGGCCAAGGTCCGCGCACCCCAATAGAGGTTGGTGCCCGGATCCATCAACTCGTCTTGCAAAGGTCGCCAACTGAAACCGGCCTCCTTGGGCATCACCTGCATCAAGCCAACGGCGCCCACCGGACCCACCGCCTCAGGATCGCCTCGTGATTCCATCCAAACCAAAGACGCCAGGAAATCAGGGTCAAGGTGGCGCCGCTCAGCCTCCTGCAGGATCAGGGCATCCCATCGCTGTATCTTGTAGGACCAATACGTGGAGAGCGAGGTTGGCGCCGAGGCTCGCGAAACCCGCACACTGCCGAGCAAAAGGCCCCCGACGAGCCCCATGGCCAGCAAGATAGCTAGTGGGAATGCACGACATGCACGGTGTGTAAGAAGCATGCGTTGTCTGGTCACCCTTTCACCTCTCGTCGTCAAGACGAGATGCAACTATATAGTAGAACGTCACATTGTCAAATAGATCGGCTAGTTGTGTTGGCCAGGACAACGATATTGAGCACGGACTGCTTGCTTCCGAACTCATCACCCATGCTAACTCAAAACGTCCCATATGTCCAGTGCTGGCGGGCGATGGAGAACTCATTCCTAACCTAGAATCACAGCCGGGGCAGGACCACACCTCTCTGTCCCTGGTATTTCCCCTTCTTGTCGGCGTAACTCACCTCACAGGGAGCATCGCCTTCGAAGAAGAGCACCTGCGCGATACCCTCGTTAGCGTAGATCTTGGCCGGCAGCGGCGTCGTGTTGCTGATCTCGATCGTGATATACCCGTGCCAGCCAGGTTCCAGCGGCGTGAAGTTCGTCACCACGCCACAGCGGGCGTAGGTCGACTTACCCAACACCGTGCCCAGCACGTTCCGTGGCATACGCATATACTCCAGGCTGCGGGCCAGCGCGAAGGAATTCGGTGGGATAATGCAGACATCACCGCTAAAGTCCACCATCGCCCGGGTGTCGAGGTGTTTGGGATCGACCACCGTAAGATCACCCATGCCGGGCGTGAAGACCTTGAACTCGCTGGCCACCCGGATATCGTAACCATAGGATGATAGGCCGTAGGAGATCACGCCGTTGCGGATCTGCCCATCTACGAAGGGCTCGATCATCTCGTGCTCCAAGGCCATCTGACGAATCCAGAAATCAGGCTTGAGACCCATGAAAGCTCCTTTGTAGTCGCATCTGCAAACGTAGTGAGAAGCGTCAACGAAAAGGGGACACTACATCCGATCGGGTGCGTCCATGCCCATCAGGTGCAGCACGCGAGCCAGCACCGACTTAGCGGCGCGCGCCAACATCAAACGCGCCTTGGTCAGCTCTGCCGCCTCGGGATCGTCGGAGACGATACGGCAGTCTCGGTAGAAGGCGTGGAACTGCGCCGCTAGCTCCGTGGCGTAGGTGGTCAGATGGTGCGGGGCCATATTGCTGGCCGCGAGCACGATGACCTCGGAGAGGGAGAGCATCTTGCGAATCAGCGCCTGTTCGCTCCGGTGTGTCAGCAACGCCGGATCGCCCACCACGTCCGGATCCCAGCCTGCCTCTGCCGCATGTCGCAACACGCCCGCGATGCGCGTGTGCGCGTATTGCACGTAGTAGACCGGATTGCGATCTGATTGCTCCACTGCCAGGTCCAGGTCGAACTCCAGCGTTACGTCCACCGTCCTCGTGAGCATCATAAACCGGATCGGATCAGCCCCGACCTCGTCCAGCAGCTCACGCAGCGTGACGAACTCGCCCGCGCTCTTGGACATCCGGACTTCCTTGCCGCCGCGCGTCAAAGTCACCATCTGGTAGACGATAAAGACTAGGCGCTCCGGATCGACACCCAAAGCCTTGGCCGCGGCCTGGACCCTAGGCACATCGCCGTGGTGATCCGCTCCCCAGACGTAGACGGCTCTATCGAAGCCCCGGACTTCCAACTTGTTCCACAGATAGGGAATATCCGAGGCGAGATAGGTCGGGCGGTCCTCAGGATCGGCGATGACCTCCGGCGAACGGATCAGCACGGCGTCCTTATCCAGGTCGGGATGGCGGAACCATGTCGCCCCGTCATACTGGACAACGTAGCCGCCCTCCGCCAAGCGTGACATCATCTCGTCAAAGAGGCCACTCTCGTAAAGTGAGCGCTCGCTAAACCAATTGTCGAAGTGGACACGCAGTTGGGCTAGGTCGCGCTCGTTCCACTCCAGCACCTGATCGATCCCCCAGCGCCCCAACGCCTTCACGGCGCTCTCCTCCGACACGTCCAGAAAACGGCGCCCGAAGCTAGCCTTGGCCTGCTCGGCTAGATCGGTGACGTAGTCGCCGGGATAACCGTGCTCGGGGAAAGGCACGTCGACACCAAAGAGACCAGCGTAACGGGAATAGATGCTGCCGCCGAAATGGCGGACCTTCGAACCGGCGTCGTTGACGTAATACTCGCGATGGACATCGTAGCCTCCGGCCTCCAAAACCGACGCCAAGGCGTCACCGATAACGGCGTTACGGGTTGAGGCGATCGTGATCGGTCCCGTCGGGTTGGCGCTGACGTACTCAACTTGGACTCGAAGACCCTCGCCCAGCGTCACGTCACCCCACGTCTCGCCGGCCTCCAGGATCACGGGCACCTGAGACGCGATCCAGCCCTCATCGAGCGTGAAGTTGATGAAGCCGGGCGGTGCGACCTCTACGTCGGCCACCATTGGCGACTCAGGCACATGGGCCGCCACGGCCTCGGCGATCTGTACAGGTGCCCGGCGCAACACTCGGGCCAGCCCCAGGCAGACCGGCGAACCATAGTCGCCGTGGGAGGCGTGGCGGCTCTGATCCACCGGTACCTCTTCAGGCACGTCAAAGGCCGGCAGCGCCCCCTTGTCCTGCGCCGCCTCGAGACCCGTCCTCACCAACCCCGCTATCCGATCACGAATCGTCGTTTCCACAGCCATCGCGTATTATGACCCCTCTCCCCGCGGCACCTGGAGATCTAGCTCGCCTAGGAAATACCGCAGCTGCTTGCGCCACCATGGCCAGTCGTGGCTCACGTTAAACCCCCAGTAGTCCACCCAGGCATGAACACCCAGCGCGTGCAGATCCTCCTCCAGGGCACGCGTCTCTCGGAGGCTGTCCTCCTCCCAAGCGCCCTGTCCCACCGAGATAATGATATCCGACTCCCGAAACCGATCGATGTACCAAGGGTCGGTCAGGTTTGGCAGGTAACAGAGCGGAAAATTGAAGTAGACGTTGTCATCCATATAGTCCCCAACAAAGTACTGGGGGCCATAGAGGCCGCTCATCGCGATGACGCAGTCGAAGATATCGGGGTGCTTGAAGAAGAAGTTCGCCGCATGGTAGGCCCCCATGCTGCATCCGATCGTCATCAACTTACCCGCATATCCGCTGTGTTCCTCGGTAAAGGGCACGACTTCCTCCAATATGTACCGCTCGTATTGGAGATGTCGCCAGCCTCGATCGCCCGGGAACATCCAGTGGGCCATCCAGGACTCGCAGTCCACGCTGTCGACCGTGTAGAGCTGAATCTTGCCCTCATCGATGAACCAGCGCACAGCCTCGACCATCCCGAAATCCTCAAACTCATAGAACCGCCCGCAGCCCGACGGGAAGACAATGGCCGGCTTACCAGCATGGCCGTAGACCTTGAACTCCATGTCTTTGTTGAGATGGCGGCTCCATTTCTTGTGATACTCGACGTTCATGCCCTTCTCCTCAATACTTACGGATCGATTGACAGTGATCTACAGCGCATCCCCTCTCGATCTCTCTGAATCCACCGCATCGGTCCCGAGGCAGACGCCACTAACACTCGACACTCTACTCAGCACCGGGTGGAGGACGCAGCGCCAGGATAAAGTCGATCGCTTCCTGCAGGTGGTCCAGGTCCGGCGACCGCAGAAGATAAGCGTAATGGCCCATCGCCCGGGCAAAGATCGGCGTGATGGGCTCGTGGTGAACGATCATATCTCCATACTTGTCCAGGATATCCGAATGGCCATGGGCGTGGGCAAGAGAGCGCTTGCGCCCCACAAAGCAAGCGAAGTAGGGCCGACTATACTCCACCGTGAAGGTGTTGAACAGCACCACATTGACCCACTGCTGGTAGATGTCGATGTCGTTGGCGTAGTTGAAGACGTCGAGCATCGGTCCACCGGCTCGACAAAGCCCCTGGCCTCGTCCAGCGTGTTGACCAGCGCACCTGCCGGCACCTCCAGACCGGCGTCGGTGAAGATGCGCTTCATCCGCGACTTCTGCTTGACCTTAGCCATATCGGGAGGACGCAAACCTGGGATGTTGAAGTCCGCTCGCAGGCGCGCATCGGTACCCAGCCAGTACTCATTATGAGACTCCAGGCAGTCCAGCTTGCCGTAACGAAAGGTGAAAAAGCCGCAAGCGCGGACCAGATTCCCATAGTTGTCCATATCATCGACGCGGAAGTACTCAGTCAACGCCTTGCGCAGCTCACCACGCAGTGAATCGTAGGGCGCATCGCCGATGCCCAAGACGTTAGCCCCGGCCCGACGCGCCGCCACCGCGAAATTGTAGAAATTGGGCGGAAACTGAGGTGAAACCAACACGATGTTCATCTACCGCACTTCCCTTTAATGCTACCCGGGCCACCCACGTGAAGGACCTCCAATGCGAACGTTGGGGGGATGGTTGCCCATCCTCCCAACGTAGCGATGTGCCTCGAGAAGCTATTCGCGCCCAGGCCGAACCCGGACACGATGGTTACGCGCGGCCCACGCTCTTGAAGATCTCCATCTTGTGCTCAACCACCGCCTGCATCGCGTCGATGCCAGGCCCAAGCACCTTGCGCGGGTCGATCTGGTCGGGGTTCTCCTGCGTGAAATCCTGCACCGTGCGGATGAAGGCATTGCGGATCTCTGTGTCGATGTTGATCTTGCAGATACCACGCTCCACAGCCATCGTAATCTGGTGATCTGGGATGCCCGACGCCCCGTGAAGTACCAGTGGGACCGGGACCTTGTCCTGAATGGCCTCCAGGCGGTCGAAGTCAAGCTTCGGTTCACCCTTGTAAAAACCGTGAGCGTTGCCGATGGCGACCGCCAGGAAATCAAAGCCCGCGTCCTCGACGAAGCGCACGCACTCGTCGGGGTCGCTCATCAGGGCTTCGCGCTCGCTGACAACGACGTGTTCCTCGGCACCACCAAGTCGGCCGATCTCGGCCTCGACGGGGATGTCGATCGCGTGGCAGAGCTCGACGACCTTACGGACCTCGGCGACGTTTTCCTCGTACGGTAGACTGGAGGCATCACGCATAATCGACGTAAAGCCCGCCCGCACTGCCTTGACAACCGTCTCAAAATCCGGCCCGTGATCCAGGTGAATCGCCGCGGGAATCGACGCGAGTTGCGCCCACTTCGCCACGATCATCGGCAGGAACTCCACACCTGCATATCGCATGGCACCGGCCGAGATCTGCACCAATATCGGCGACCTCTTGGCCTCCGCAGCGCGGAAGATCGCATGCGTGATCTCTAGGTTGTTGGTGTTGAACGCCCCCACGGCGTAGCCGTGCTTCTGGGCGTCTAGTAGTAGCTCTTTACTGGTAACTAACATTCTGCCTCCTCAACTTGGGAATAGCGGCGATAACCTGTAAATTGTTACCCGGTTTTGGCGAAATGTCAAACCGAATAGCCGGTCCCGCCGGTCACTCCCCTGCCGTAACTCTGAAAGTTACTGGACGGTCAGTGACGATCCCACCACACATAGATAAGGGCGTTGCCGCCATCCTCGTAGTACTCCACCGTGACCTTGTGGTTACCGCCGCTCACGTCCGCCTCAGCGCAGTAGGCTACGCTGTTCGACGCATGCCACTCGTTGAGCACAAGATGCCCGTCGAGGTAGATGCGCGCGCCGTCGTCGGACATGGCGCAGAAGTTGTAATTGTCATCGAAGAACGGGGCTGTGCGCGTCCAACGAACACTGAAGTGATCGGCCCCCACCCCACCGATGGGAGTGCCGGTGCCCCACTCGAAGCCAATCGCCGGATCGACGCGCGTGGCAGCGGGTGAACCCGCCAGGTCAGTGTTGCCGTAATAGGCGCCGTACCAGTCCGTAGTCACAGGCGTAGCCGTCGGCGTGGGATGGACGGGTGGTGCAGATCCGAGCCGGAAGAACGAGAATTGGATCGTGGCCACCGCCTGAGCGTCGAAGTAGTCCACGGCGATGACGTGATATCCAGGATCGAGGACGACGTCGACTTGGTAATCGGTCTCCGGTTGCACCTTCCACGCGTCCAGGATCAGCCCCCCGTCGACCCAGACCCGAGCGCCATCGTCAACCGTGACCTTGAACCGGTAGAGCCCGCCCTTGAAGAGGAAAGTGCGCGTCCAATGCACTGAGAACTCGTCGGCGCTCAGCCGTGGATCAGGTGCCGCGACATCCCAATGGAAGTTGATCGCGGAATCATATCGGACGAATCTCGGGCCGCCGGACGGCGTGGTTCCGGCGAAGTACTCGCCCTTCCAAGCGCCCGATGACCTAGGCTTGGGCGTCGCCGTCGGCGCGGGCGGGGGCGCCGGCGCCGGGGCCACGCTCGGAATCACCAAGCGCTGACCGACGTAGATCGTCTGGAGATTGTAGATCCCATTGGCCTGGGCGATGGCCCACACCGAGACCCCATAGGCACTCGCGATCCGCGTGAGTGTATCGCCGGGCTTGACGATGTAGACCCGGCCTGACGGCGCAGGACGTGCGGCTGTGGGGATGGCCAGCCGCTGCCCAACATAGATGTAGTTTGGATTCAGGATGCCATTGTAACGCGCCAACACCCACATATCCACGCCGTACCATCTGGCGATGCTGAATAACGTCTGACCGGCCTGCACAACGTGAACGGTGCCGCCAGCAGCCACCGTTGAGGCTGTGGTTGGTGCTGCGGCCACCATCGTGACACCAAATATCGACACCACGGCAACCAACAGCAGAGCAGAGAGCAGTCGCTTCACGGGGGTGCCTCCTTTCTATCAGAGGGCATGTGTGCTCACAGGACCCACCTGTCCATAGAGCACATGTTTATACAGAAACTGAAGAAAATCCAAAACCACCCGTATCATCCTCATCATATACGCGAAAGCGATACCGGTCAAGCAAGAAGCCCTGAAGAGCTGTCCCGAACTTGGGCCATCGCGGCACCTCGGATTGCCTGTGTAGACGAGGTGGGCGCCTACAGGCACCTATGAACCGCGCTCAGGCCTCGGCGCATTCCGGGGATTTAGGATGTGTAAGTGGTTGACCCCTTGGACGAACGGTGTAAGCTCTTACCGGACGCAAGAGGAGGAGAAATAGATGACCGAGAACCAAAACAGACTGCCGCATTGGAATCTTGAGACGCTCTATCCCTCGCTGGAGTCCGAGGCCTTCCAGTCTGACTTCCACAATTGGACGCAGTCGCTGGATGACCTGACGGCCTTCTTCGACGCCCAGGGCATCAACCGTCCTGAGGCCGAGCTACCGATGGACGACCAGGCAGTCCGGACCTTAGAAACCCTCATCAACCGCCTCAACGACATCCAGCGTCGGGGCCGCAAGCTCTATAGCTACGTCCTTGGCTTCACCACCACAGATTCCAGAAACACACTGGCGCAGTCCTGGATGAGCAAGCTCCAGATCACGCGCGCGAGGCTCGAAAAACTGGGTCCGCGTTTCGCCGCTTGGGTCGGCGGTCTGGATGTCGACGCGGCGACGGAGCGCTCCAAGATCGCCCGCGAGCACGCCTTCGCACTTGAGCACGCGCGCATCGAAGCCTCCCACCTGATGTCACCGCGCGAAGAGGATCTCGCCGCCGATCTGAACCTCACCGGGGGGCGGGCCTGGGCCCAGTTTTACAACAACTTCAGCTCACAGATCGCCGCTGAGGTCGAGGTCGACGGCGAAATGCGAAGACTTCCTATGCCCGCGATCCGCAATCTCGCTTCTGAGGACGACCGAGAGCTGCGCCGTCGAGCCTATGAGGCAGAGTTAGCCGCCTGGGAGGCAAACGCGATGCCCATCGCCTCCGCGCTCAACAGCGTCAAAGGTCAGGCCAACACACTCAACGAGCGGCGCAACTGGGAATCACCCCTCGCGCTCGCCCTCTTCAACAACCGCATCGATGAGGCGACGCTCACGGCGATGATGGAGACGGCAAAGGCGTTCTTCCCTCACTTCCGCCGGTACCTGAAGGCCAAGGCGCGCCGACTGGGGGTTGGAACCTGCGCCTGGTACGATCTCTTCGCGCCGGTCGGTGAGTTCGAACGTATCTGGACCTTCGACGCCGCTCGTGCCTTCATCGTGGAGCAATTCGGGACCTTTTCCCCGTCGCTGGCTGACCTGGCGGAGCGTGCCTTCGAGGAGCGATGGATTGACGCAGAACCGCGCGAGGGCAAGCGCGGGGGCGGCTTCTGCATGTGGACAGGCGACGACAGCTCCCGCATCCTGGTCAACTACCAGCACGCTTACGGCGGAGTCAGCACGCTGGCTCACGAATTGGGCCACGCCTACCACAACTACAACCTCCGGAACCGCACTTACATCCAGCGCTCGACTCCAATGACCTTGGCCGAGACCGCCAGCAACTTCTGTCAGATCATCGTGCGCAATGCAGCTTTGCGGCAGGCGCCTGAGCAAGAGCAACTAGCGATTCTGGAGGCTGATCTACAGGACGCCGCCCAGGTGGTCATGGATATCACCAGCCGCTACCTCTTTGAGGAGGAGCTCTTTGAGCGACGGCACGAGCGCGAGCTCTCGGCAGATGAGCTATGTGAGATCATGACACGCGCGCAGAAGGCCACCTACGGTGACGGCCTTGATCCGGATCTCCTGCATCCCTATATGTGGGCGGCCAAACCCCACTATTACACTTCGGTCTTCTATAACTTCCCATACATGTTCGGCCTGCTTTTCGGGCTAGGCGTCTACGCCCAATATAGAGATGATCCGGAGGGTTTCGTCAAACGTTATGAAGCGCTCCTCTCATCGACAGGGATGGATGATGCAGCCAGTCTGGCGTGCCGCTTCGACATCGACATCACGAAGCCGGCTTTCTGGCGACAAAGTCTGAGCTTGATCGTTGAGGACATCGACCGGTTTGAGCGACTGGCAGACGCCAACAGTTGAGACCGTGGATGTGGCAGAAGAGCGACGTGCTCCGACGACCGAGGGGACTTGACGTCTCCTGTATCCCGTGTACACTGGAAGTAAAGTTTGAGGAGGGTTAAGATTACCTATGGAACTGGGGATTATCGGGCTTCCAACCAGCGGCAAGACCACGATTTTCAACGCGCTGACGCATTCTGACCGTCCAACGGCTGCCGCATCAACGGGACGGCTGGAGCTGGTAAGCGCCGTCGTCGATGTCCCAGACGAGCGGGTGGATCGGTT
>JBNGDU010000181.1:0-15937 GCA_049975025.1 Anaerolineae bacterium
GTGCCGGACATGCATTATCTGCGACGTCTGGAGCAGCAGGGTCCTAGAACGGGATGTCGTCCTCTGCGACGTCTGAAGCAGCAGGGTCCTAGAACGGGATATCGTCCTCTGCGACGTAGTCAGGGCCTCCCGGCTCCTCACCGCCGGCAGCGCCGGTTTCACCGCGCCCCTGGAGGAAGATGATGCGGAAGGCGGTTATCTCGTAAGAGGCGCGAGCAACACCGTCGTTGCCGGTCCATACACGCGGCCCTCCCGTCTCTCGATCTGGGGTCATACGTCCCTCGACCAAGACCTGGCTGCCCTTGCTGAGATACTGGGCGGCGGTCTCAGCCTGGCGGCGCCAGGCCGTGACCCGGAACCAGGTCGTCTCCTCGCCCTGAGATCCGTCCTGGTTGGTCCATCGCCGGTTGGTGGCGATGCTGAAATTTGTGACGGGGGTGCCATCCGGGGTGTAGCGCATCTCGGGATCGCGTCCCAGATTGCCTACGACGATCACTTTTTGATAGGACATTGCCAGTGACTCCTTTCAAAGTGCAGGTTGTCGAAAAGAAGAGCGTTCACCGATGCAAACGCCTGGTGCTGGAAAAGGGCAACCCTCATATGAATAGACATCATCTCGGAAGAAGTATACGCCAACATATCTATTCTACTTGATGGATATCGGAAACGCAAAGCGCCTGCCACCCCGACCACCGCGGGTTTACGGGGACTCGCCCTCGACAAAGCAGATCAGCCCGTCGGCGATGCCTCGGGCGACCACCTCGGGGCGTTCCGTCAACAACTCCCGATCCTCCAACATGAAGCCGGCCTCGATGATGGCGGCTGGGGTGCTGGGGTCGATTTCGTAGTACGCGTGGTAGCGCGTCATGTCGTACGTGATCGTATAGGGGTCGAACGCCAGTCCGGTCGCTTGCTGATACTCGTTGCTCACGCAGTCGACCAGGCGGTCCTCGTCGGTCGGGATATAACTCGATTCGGCACGGGCCATCTTGAAACCGGAGCGCCCGGGGACGTTGCAGGAGTCAGCGTGGATCGAGAGCAGGGCATCGGCTTGGTACCCCTGAAGCCGGGCATCAAACTCCTCCAGCAGCTCGACCTGCCAGCCGTAACTCGATAGGAGCGCGACGACGCGCTTGGCGATCTCGGTGTTGACATCGACTTCCTGAAGGCCATCCTCACAGATGGCCCCGGCGTCGCTACCGGCGTGCCCGGCGATAATGCCGACGCGTGGTACGTGGGGCGTCGGCGTGTACGGCACTTCCGTCGGCCTAGGCTCCTCTTTAGGCTCCTCTACGGTGTCAAGCAGAAACCTCTGGATAGATCCCTCTGTCTGATCCGGTTCGGTGCTGCCGCTCGTGGGCATGGAGACAATCGGCAGCACGCCCGTTGGTACCAGAAGTGCCGCTAGGAAGGTGATAAAGACCAGGCTGCGGAACGTCCATCCCACAGCCCAGGGATCCGGAGCCAGCTTCTTTTTCATGGGTGTTCGACTCCAATCATGCCGGAACCTCTACCGCATCCGGCGTTTCCACTCGTCTTTGACCTGGATCTGGTCCCAATCATCGCGGTACGTCAGGAAGTCCCGCAGCAGCCGGTTGAATTTGCTGGTCTCGTCCAGCATCGGATAGTGTTGAGCATTCTCAAACGCGAAGCTGTAGACATTATAATCCAGGTCCATCAAAATGTCCTCATCGGGTGGCTGGATGACGGGATCTTCCAGACCGTTCACCATGAGGACCGGGAGATCGAGACTCTCCAGCGCCCCGAGGAGATCCTGATCCATCGTGGAACGCACGCTGTTGACGACGGCCTCACCGTCGGTCTTGTCAGCTTCGATGTCCACCTCTTCGTAAGCCTTCAACCGGCGCCCTAGTATCGTCCGGGCCGGGTTATCGCCGCCGCCAAAGCTACCCAAGGAGCGACCGACATGGTCAGCGGAAACCGGCATGCTGACCGTCATCACCAGATCCACCCGCTCGGGATGCATCAACGCGAAGTAGATGCCTACCACACCGCCAAGTCCATGACCGATGACGGGCACACGATCAATACCCAGCTGATCCATAAACAGCTGTACCTGGGCTACGTAACCGGGCACACTGTATTGGGCAGTTACCTTGTCCGAGTCGCCGAATCCCCAGAAATCCAGTGCATAGGCGCGATAGGATGAAGACATATCGACCATGGTGGGCACCCAGTAACGCCAAGAGCCCAGCCAGTCGTGGAGGAAGAGCAGGGGTTTTCCCCGGCCCAAGGCCTCGTAATGCACCAGATTGCTATCCAGGATAATCGCACTCATCTTGTCGCTGTCTTTCGCTTACGCCTTGCCAGTCTCCCGGAGAATGCGCTTGACCTGCTCCGTCAATTCATCTGGAGCGAAAGGCTTGAGGATATAGTCGACAGCTCCCACGCCCAATCCTGCTTGGATCTCGGCTTCCTGCCCCTTGGCAGAGAGGAAAACAACAGGTGTCTCCTTCGTCTCAGGTTGCTGCTTTAATGCCTCACACGCTTGGTACCCGGTCATCCTGGGCATGCGCACGTCCATCAGGATGAGATCCGGGTTCACCTGGGGCGCCATCTCCAAGACTTCGGCGCCGTTTGTGGCCGTCTCAACCTCAAAGCCGGCAAACGTGAGCGTGAAGGCTATCAAGTCCCTGATGTCTCGTTCGTCTTCAGCAACCAAGATTTTCACCATTCTATGACTCCTTGCCAGCGTCATTGCGATCGAGCAGAAGGTGGATGTCAGCCACCAGCTCGTCTGCCGAGTACGGTTTCGCCACCAGACGTCTCACGCCCAGGGCTCTAAGTCTCTCGGCTTCTTCCTGCAGATCCTCGGTGCGGGCGGTTGTCACGACAATCGGGATGCCCGCTGTTTGACGATGCCGCCTCAAGCGATCCACCAGTTGATAGCCATTGAGATCCGGCAACTCCAGGTCCAGCACCATCACAGCCGGACGTAACTTCCGGGCCAAGCTCAATGCGTGTTCGCCACGGGTCGTCGTGCGCACCCCGACGCCGTTTGTCTGCAGAGCGGAGCGCACCTTATCCAGTGTCGACTTGTCATGATCGGCAACCACAATCACTTCGCGTTCCTTCAAAAGGCGGTGGACGACGTCCAGCAGCTTGTAGGCGTCCACGGGCTTTGTCACGTAATCGATTGCCCCCAGCTTCAGTCCGCGCTCGCGCTCAGCGACCACCGAGACGATCACCACCGGGATATCGGCGGTTTCAGGCTCCCGCTTCAACAACTGCAGGACCTCAAACCCGTCCAGGTCCGGCAGCCGGATGTCCAGGGAGATCAGGTCCGGCAGCTCCTGTCTAGCGACCCGGACCGCCACCTCGCCGGAGGCCGCGGTGAGCACGTCCATGCCCTCGGACTCCAACGTGACTTTGAGCAATTCCGAGATCTGAGTGTCGTCCTCCACAACCAGGACGGTCGGTCTTGAGTCGATGACCAACGACTCGGGCTGCGCCCCCAAGTCACGGGCCGACTCGCCTTCTGCCAACGGCACGGAGAAGGTGAAGATGCTGCCCTCACCCAACTCGCTCTCCAGCCATATGTCGCCACCGTGCATCTGTATGAGCGAAAGGGTGATCGCCAGCCCGAGACCGGTACCGGAGACCTCATAAACAGCCGGATCATCCTCCACCCTATAGAAACGCTCGAAGATCTTCTTCTGATTCTCAGCAGCAATGCCGATTCCGCTGTCGACGACGGCCACGTGCATCATGCGATCTCGAACGTAGGCGTGGACGGCGATCTCGCCCCCGGCGGGGGTGTATTTGTAGGCATTGCTGACCAGGTTCGTCAGAATCTGCGTCATTCTCGCGGCATCCCCGTAGGCCTTGGGCAACCCCTCGGGGATCGACGTTCGTAGCGTCTGCTCTTTCTCCTCCGTCTTGGGCCGCATAAGATCGATGACCTGACCGATGACCTCCTCCATAGCGAGGGGCTCGAGCTGCAGCTCGACGCGTCCTTGTTCAATACGAGAGATATCGAGCAGATCGTTCACAAGATCGGTCAGCCGATCTGCGTTGGCCTTGACTTTCTTGAGGAAACTCAGTTGGGTATCGGTCAGGTCGCCCCCAGCCCCCGCCAGGATGAGATCCACGTACCCCACAATCGACGTCATCGGGGTGCGCAATTCGTGCGAGACCGTGGAGACAAACTCGCTCTTGGCGCGGTCGGCTTCGATCTCCGACGTGATATCGCGGAACACCGAGACGACGCCCAGAAACTCACCGGTCTCCGAGACGACCGGCGACAGGTGGATGCTCACACTTCGGCGACCGACCTCCAATCGCTGCGCAAGGAAAGCCTCCGAGCCATACTCGTTCGGCTTGCGCTGCCACGCCGCGATCTGAGACAGCCATTCGTGAACCTCACTGCCGTAGAGGCCCAGGATCTCCTCTTGCTGGCGGCCTAGCGCCTGTGAACGAGTGATCGAGAGGATGCGCTCCGCAGCCGCGTTGAAGAGCATGATCCGACCGCTCGCGTCCGCCACCATCACGCCGTCCGCGATGCCCTCCAGAATCGACTGGTTCTTGGCGGCCTCGATCTGTTGATTGCGAAGCATCATGCCCAGACGTTCGGCCTGCTCGCGGATAAGATTGTAAAGCTCGGCGTTGTTAAGAGCATTGCCCAATTGTACGGCGGCAGCCTCCACCAGCTGCATCTGAGTTTCATCGAAGACGTTCACAATGGGAGATTGCAGGAGTATCACGCCTAAGGCCTCACCCGCGCTGCCCATGACCGGGACCGCCATGACCGAGCGCGTAGCCTCCATATCAGCGGGCATCCGACGCTCGTCCGCCAACACATCTGGGATGATCAGCGCCTGTTTGGTCCGCAATACCCAACCCACAATGCCCTCATCCCGATCGAAGGGGGCCAATTTGCCGCCCGGCGGAATGGGTCGCGTGTGGCCGATCGCGGCCCGATAGACAAGCTGTCCTGTGCTGTTATCCAACAGTATAACGGAACTTCTCGAGGCCTGCACCGCTCTCTGCAATAGAAGCAACGCCTGACTCAGTACCCGGTCCATATCCAGGCTTGCTACCAGCTCCGAGGCGATGTGGTAGAGGACCTCTGACCGATCCCGCTGGAAACGCAGCCGCTCCAGCGCCTCGGCCAGTTCCTGTGTGCGTTCCACGACGCGAAGCTCCAGCTCCTCGTTGAAGCGTTTGACCTCTTCAAAGAGACGCGCGTTTTCCACGGCAACGGCGACCTGATCGGCCAGGGCCGTCATTGTCGCCACATCGGCGGGCGAGAACTCGCCTTTCTCCTTGCGATCGGCGGTCAGGATCCCCACCGTTCGGCCCTCCACCACCAGCGGCACACCCACGGAGGAGCCTATCGGCACATCCGCTGAGGCAAAGCGCGCATCAGCCTTCGCATCTTCCATCACGAGGGGCATACTTGTCCGCACGATCTCGCTAATGAAGCCGCCTTCCGAATCGATCGGGGTCCCGTCCAAGAGCTCGATAGCGTAGCCGGACGACGCCTTGGGCACGAATTGCTTCCCTTTGTCCTCCCACAGGAAAACGGTGGAGAAATCATATCCCAGCACGTTGGTCACGGACTGGACCACCGTGTTGAGCACCAGGGGGAGATCAAGTTTGGTCGTGATGGAGCGATTCAGTTCGTTGAAGAGCTGGAGCGTGGTCACCTGCCGGCGCAGGCTCTCGACCAGACGGTTGTTTTCGATCGCCAGGGCCACCTGAGAGGCGAAGATCTCGATCACCTCGGCCGTCATCGGGGTGGGGGCCTTTCCGTCTCGGGGACGATCCACCGACATGATACCCAACACGTCGCCGGTGCTCGCTTTGAGCGGGACGAAAAAGACATCCTCGACCTGCCACATATCCGGCCCGCCATGCTTCTCCAGGGGCTCCGGGACAAAGACATCCAAGCCGTCAAGGAGTTGCGTGCCGTAGGACGCTGGGATATAGTAGCACTGACCGATCTGGAACTGTTCCCGGCAGAGCTGCCGCACGCGTTTCCAAGGTAGCCGCACCTTCTTGTGCTCTGCTAATTCCTTGAGTGGAATCCCGGCGCCCGCGACGCGCCGCAGCATGTTGCCCTCGAGTACGCTGATCAGCACAATATCGAAACCTATGCTTTCCTGAACAGCGTAGGCAATATCGAGAAGCACATCCTCCAAAGGACGATCACTCCGCATCGTCCGCGTCACCTCCAGCAGCAGAGCCATCTGCTCCGCTCGCTGGTGCATGAGCTCACCCCGCCTGAGTTGCTCCTCAAAACGTCGGGCATTGCCCACCGCGATGGAAGCTTGGAGGGCCAGTCCCTCCATGAACTCCGGCACAGCAGGACCGAAACCCTCCGGTGAGGGTGACTGGATGAGGATCGCTGCGGCAAGACCCTGTTCGTAGAAAACAGGCGTTATGAGGACCGTCCCCGCGTCGCGGAGGATGGGGGGCCCGGCGAGTTCCGCACCTGAGAGGTGAAGCGTCTCACCGCCGGCAAGCTTAGCGCGAAGTTGCAGATCCTCGACGAGGTCCGCCGCGCCGGTCCCCAACCGCGTGAGAGTCGGCTGGTCATAGCCCCGCGCGACCCGCAGCGCTATGTCGTCTCCCGAGAAAGTGACGATAAATCCGACTGCCGCCTCGCTGAAACTCGTCGCTTCGTCCAGAACTACACGCAGTACGTGGTCCAAATCGATGGTGGAGGTGATCGTCCGGGAAACCCGCTGCCAGGAGGCCATCATCTCCAGGCCGATTCCGGATACCTCTGATCGCGGACCAGCTCCCTCTACAGCGACCGATGTGCGCACCCGACCGATCGCCGCCATACGCGCCATCTCAGCGATCGAGGTGATCAGGATGACCTCTTCCGCGCGCGGCATCTCCTCCGCGTACCCTACCATCAACCAACCGGAGCGGGAGTCCATAGCGACCGGGACCAGGACGGTGCCGCACAGTCCCGGCGTCTCGGCGTCAAGGCGGACGGTCCGCGGGGCCGCAGGGCGACCGGCCTTCTCGACAACGCGCTTCCAGGTCTCAGCGGTGATGCTGGAGTCGGAAGTCAGGACGTCAAATCCCTCAGGGGAGGCCACGGCCCAGACCCAAGCGCCGCCCACCGCCTCGGTCAACGCGAGGACGTCTTCCAGAGCAATGGAACACACGCGCTCCACATCGAGCGCGGAAGAAAGCCGCCGGCCTATATCAGCAAGGTTAGCTAGACGCGACAACCTCGCCTCCTCGATTCCATTCCCACTGTTATCTCAAAGATCCTGACTCTCAGCTGCGGTCTCGTCGCCGGGCCTCTGCTGCAACCTCAGTGATCTCGCGTATGTCGGTAAAGGGCCCATCTTCGGCGGTCAAGACGCCGACAGCCAAGCACATCAGGGGCACCTGGACCTCGCTGCCCTCGTCGTCCTCAACGACAAGATACCCCTGCTGACGTGTCATGAAGTCATAGTGCGTTCCGACACTATCCTCAAACCGGCTGACCGCCTGCTGCTTCATGGGTTCAACCAGGTCAGCCTCGGTGATCACGATGAAGTCGTCGCCGCCTATGTGCCCCACGAAATCATCCGCCGTCCCCAGCTCATCCATGACATTGTTTAGCAGCATGCCTGTGAACCGCAGCACTTCCTCGCCGGCTACGAAGCCGTAAGCCTCATTGAAAGCATCGAGTCCCTGAATGCCGATATAGAGAATGCCCCATCCATCACGGTTCAGGAGTTCCCTTAGTTGTTGCTCTATGAGCCTCCCGCTCGCCAGCCCTGTACTGGGGCTGGTCAAACTGGCGACCTCAGCGCTCTTGATCGTGTTGCGCACGCGCAACCGCAGCTCCTCAACATCAAAGGGCTTCGTGATGTAGTCGTCCGCACCCAACTCCAGGCCGTGTATCTTGTCGCTGCGTTCGTCCTTTTGAGTCAGGAAAATGATGGGGATGTGGCTTGTCCGCAGATTCGTTCTGAGCCGCTGGCAGACCTCATAGCCATCGATATCCGGCAACATGATATCGAGCACAATCACGTTGGGCAGTTTCTGACGCGTCAACTCCAGAGCCGTGGTGCCACGGGGCGCCACAAACACTTCATAGCCCTGAGACTTGAAGTAAAGCTTCAGCATGTTGGCAATATCTGCATCATCTTCTACCACCAGGATGCGACCTTCGCTCATCCTCTTCCTCCTGTGCGGACTTGATCCTTCACCTGTTGGATCAGGGTATCATCCAGCTTATGCTCAAAACTTCGCAAAGCAGCCATCTCGAAGCCGTGTCGGGTTGTGAGAGTATCGATCCGTCGAATATGCTCCAACGAGAGATCCTTCCCAAATCTCACTCATTCCCTGGGATAGAGTCTCGGGTGAAGCGTCGCGCCTCTATCGAGCTTGTGATGATCGCTGTCCTCCCAGTAAACGTTCTTGTCAATGACGCGGCGATCCGGGGAGGCAAAGAGAATCACGTCGGACTCGATCATCCGCGCCGGGAAAATGACCAGACCGGATCCAATTCTCACGTTGTGTCCCACCGCGCCCCCCAGCGCCGTCATGCCGGTCTCCTCCAGGCGGGTTCCGAAGTGTGACCTGATAGGCTTATCGACGAGATTGAAATCCGTGAACGTGTTGCCGGCGCCGACGAAGGAGCCACGCCCTACCACACACATCTGGAGACAGGAGTTCTGAGCCACCATACAGTCTTCCATCAAAACGCTGCGATAGAGCGAGGCTCGAAATGGAAGAAAGGAGCCATCCCCGACGACGCTCAACATCAGCTGGCAACCGAGATCAATGGTGACGTTGTCGCCGATATAGCAGTTGCCCACCACGACCCCGGGCCCGATGCTGACGTTGTTGCCGATATAGGTAGGGCCCTGGATGACCGCCGTGGGATCGATGCTACAGTTCTTGCCGACTTTGACCAACTCGGACGTGGTCAGAACCTGTTTGCGCTCCAGCATCCCGCGCCAGAGAAGACGGAAGTTCAACCCGAGGTCCTGCTCTGCTTGCTGCTCAAACCGCGCCCCGATCGCGAAAATACCGAAGTCGATGTTGGCGTGGAGCACGTGGAGCCAGTGCTCGACTGACAGAAATGGCTTGGTAGGCAGATCGTAGACCAGGTCCCCGTGCTGATTCGACATATGCGTCGGCACATGGTAGAAACCGACCTCACGTGTCTCCGTGTTCATGACCAAGGGCCGCACGACGGGGTCTAGTCCGTAGGGATAGTACCACAGGTCGGCGACATAGTAGTTGCCCTGTTGGCGTATACCGCGCTGCAAATAGAGCGCCTGCCCTTTGATGGCGGGATCGTCCAGGCGGAAAGCGACCTGGCAAGCCTTACCAGCAGCCTGGGCGCGGCTGATAAACTCCTCGATGAAAACCTCGTCGAAGTAGAGGTTGTCACGATAGACGAGGGTCTCCTGCCGATCTCCGTCGATCTCAGAAAGCGAATCCACCTCCCGTTCTTCGGTGGTGTAGGGCGCCAGAATATCGCGCTGATGCAGCCACAACGGCTTGGTCAAGACACTGAGTTCCCGTGCCGGTTCGTTGAAGGGCGGTATCTTTCTCCGATCTCTTAGAATGATCTTGCGCACTAGGCCACTTCCTACGCCGTCTGATCCAAAGGCACCTTGTCAACACAAATCGTACACACGGGATCGCCACACGCGATACAGGTCGTCTCCTCTACGATAAAATGCCGACCCCGGGTAACCCAGAAGAGAATCTCCTCCAAGACGCCGACAACAAATGAACACGATGGAGCTTCGGTTTGTCGCCGAAAGCAGAATCCGCAGGTCTCCATGACGAAAAAGAAGCTGTCGCTCCCTTCGCCAAGGGTCACCCGTTGCCCGGAATAGCGGTTGAGTATCTCGGCGAGCACCTCCATTCCGATTTTCGCTCGGAGGGATAAGGGGAGGAGACGCAGCGCCACATCGGCAATCCCCACGACACTGCCAAATCCCTCGATCCAATACTTGAAGCTCTCGCGACCGGCTTGCCTGACCAGCCGCCGCCCACCTCGGATACCATAGATACCTTCAATCGCCTCGAACAGTCGGCCTGCTTCGGCAAAACTCAGTCCCGGTTCAAAGTCGGCGGTCGGTGCGTGATCCATGAGGTGGGAAAGCCTCGCCGTCGTTAGGACCGCGTTCATGCCGTTGTCGCCCACAATATCCCGAAGGGCTAGCAGGATGATGCGGGAGATCTTATTCGGGAAGGCAGGTTGTTGACGGTCCTGTTCCTCATTCACGTTTCACTCAAGAAATCCAGAATCACTCTATGGAAATGGTCTGTCTCGTCCAGCATCGGGAAGTGACCGGAGTTCTCGAAGTAGTGGACCCGATGATCCGCTACCCCATTGCTCAACATCTCCCCTTGCTCCGGGTCGACGATGTTATCCTTGCGTCCGTAGATGCCCATGGCTGGAACTTCGCACTCGTGAAGACGCGGGCGCAGGTCAATCTGATGCAAGTCCCGTATGCTCCGGGAGAACGAGTCAACCGTCGTCCGAGACAGGTCCTTTCTGAGCATGTCGTATAACGTGCGCCAGTCCTGAGCATAGGTAACGGACAGGACCTTGATCATCGAAGGCAGCAGTCCTGGGATACCGTAGAGCAGTCGAGCGATCCACCGGCGTCCGGATAGCTTGAGGAGCGGACTGAGGCCTGAACCAGCGATAGGGGACCCGACGACAGCGACTTTGGTCACGCGACTTGGCCGGGAAAGCATCAGCGAGAGGGAAACCGTCCCACCCATTGAGTGTCCCATCACGTGGGCGGAGCGCAACCCCATTCGCTCCATAAACTGCTCCACCATATCCACGTATTCAGCGACGGAGAAAGCGCCCTGCTTGGCGGATTCGCCGAACCCCCAGAAGTCCAGGGCGTAGGTCTTGTACTCGTAACCCGCCAGGAACTCCATCGTCGAGAGCCAGTAGTTCCACGAACCAAGCCAACAGTGTAACAAAACCACGGGCTTACCGCGACCAAAGGTCTCGTAATGGACAATTCCCCTGTCGGTAACAATGGAGCTCATAGACTGCAATCCTAAGCCGCTTTCCTACTATAAATGATATCATAAACCTTATCTAAACCCTGGAAAGCGGCGTTGCGGTTGGGTTAAAGAACGGTTACCTCTGCGTCCATAAGTTCGAGGATTGAGTACAACAGCTCAAGAAGCACCTGCTTTACCGACTCTTTGTCGTGGGCGACGCAGGGAACCACCTTGACCGCTGACTCCACGCGGAGCACGATGCGCAGGTCCTCCGGAGACCATGCGTCCTCAAGGTCCTGTTTGTTAGCTGCGACGATATACGGCACCGGCGAATACGTCCGAAAGGTGTCCAAGATCCGTCGAGCCTCGCGGAAGGTCTCCGGTCGGGTGCTGTCCACCATAACAACAAAGCCGAGCATGCCCTCCGACAGGATCTCCCACATGAAGTCAAAACGCCTTTGACCGGGGGTTCCGAACAAATAGAGGATAAGGTCTTCATCAACTGTGATGCGACCGAAATCCATCGCCACCGTCGTCTGGTCCTTGATCCGTTCAGACTCCCGGCTAATGCCGCGCTCAGTGGATACCACCTCGATCTCACTGATACTGGCAATCAACTCGGTCTTGCCCGACGAAAAAGGGCCGGTGACCACGATCTTCAGCGTCTGCATGAACTACAACTCCCGGATTCGGCGGATCAACCTGTGGATGATGCCCCGCTTCACGTCGGGGCGGCGCATCTCAGCGCTGGTCGTCGGCTTCGCCGCTGCTTCCCTTCCTCGGGATTTCGTCGCTACAGACGCTGCAGCGGGTCGAGGTGGGCGCACCATCTCAACCAAGCCGGCTTGGAGAAGGCTGTAGACGATCTTGCGAATCTGCAGCTCATCCATATTGTTGTACTTCGCCACCTGCCGAATCGTGTTGCGAGGGTTGATAAACGAGATCACCCGCCATTCCTCAACGCTGAGGTTGATATCACGCAGAGGCGTCGTCGGTCTGTCGGCGAACTTGAGGGCGATATCCAGATTGGGGAGCTCGTCGCGCAGCAGTTCCCATTCCTTAAGCCTGCGGCTCCCCTCCATGATGACGTTTTCGAGCGCGATGGAGGTGGTGATGCGACCCTGAACCGGCAACTCAGACGGCTCAAATCGGAAGCTGCCTTGATTCCAGGAGAAGACCTGGTAGACAACATCGAGGACGTGTTCCCGCACATGCTGAATCACGATCTGCTGTTTAAGGCGACCACTGGTGATCAAAACCTTAGCGATATCCTGATCAGACCGCCCCGGCATATGTTCTCTAATCATACGCACGTGGTCGGCAGTGAAGAGCCCTCTGCGCTGAAGGATCACAGGAAGGGAATCCTCGACACTCCCCATAGCAGCATAGATCAGCTTGCCTTCACGGAAGCAAAGACAAGCCTCTTCTCCTGAGTTCTGAAGGTAAAGCGTCCCAGTCTTGCGAGCTAAGTTGATGAGGTTCAACAACTGGGTGATCCCAAAATCCTCAAGCTTACCTTTTAGCGCCATGTGCGACCGTCCTTAATCTGATCTAACCGTAGTTAAGATAAGAGAGAGCTGGCATTCTATCTTTAGTCTAATTATAATGAATTTCTAACATTCAGCAAATGCCACGACTCGCCACGCGGAAGACGGGGCAGCGCCCGTCTCCACAGCACGTGCATGCGGAAACTTGACGCACACTCCTTCTGATCCTGCTGTCTCCTAAGTAAAGACTACGACCAAAGGGGGCTATCGCACCACGCTCGGCGCGGATTTGAGCGCCTCGGCCTGCTCCAGGATCTCCCGGGCGCCCTGCTCGGCTCCTACACCGTACGTTCCGAGCATCTGGGCCAACTCGGTTACCCGACGTTCGGTCTCCAGAGAGGCAACGCGGGTGACCGTGCGCTCATCCACCACCTCTTTGAGGACCTTGAAATGGACATCCCCAAATCCCGCCAGCTGTGGGAGATGCGTCACACAGAGCACCTGGTGCCGAACCTCCCCCGGCTTCCCGTTACTCGCTGTGAGCTGCCACAACTTGGTGCCGACCACCGCGCCGATGCGACCGCCGATGCCTTGATCGATCTCGTCGAATATCAGCGTCGGCGTTTGGTCAGCTCTCGACAGGACCGTCTTTAGAGCCAGCATCAGCCGCGAAGTCTCGCCACCCGAGGCTGTCTGAGAGAGGGACTTCAAGCCCTCCCCGACGTTGGGCGCTACGAGAAACTCCACATTGTCCATGCCCGTGGCGCCGAATCGGACGTTCCGAACCTTCGTGCTATCCAGCACTTCGCTACCCGCGGTGGTAATCGCCACCTCGCCGGGGACCGTATCATCGAGGGGTAGACCGCTTTCGCGCTCCTCCCACTTGAAGAGGACCCCCAATCTGGCGCCCTCCATCCTCAGATCGTCGAGCTCGTCTTCCACGGCTGCGGTCAGCCGTGACGCAGCCTCCTGTCGCCGACGTGACAGTTCCACCGCAACCTCCGCACAGGTCTTCAGCAGCTCCGATTCCCGCTCCTGCAGTTCGGCAATCCGCTCGTCGCTGTGCTCCAGCGACTCGAGCTCGACGGCTGCCTCCTCCGCGTAAGCCAGCACCTCCTCCAGGTCACCGCCGTACTTGCGCTCCAGGTTGCGCAGAAGGTGCAATCGGTCCTCGACCCACCTTTGGCGCTTCGGGTTGAACTCGACGTCGGCGATATAGTCCGCCAGCGTGCGGGCCAGGTCCTCAATCTGGTACGTGATCTCGTCCAGCGTCCGCATCTGGGGTTCCAGACTCGCGTCAATTCGCGCGAGGGTGCTCATGTCGCGTTGGCTTCGACCTATCACATCGAGGACAGCCGGGGAACGATCTTGGCCCTCCTCCAGTCGCGTCAGGATGCCGGTGGCGAGCTTGACGAGCTGCTCCGCGTTGGTTAGGCGCGCCAACTCCGTCTCGAGTTCGGCCTTCTCACCGGGCTTGAGGTCAGCTGACCGAATCTCCTCGACCTGGAATCTCAGCAAGTCAATACGCTGCATGCGCTCGCGTTCATTGCTCAGGAGCTCGTTGAGCTGACGGCGGATCTTGCGGATGGCCTGCACGATCTCCGCGACCCGGTCACGTAGTTCGTTCAACTCGCCAAATCGATCCAGGAGGTTGAGATGCTCACGCACCCGAAGAAGGCTCAGATGTTCGCTCTGACCGTGGATGTCGACAAGGCCGCTCGCGATCTCCCGCATCTGGGAGACCGTCACCGCTCGCCCATTGACCCTGGCCACGGTGCGTCCGGTGCTGCGAAGTTCACGGGCCAACCACAGGATGTCGGGCGTGTCGCCCTCCAGCCCTTCACGTTCCAGGATAGCGCCAATACTTCTCTGGAAGTTCGCAGGCAGGATAAACATGCCCTCAATGCGTCCGCTATCGCTTCCCGTCCGAATGGCGCTGGTATCCGCGCGTTCTCCCAGAAGCAGTGCCACGGCGTCAATCAGGATTGACTTACCGGCGCCCGTCTCACCCGTCAGGATATTGAGGCCCTCGCCCAGGGTGAGGTGAAGCTCATCGACGATTGCGAAGTCTTTGATATGTAGCTCGCGTAACACGGTTTGAGCTATCCCTCCGATTCTGATTGATGTACCTCGCAAGGCCCACTCAGAGTACACCATACGGCGGAGAAGGCAAGGAAAAACTCGACAAAAGCCCCTCTTTTCGTGTATAATAGTAAGAAAAAGGTAAGAATACGCAATCTGATAGCTTTTGAGAGAGCCCGTATGATATCATCTGTGCATTGGAAAGGAGTTTAAGCGCCTTATGAAGTCATCTGGAGCCAGTTCGCGCCTACCGGGATTCCATCGGCGACCGTTGGTCGAGCGGATACAGCTCGTGCAGCAGCAGGTAGGGCTTACGGATCAGGAGGTGACGCTCTTAGGTGAGGGAGTGAGTCTCGATCTCGACCGCGCAGGTCATATGGTCGAGAACGTGGTCGGACTCCATTCCGTGCCGCTCGGTATCGCAACCAATTTTGTGGTTAACGATCGGGACGTGCTGATCCCAATGGCGATTGAGGAGCCCTCGGTGGTAGCCGGCGCCTCCTTCGCCGCCAAGTTGATGCGAGCAGGAGGGGGCATCGCTGCCGAGGCCGACGAGCCCATCATGATCGGGCAGATTCAACTGGTTGAACTGGACGATCCGCAAGCAGCGTGTGAGCAGATCGCGGCGCGTGAAGCGGACTTATTGGAGATCGCCGACCAGGTCGATCCCGTGTTGACAGGACTGGGGGGCGGTGCGCGGGGTATCGAGGCGCGTCAGCTTGAGACGCCAATCGGCCCCATGGTGATCGTGCATCTGCACTTTGACGTGCGGGACGCGATGGGCGCCAACGCCGTCAACACGGCATGTGAGCGGCTGGCGCCGGAACTGGAGGAGATCACCGGAGGTAGGGCCTCTCTGAGGATTTTGAGCAACCTGGCGGATCGGCGATTGGCCCGGGCCAGGGCCTCGATTCCCGAGTTGGCCTTAGCGTTCGATATTTTCTCCGGTGATGACGTCGCACAGGGCATCGAGCAAGCCTGGGCCTTTGCTGCGTCCGATCCCTACCGTGCCGCGACGCACAATAAGGGCATTATGAACGGGGTGGATGCCGTCGTGCTGGCCACCGGCAACGATTGGAGAGCTGTCGAGGCCGGCGCCCACGCCTACGCTGCGCGCCACGGTCGGTACACAAGCCTCAGCACCTGGCGTCGAGATGAGGGACAATTGGTCGGTGAACTCGAGATGCCGATGGCCTTGGGCATTATAGGGGGCGCCACGCGGGTGCATCCGGTGGCCCAGGTTGTGCTCAAGATATTGGGTGTCAGCACGGCGCGAGAACTGGCCGAGATCGTGGTCAGCGTGGGCCTGGCGCAGAACTTCGCGGCCCTGCGCGCCCTGGCCACCGAAGGCATCCAGAAAGGCCATATGACATTGCACGCGCGTCAAGTCGCCATGGCGGCGG
>JBNGDU010000182.1:0-15637 GCA_049975025.1 Anaerolineae bacterium
TCCTCGAGCAAGGCCTTCGCGATGTCCTCGGGATGCACGTAATCGAGCGGCCCGTGGAGCCGCGTGGTCATCAGGATCTCCTCTCCTTCCCAGTCCACGGCTTCCGCCGAGCCGGCTCTCTCCGCTATGATCTGGACGTGTCGGTTGACATCGTTCATCGAACCCAGGATGCTGCGACTCGCCGTCTTCGCCAGTTGCAGCTCCTCCATCGCCTCGATCTCGCGCGCGATATAGTGCTGCGCCCACCCGAGGTGGGCTAGGAGGCGCGCCGTGCGTTGCCTGAAGGCCGGGATGGTCTGCCGCCCACCGCGGCCCTGCACCAGAACGACCAATCGGGTCGGCTCGTTCATGAACATGACGACCGATTTGCCGCGGAAGGGGAGTGAATAGACGTTGGCGTACCAGTCGCCGAGGATGGTGGTGGATGGCGCGAGGTCCCCCGTCACGGGATCGCCCAGACGCTTAAGCAGCTTCTGTGTGCAGCGTAGCGTGAACATTCATAGTCCTCCCAAGCGCTCCAGATCGACCAACAGCTCGAGCCCGCGACCGCTCTCGATCACGTCTCGCTTGAACTCCTTGTGATATTGGTCGATGGACGCCTCGGACGTCCTCCCCAGCTCCTGGGCGCGGGCCATGTCCTCGGCGCGCATAAAGATGATCAGGTAATCGCCCGCCTCGGAGCTGTCGAGGAAGACGATCTCCTCGTACACCCCCTCGGCCTCCAATGTTGCCAGGGCCTCGTCCCTCCGCTCCTTCATGACGCGAGCCCACTCGCGAACCCTGGGGAGGCTTCCCGGCTTGAGCTTGATCCGGCTGCACAGTACGTCACTCATCTTATCACCTCATCAGATACTGAGTTCTGAGACTTACTCTTATTGTACAGCCGATTCTTGATAGCTAACAAATCGCTCATGGCCTTGCGTTTCTGAGGCCCCGTGCCGTTGCTCCTTATCTTTGGATCCCCTTGAGGCCACCCTAGGGGTTTGGATGCGGTTATGTGGTATGATGGGATGGGCGTGGCTAAGGAATCATAGGCGCTCGCGCTTTGCACACGCTGCGCGTCTACCTTGAATCACTGTAGATGGTTTGGCTGAAGCAAGCAAAGCGGAGGTTCGACGTTTTCCAGTTGCCTCGTTGACGACAAGGGCCTTGATACATGCAACTCACACGAGAAGAGCAGGACTGGCTGAGCGGCGGGGCAGGCCCCGCGACGCAGCGCGCCATGGAGATCGTGGTGGCGCTCGCCAGGATCTACAAGGCGGAGCGCCTGATCCCGGTGGAGAGCGTGCAGATATCGGGCGTCTCCTACCGCAATATCGGCGACGCCGGGTTGGGTTTCCTCGCGCAGTGGGTCGACGAGGGGGCGCGGGTGCGGGTGCCGACGACGCTCAACCCCACCGCCATGGACATGGTCAACTGGCAGGCGCAGGGTTTCGGACTGGAGTTCGCAGACAAGCAGCGCCGGGTCATCGAGGCGTTCGCCCGGATGGGCGTGGGGGCGGGCACGCCGACGCCGACGTGTACCCCCTACCTCATCGGGAATCTCCCCGAGCGGGGCGCGCACGTGGCATGGGCGGAGTCGTCGGCCGTTGCCTACGCCAACAGCGTGTTGGGTGCGCGCACCAACCGCGAGGGCGGGCCGGGCGCCATCGCCGCCGCGATCGTCGGGCGCACCGGCGCCTACGGGCTGCACCTGGACGCGAACCGCCGCGCGACGCTCTCGGTGAGGGTGCAGACCTCTTTGACATCCGTGTCGGATTACAGCGCGCTGGGCGCCGTTGTCGGCCTGCAGGCCCGCGACGCCGTGCCCTACTTCACCGGGCTGTCGCTCGAACGGGGTAACCCCCTATGGGAGGAGAAGCTCAAGGCACTCGGGGCAGCGATGGCTGCGACCGGCGCCGTGGCGCTCTATCACGTTGCGGGGGTGACGCCCGAAGCCACCGGCGCGGACGTGCCGGCTCCGGAGCACAAGACCATCGTGATAGATGATATCGCGCCGGGCTACGGCGCGTTGAGCGACGATATCGAGCTTATTGACCTCGTCTGGATAGGGTGCCCTCACGCTTCCCTCCCCGAGATCGCGCGCGTCGCCGAAGCGGTAGCAGGTCGGGGGCTGCGTATCCCGCTATGGGTCACCTGCGCGCGTCCGGTCAGGGAGGCGGCGGCAAGACAGGGGTTAGTAGGGGTCATCGAGGCTGCGGGGGGCAGGGTCTTCGCCGACGCGTGTATGGCGATCGCGCCGGTGCGGGATCTGGGCTTTCAAGCCGTGGCGACGCCCTCTGCCAAGGGCGCCTACTATCTGCGGAACCTGGCGAAGGTGGCGGTCCGGTTTGGCCCCCTGGCTGCCTGCGTGAACGCGGCCTTGACCGGGCGTTGGACGAGCTGATGGTCGGAGGAGCCGGATGAAGTCGATGAAACCACCCCTGGTGTTCGAGGGTCGCGTGATCAAGGCCGGAGACGCCGAGGGAGAGGCCCTGGTCTCCTCGGAGCCCATCGGTTTCCTGGGCGGCGTGGACGGCAAGACAGGCTTGGTCACGGAGCGGGGGCATCCCCTGGAAGGGGCGTGTGTCGCCGGTCGCGTGCTCGTCTTCCCCACCGGGAAGGGAAGCACGGTGGGCTCCTACGTCCTCTACGAGCTCGCGGCAAATGACCTGGCGCCGGTCGCTATGATCAACGCAGAGTGCGAACCGATCGTCGCCGTCGGCGCGATCATCAGCGAGATCCCGATGGTGGACCGGATTCCGCTCGGACAGATCCGGACCGGGGATCGCGTGCGCGTCGTGGGCAACCGGGTCGAGGTCTGGCCCGCGGGGACGGCATTACTGATCCGGACGTGAAAGCTAGACGGACGACCTACGCGACTGAAGTCGCTCACGGAGGCGCGTGGCGCCAGGCGTCCGCGTAGGCGGACGTACGTCCTCCACCGTCGACCTGCGTCGACGGACGTCGGGAGGGCCTCCAGCATGGACTTCAGTTCGTAGATCCTTGGCGATACTTGACCGGATCAGAGCCGCTTGCTCATCGCCTGATGGCGAGTTGGCGATCGTTGTACATTGCCTTCCCGGAAGCTTGATCGGGCTTCCGGGAAGGCGATGTTCAGGCTCACTCCAGCCGCCAGACTGATAGATTGTCCATACAGATGGTGGAATTGCTCTCCTCGTACGTGGAGCCGCCCAGCCCGATCCGGCCTGTGGGGAATTCATCGCCGGGGGCATCGGTCTGCCAGATGCCGTTGATGAAGATCGAGAGCACACCGTTGACGCGTTGAAGACTCAGGTAGTTCCATCCCTCCGGCGCGATGTTGTTCGAGAGGGTCCAATCGACCAGGGCATCCTGCCATTCGTCATCCTTGAGCAGCCAGAGGGCGAACGTCTGATCTTCTGGAGAGACCTCAAACCAGTAGAGGTTGTCGCCGTCGGGCCCGAATCCGAGGCCACAGGTGGTGTCCGTATCATCCGGAACCTGACAGGCGACTTCGGCGACAAACTGATCCGGTCGGAAGGTCTCATACCATTCCCAGGCCGTCATCTGCTCGACCTTGATCTCAATGCAGTACTCCCCATTGGTGGGCACATAGTAAGCGGCCTCCTCATTGTCGCTACCTCCCCAGTCGTTGCGATTGTCGGTGAAATCGTCCTCAAATCGCAGGACAGCGTTGCCCGGGAGCGCGCTCTTGCCGAAGATGGTTAACGCGAAGGTCCCCGCCAGGTCGAGATTGTAGAGGGCCTCGATCAGGCCTTCCTCAGCGTCCTCGGCACGGACATCGTAGATGCCGGGTTCAACTCCCATGACGACATAGGACTCTCCGGCGGGGATGATGTCTTCCCCAAGGACGTCTGTCCCCCACGTGTCGCTGTTCGACGGCGAGACGTAGAGGTAGGTGATGGGCCCTTCTGAGCTGTTGAAAACCTCCAGCGTGACTTCGGACGTCACGTTCCACGCTGTGTCGCCCGCGATCTCCCAATCCCAGAGCGTCTGGATCACGTTATCATCGGCATCCCGGGCCTGGAGGTCATAGACGCCCTTCGATATCCCTTCGACGACATAACGCTCTCCGGGAAAAATCGTCTCACTTCCCAACCGGTCCTGTCCCCATTCCTCGGCATCGGTCGGCGAGATAAAGAGATACCAAATCTCCTTGTCGGATTCGTTGATGATCTCGATCGTCGATCCCCTGGGGGCCGGTTCAGGGGTGGGGGCCGGGGTGCCGGTTGGCGACGCCTCTGTCGGTGGGACCTTCGTTGGGGGTGGCTCCACGGGCTGGGCAGTTGCGGTCGGCGGAACGGGGGTCGGCTCTTCGGTCGCCGGCTGGATCGCGTTACAGGCCAGGCTTAGCAGGAGCAAAAGGGCCGCTAGTACAAGAAGGCGTCTACGCTGGTGTCCACTGGTCACGATGGGTTCCTTTCTATGCGATGAATGATGAGATTGAGATGCCGCTGACCTGCTCAGTTCAGCCCCGGGCCCTCTGCTGATTTGGTCAATATCCATGAAGAGAGGGTTGCATACAGCGGACGGCGGAGGGCTTGGCATCTCGTGTCTGGGTTAGCCATATCAGTCCACAGATGCCGGTGGTGGATATCGAGCGTCTTCGATCCTTTGCGCCGCGGCTGTTTGCGCAAAGGTGAGGGACCGAGCCTCCTCCTGAGCCATGTCGTAGAGCCCAATGCCGAATCTCCCGTGGAGAGGAGAGATGTAGGCGCCGGCTCTCAGTGCCAACAACAGCAGGAATGCGAGGGGATAGCCAATGCCGCTCATCTGAACGGCCTTGCGGAGCTCGGAGAGACTGTTGTCATCCCAGCCGCCGAGAAGAGCGGTGACAAAGGCGTAGATCAGGAAAGATATCGGCAGGGTGATAGCGCCTACGAGCAGCGTGGCGCCTGGGGAAGGTAGACGCCAGACAGCGCTGAAGATACGCAGCAATTCATAGATGAAGAGCGCAGCCACGGCGGGCGCGATGAGTGCCTGCCACGTGTAAATACGGGCGCGCACGACGACGCGTCCAACGATAAATCGCGCAACTGCGATCCGGATACCAAGGGCGACGATATAAGCGATGACCAATCCCTGTGTGCCCCAAAGGACGGTTAGGACTAGGGAGCCCCCTAACCTCACTACGTGTTCGATGAGCGTGAGAGGGATCATCAGGCCCGGGCGCCCGGCGGCTTCCAGCATCCGATCTGGCAACCACGAGGCCCAGCGGAGTCCCCCCCACGCCAGCATAGGGATCAACCAAGGTAGCGCAGGGTCATAGGCTGTTCCCAAGCTGCCGGTTATGATTTTCGCGCCTATAGCGCTCACGGCAGCGAAGAAGAAAAAGCTAAACCATGCGCCGTATTGGATGCCTCGACTCACATAATACTTCAGAAGTGTCCGGTAGTCCAGGGCTATGACCTCGGTGAGTGTGGGCACAAGGCTTTGAAAGAGACCGACGCTGAGAATATCGTAACCCGCCATCACCTGGAAGATCAATCGCCAGTCCTGGTATGAAAGAGCTAGCCGTTCTGAGAGGCTGTCGTAGAGTACCGGCTCGATGACCAGGCTCAGGGCCGGCACCGTGGCTGCTACGGCCCACGGTATCCCGAAGCCGAGCATATCACGGGTGGTCCGCCGGTCGAAGGTTGGGAGGAAGAGCGCGCTGATCGGCAATCCCTGCCGACGGTACAGCAGCAAGCCGGCGCCAAAGATCAGGCCCTCACCAAGGTAGAGTCCCCCTGCGAGGCCCAGCACGCTTCCCAGGCCTGGCCCGACGTCATTCTGAGTTGCTCCCCACTTGCGGAAGAGCAGAACGAGGCCGGTTTGTAGCACCAGGGTTCCGAGAAGGTAGAGTAGGTTCAGATACTGCTCATAGTCGAATCGCTGGCGTGCCCGGAAAGCCACGCCGAAGAGCCGAAGGAAGCCTGGAAACTGCAGGATTGCCCGGGCCAACAGATAGTACGCCAGGTGAGCCTGGCCTGAGTTGGGGGCTCCGACTGCGATGAGAAGGCAGATCAGCCCCAGTTGGCCGGCGCCGCTCAGGAATTGCCACCAGACGTAGAATTGTATGTAACGCGGGGCCTGACGAGGGAAGTGAGTCTGCCGGGCGCTGAAGAACCTCACCGCCGCGAGATCAGTTCCGGCATCCAAGAGGATCCAGAAGGCCAAGGTCCATCGAGACACCAGCGTCCAAGCCTCGTATCCCTGGGATCCAGGGAGCAGCACCTGTGGGAGAAGGTAAACTCGGTAGGCGAGCAAGGGAATGAAGAGCAGCAGTCCCGCGGGCATATACGCGAAGAATCCTGCGAGGGGGCGATGAAACCCCACCTCGTTCCACCCCGGTGCTGAGGCCCGCTCCGTTGATGTCGCCGTGAGACGACGCCAGGATGCGGCGAGCTTAGGCCTGAGATAGAGCCGGCGCCGGGCGAGGTAGTAGACTACGCCTGCACTTAGGAGCAGGCCGAATCCCAGGCCTGTGATGGCCCAACGCTCGCGGCGATGTGGCGCCGGGGAGTTCGGGTAATTCATGAAGGATAGGGGCCTTGGCGTGCCGGCAGCGTCGGCGACCAGCCGGTAGACCATGTAGTCGAAGTAGGCCCAGCTAATCCAGGGATCGTTCGTGGGATGGTTGAACCACGGGCCGACGATCAACGCCTGGGTATCCTGCCGGCCCCGCACCCGTTGGACAACGGCCTGCTGTCCTAAGGTAACGACGATCGGCCGGAGCAGATTGGGATTGGTGATGACCGTCCGCGCCTTGACCTCCGGTGCGGAGTTCCAATTGATGCCCCTATGGAGGGGGTCAGCGATAGTGCTGGGTCTGACGTCGTCACCCTCGCCGATCTGGGACATATTGAAGGCGCTTACGCCCAGCACGGCCCGCATATCCTCTAGGCTCTGGGGGAAGAGCGCGCCGCTGAAGAGCACGAGGCCCACGCGCCCCTCCTGAACCTCCTGACTGAAGTAAGGCAGTGACTCTCGCAGGGGCGCATTGTTGATCACAAACACCTGCGCCAGATCGGGTTGATCGACGCGCACGAGGTGAGGGGCAGCGATGTTGATCGCTTCGGCTACAGCGTCCTCCGGCCCTACGTAGTAGACACCGATCGTGCCCGGTGTTTGAGCTCGGACGGGCGCGCTACCCAAGCAGAGAGACAGCAGCGCGATGATGACGATGCGTCCCCACCGCGTCAGGCTTCGTTGCGTTGACATAACCTTCTTGTGAAGTGATGGAGAGCCCGTGCGGAGATAGCTATTCGTGGCCCTAAAGCCGCGACCGGGACTATCCTGCCGCGCTTAGGCTCGCAGTCACCTCAAGGGCGTCACGTCCCGGCACGGATGGGGCGTCTTGAAATATCCGTGAGGCCGCGGGACGTTATTCCTCACGCGCGCTAAGGCGAGGCCCCGTTGCCGCCGGCCCGGCTCTCCACGTCGATCCCCTCGGTTGCGCCGGCATCCTTACCGTCACCGTCCTTCAGGGGCGGTAGATCGGTAGGTCGTTCCAGGCCGAACTGTTGGAGGAACTCGAAGGTCGTACCGTAGAGAATGGGACGACCCAGGGTGTCCGCACGTCCTCTGTCCTCGATAAGTCCCGCGGACAGGAGTGTGCGAATGGTGCTGTCCGAGTTGACCCCTCGAATTGACTCAATCTGCGGTCGTGTGACAGGTTGTGCATAGGCCACGATGGCCAAGGTCTCCATGGCGGCTTGCGTCAGGCGAAGGGTCACATCGAGCCCGAGCAACTCCTCGACATAGGGTGCGGCTCCGGGCGCCGAGACCAGTTGGAGCCGGTTCCGATTTCGCTGGAGCCGCAGCCCTCGTTCCATCATCTGTTCCTGAAGCTCAGCGATCGCCGTTTCGGTCTCCTCTGTCGTGAGTCCGGTGGCGCTTGCCAACTCGTCCACCGATACCGGCTGCGGCGACGAGAAGACAAGCGCCTCGATGAGCGCCGTTGGGGAGAGCGTATCCGTGCCGCTCACGCTGCTGCGCTCTCCTTCTGCTCCTCACCCTTCTCTTCCTCGCCCTTATCTTCCTCTTCCTCCTCGCTCGGACCCCCCGGCAGCGGTGGCGGGGCCGAAGGCGTCTCGCGGAAGATCGCCTCGCGAGAGGGTCTCTCCGGCGGCTTTCGACGCTCCGGCGCGGCCTCACCGACGACGGTGACGCGCACCTCCGGTTGACCCGCGATGCGAAGGCCCAACTCATCGGTCAGCACCGTCTGGGTGATCCTGATCAACCGGCCGGCCGTCTCCGGCACGTTGGCGGTCGGTATGACGCCGACGTCCACGGTCGCCGCCACCCGGTTACCCTTGGCCTTGACGTGGGGAGAGACCTGGATGACACCCGGCTCGGGATCCAGCTTGTGCTGCAATAGCTGGGTAACGCTCTCTGTGCTGATGTTTGCCATGCCACCTGAAACCTGCTGTACGCGGATGAAGCGCTTTCGAGTGGGTCGCACCTCCAGGAAGATGAGAATGCCCAGGAGAAGATCGATGACGGCGGCAAAGAGAATGCCTAGGATGATCCGCACCCAGGGCGTTACGGTGCCGAAATAGCGGCCCCAGCCCATCATCCACTCTCCAAAGTCCCTGAGGATGATCTGGGGGATGAGGAAGAGCACTGTCAGGCTCACCATCAGCACCAGAGCGTCAATCACCACGACGATTCGATTGAATGTGTTCCAGAACTTCATGTCGGTCCTCCTTTGCTTCACACCTCTGATCAATAACCCGGCGTTCCGGATCCGTCACGTATGACGGTAGGTGACCCTGAGGTAGCCCTCTCGTGGCTCTCCCCAGGGAATGGTCGCGTCCAGCCCCATCTTGGTCGTGCGCGCCTTCTGGCCCGGAACCTGTCTGGCGCTGGGGTCGAGACTCGAACTTGGTTGATCGGTCAGCAGAACCAGGTCTCGGTCGGCCTGGAAACGCGTGGCGATGGCCCATTCGACGTCAGCGGGATCGTCAATGTCGACGTCGGTGTCCACGATGGTCACGTGCTTCAAGGACGCGTGGCCTCGAAAAGCGGCTTCGATAGCCAGCCGCGCGTCGTCGGGGCCCTGCGGCTCAATCTGAACCACGGCGTGGAGCCAGGAGCATCCTCCAGGCGTGATCCGGACGCCGTGACAGGCTGCCACCTCGCTTACCGCCTGATAAATCGTGGGTTCTCGCGGCATCCCCATCAGGTTCTTGTGCTCCAAGCCGGCGGGTAGCAGGGCGTGGAATATGGGGTCGCGGCGGTGCGTGACCGCGGTGACTTTGAAGACCGGCTGCTCGCGGGTGCCGTCGAGGGTGCCGGTAAGGTCTGGAAACGGACCCTCGGTTGCGAATTCATGGGTTAAGATCCCCTCCAGCACGATCTCGGCCATCGCCGGTATCTCGAGAGGCACGGTCAGGGCTTGGGTGGTCGGCGCCGGGGCCAAGGCGTTAGCGATGGCCAGCTCGTCTACACCCTTAGGCGGCGACAATGCCGCCGCGAGCAGGATGTGGGGCGGGACGCCAATACAGACTGCCATCGGGAGCCCCTCCGGGGCCTTGCGCCAGGCGGTGTCGGTGCCGCGACCTTCCACGATGCGGCCTACCAGCCGATCGTGCCCTATGCGCATAAGCCGATGGAAGGAGACATTGCGACCGTAGTCCGGATCCTCTATAACGGTGACCCCGGCGGTGATATAAGGACCGCCGTCAAGAGGATGGTGGCGCGGAATGGGCACGCGAGCCAGCTCGACATCGGAGCAAACGACCTCCCGGCACGGTGCTTCCTCAACCAGAGGCGGCGGAACCGGATGGGCTAGCGCCTCGACCATTCGATCGATGATGTCCGAGACACCGCAACCCAAGGCGAGCGCGAAGTGCTCCCTCTGGGCGACATAGCCGGAGGTCAGCCGCCACCCCGGATAGCCGGCGAGGTTATCGAAGACGAGAGGTATGCCGTCGTGCGCTGCGATAACGCCGGCAACCTCAAACTCCGGAGAAATCGGACGGGTGATGTGCTCCAAATCCCCATTCGTCTCCAGTTCGGTGATGAAGGTGCGCAGATCCATAGCCTGGCTCTCCATTCGGATGTCGTACAGGCTCCCCGACCTCTGATCCGGCGTCATGAGTGCTTTGGCGGAGTTGGGCGCCGAGGTGGACAGCCTGCCGGTCTAACGGCACGTGTAGTATATCAGAATGCCATGGTCCGCAAAGCGGGTCTCACTCCGGACGCGATGTCGAGTCGTTTTCGTCTTCGAAGGTGATGCGAATCTCCTCGACGTGATCCGATAGCGTCTCCTCGAGAACCGAATCGACTTGGATCGCCTTCTCCACATCGAGCACCTCTTTCAACCGAGGCCAGGTCGCGGGGTTTTGAGCGTGGAGCGAGCAGGGGTCCCGATAGGGCTGGATTGATAGTTCGAAGGTCTCGATCTCTTTCGCGAGCTCGACGATCTCCTCCTTGTCCATACCGACGAGAGGGCGCAGGATCGGGAGGTCCGTCGCGCGGGCGATGAGGCTGATATTCTGAAGCGTCTGCGAAGCTACCTGTCCGACGCTCTCGCCGGTGACCAACGCGGGCGCCCGTCGATAGCGGGCAACGCGCTCCGCAGCCCGCACGATGAACCGGCGGAAGACCACCGTCGCCACACGCGCATCCAGGGGCGCCATCGCGGCCTCGAAGGGCGCCGAGGAGATCATAAACAGGCGTCCCGACGTCCGGTGCGGCGCCAGGAGCCGGCGCGCCATTGCCACAATCTTAGCGTCGAGGATGCGTTCTCGGGTGGGCAGCAGGTGAAAGTGCACGAAGTCGACTTTGCACCCCCGCTTCATCATCAGATGAGCGGCTACGGGCGAGTCTATGCCTCCGGAGAAGAGCACCAGCACACGTCCGCTGGAGCCGATAGGGAGTCCCCGCGCACCGGGGATCCGGCGGACGAAGAGGTAGGCTGCGTCCTCATAGATCTGGATATTGAGGGTGACGTCGGGAGATTCCAGATCGACCGGGGCACGGGTCTCCGCGACGACGCGGCTGCCGACCCGACGGTCGACCTCCGGGGAGGTGAGGGGAAACTGCTTGTCACCGCGTCGGGTTCGGATGCGGAAGCTGGTTTGTTCTGTGATGACCCCGTCTGCGATCTCCGCCGCCGCTGCCTCTATCGCGTGCATGTCCTGGGGCACGACGGTCACCGGGGCGATATAGGCAATGCCGAAGACCTTGCTGAGCCGCGTTTCGACCTCCTCAGCCGGCGCTGTCTCCGGCACCCTGACCATCAGATAGCTGTAGAACCGCTGCACCTCTGCGTCGCAGATATCGCGGAGGGCTTTGCGGATATTGCTGACCAGACGGCGCTCGAAATGAATGCGGTTGCGGCCTTTGAGCGCCAGCTCGCCGTAGTGTATGATATAGTGTCTTGCCATGTCACCTCCCAAGAGTATCATAACATAGAGGATTGGTGGGTAAAGGGATGGGAGTGAGCAAATCGGTTGATGTTCCGTGTCGATCTGCTTGACTACAGGGTGCTCTGATGAAGATCATTATGCCTGAATTCGTCCTGCCCGTTCTGGAGAAGCGTGCCTGTGATCTGGTCGAGGCCTGCGAGATCGTCGTGATCGACGATGATGGGGAGATCCAGGGTGACGCAGCCGGCGCTGAGGTTGTCATGGTGCCCTGGGCCGTGCCGCAGGAGACCTATGAGGAGATTTTGGGAGTTCCCACGCTGCGCTGGGTCCATACGGTCAGCGCGGGCATCGACCATGCTCTGGCGGCACTGCCGCATGCGTCAGATGTCTTGATCACCAATGCCAGCGGCATCTTCGACGTCCCTATCGCCGAGATGGTGCTCGCCTATATGCTGGTCGCCGTCAAGCGCATTCCGGAGCTGCTGGATCAACAGCGTGCCCACACTTGGCATCTTCTGCGCCTCCGAGAGCTTGCTGGGTTGACCGTGGGCATCGTTGGGTTGGGTCATATCGGTCGCGAGGTTGCCCTAAGGTGCAAGGCGATGGGGATGGAAGTTCTGGGTGTGCGCAAGCATCCCGACCGTGGCGCCGAGTTCGCCGACAAGGCCTATGGACCCGATGAGTTGGACGTGATGATCGAACGATCCCACTTCGTCGTGCTGGCCTTGCCCGTCACACCGGAGACTCGCGGGCTTATCGGTGCTGCGGAGTTGCGCAGGATGCGTCCTGACGCCTGGCTCATCAACGTCGCTCGCGGTGCGATCCTCGATCAAGACGCGCTGATCAGCGCTTTGGCGTCCGGTCGGATTGCAGGCGCGGCGCTGGACGTCTTTGAGGAGGAGCCCTTACCCGAGGATTCGCCTCTCTGGGATCTGGACAATGTGATTATCACGCCGCATAATGCGTGGAGCACACCTTACCTGAAGCAGCGTGAGGCAGAGCTCTTCCTGGATAACCTGGAGCGCTATCAGGCGGGTGAGGCGTTGCGGAACGTGATTGACCCTTCTCGGGGCTACTGATCCACGTAAGGTAACCGCACTAGAGGAGAAGCATGAAGATCGGCATCGATTTGAGGCTGCATGCATATGCCCCGGGTGGGATATCCCGGTATGCCCGCAGGATTGCCCGCAGCCTGGCGGGACTTCTGGAACCGGGGACGCTGACCCTGGTGCACCATCGCCGCGATGATCACCCCTTAGCGCTATCGGATGTCCGGAGCTATGCCGCCTGGACGCCTCCTCATCACAACTTGGAGAAATGGGCCTTGGGCGCGGAGCTTCTCCCTCTGAAGCTGGACCTTTTCCACAGCACCGACTTCATCCCCCCGGCGTTTGGAGCGCAGCGTCTGGTCATCACGGTACACGATCTCAATTTCCTCTACTATCCGGAGTACCTGACGTCGGACGCGCGGCGCTATTACAATGACCAGATCGGGTGGGCCGTCGAACGCGCCAACGCGATCATCGTCGATTCCGAGGCGACCAGGCAGGATTTGCATAAGCTGCTCGATGTGGCTCCGGAAGGCGTGACGGTAGCGCATCTAGCAGCGGATGCCCGCTTCCGGGTCCTGCCAAGCTTCAAGATCAGCGCGGTTTTGGAGCGCTACGAGCTGCCCCCTGACTATCTGCTCTTCGTCGGTGTCTGGGAGCCGCGCAAGAACCTGTCGGGGCTTCTGGAGGCACTTCGGCTCCTGCACGCCCGCGGATACAATCTGCCGCTTGTCGCCGTCGGTCGTCGGGGTTGGCTGTATGAGGAGATCTTCGATAAGGTGGAGTCCCTGGGATTGTCGGCGTGGGTGCGCTTTATCGAAAATCCTCCGGTCAATGACCTGGTTGGACTCTACAACGCCGCGCAGTTGTTGGTCTTGCCGTCTTTCTACGAGGGCTTCGGTCTTCCCGTCCTGGAAGCGATGCAGTGTGGCACGCCGGTGGTGGCGTCGGACCGCGCCAGCTTACCCGAGATCGTCGGTGAAGCCGGGATCCTGATCAATCCAGAGGATCCCGCCGCCATCGCGGGTGCCTGTGCGCGGGTCGTGCGTGACGTCGAGCTGCAGCGCGCTCTCTACACTGCGGGGCTTGCTCGTGCGACGAACTTCAGTTGGCGCGCGACGGCGAAGAAGACGCTACTGGCCTACCAGGCGGCGCTTCAAGACTAGAAGGTGCTGCTACCCTTCCAGATCGAAGGTGTCCAGCGGTGTGTACTCGGCGCCGGTGGGCTTGAGCACACTTTTGAAGAAGTTCAGGGTCCTGACCGCGACGGTACCCAGCTGATCAACCTCCGTATCCGCGATCGTGTCCGCCAGCGACCCCACCTCGCGCCGGCTGGCGCGACGCCGGACCCGTCCCAATGTGAGATGGGGTGAGAACCGGCGGTTGTCAGGTGCGAATCCGATGTTGACCATCGCCTCATTGATGGCATCGTGCAGGAGCGACAACCCGCCCGCAGCGTCCTCCACCCCGACCCAGATGACGCGCGGACGGCGGAGGTTGGGAAAGACGCCCAGACCGGCGGCCTTGAAGTCGAAAGGGGGCATATGGCGGGCGATCGTCGATAGCGCATCTTGTACGGGCTTGACGCGATTGGGCAAGATATCGCCCAGGAAGAAGAGCGTCAAGTGGATGCTCTTGGGCCTGACCCAGCGAACGACGCCATCGGGCACGCGTCGTTTCAGCGAGCGCTGAACGGTGTCAAGACCGGTGATGACCTCCTCGGAGAGAGGTACCGCGATGAACGTGCGCATCGTCTCTGCGTTAGGCATAGCGTCTCCTCAGTGAACCTCCGGCAGGGGCGCCGCGTGCAGTTTGTTGTCGGCGATGAGGTAGAGGACTTTGGGCTCCTCGCGAATCGCCAGTGCCTCGACGTGCCGTAGCTCTCCGCGGGGCAGCCGATACTGGTATCTGAAGTCACCGTGCTTGTCCAGTACGACGATCCGCTCGTTCTTGGGATCTCCCAGGTAAATGAGCCCTTCGTCGGGGTCGGCTTCCATCGCCATCACCTTGGGGGTAAAATCGGGGTCCGGTAGGTTGGCGATTTCGAAGGAGTAGTCGTGGGATCCGGCGAAGTAGGTCTGGATATCACCGTCGCCCATCAGCAGGTAAATGCGCCCGTCGATGGAGATATCCAACGCATTGTGGAGATTGGGCGCTGCGTCGGTGCCGAAGTAAGCCCGCGGGATGTCGTAGATGCCGTTGACCGGCTCGTACATCAGAATCTGGTTCTTGCGCCGATCTACCAGGTAGAACCTTTCCCCGAAGGTCTCCAGCGCGGAGATGGTTCCGGTGTCCAGGTCGCCCTGAATGTGCTGGAGGGTGATACTGCCGGGGCCGAGGGTCGGCTCATAGATGTAAACCGTGCCCCCTTCACTGTAGATAAAGACGGCGCCATCAGGGTAAATCCCCCCCGGTTCAACCCAGGCCAGATCGACTAGGTGGTTGACCACCTCACCCATATAGGTTTGACCTCGCTTCAGGATGGTGGTCGCCCCCTCAGCCGGAGTGGCGGCGAGGTCCCCGGTGAGCGGGATCGCCACCACGGCATCGGTCGCAGTGTTCAGTAGGTAGACCCAATCGTCGGCGACGGCGACACGACGTGGGCTCTGAGTCGTACCGAGGTCCAGAAGCGGTGTGATGTTGAGCACCATCGCGTCCTCGAGGTTATCGACGTTCTGCTCGATCTCCGCAAGGAGCTCGAGGGCTTCCTGACTTTCGGGATCGAGTTGCACGGCGTTCCTGCTGAGGTCCAGTGCCTCGTACCAGTCCTCGGCTGCCTGTGTTTCGTAAGCTTCTTGAAGCTTCGCTTCAGCTGCTCTCCGCAGTTCCTCGGCCTTAGCGGCCCCTCCCCACTGAAGATATTGGCTGACGGTGATAAGCATCACAAGGACAAGCACGCCTAGGCTCACGCCCGCTGCTACGGAGGACCGTTCTGGCGGGGGTGTTCGCTTCGAAGATCCGCGTTTGCCCTCGACCTTCCCCGGGAGCAATGTCCGCAGAGCCTGGCGGAGACGAGCTCGCTCCACGGTGGTGGTGCGCTCAGTTCTCTTCGCGCGGCGCAATTCACGTAGTTGTCTGCGCTCTTCCAGGAAGTGCTCTATCCCCTGCCGTATCGGCGCGAGAGATATATGGATGGTCGGGAGCTTGATCTCGGGCTTTGCGCGCGGGCCCGCCGGCCCACTCTCAGACGCAGCCGTCCGCTCGCGGGCCGTCGACTGGTCGACGACGGCTTTCGTCTCCGGTGAC
>JBNGDU010000183.1:0-15561 GCA_049975025.1 Anaerolineae bacterium
CAGGGCGGCCCCTGCAAGCATAACCGGACGTTCATTTCAGCTGAGTTGTACTAGTTGTCGAATCAAGCACGACGGTTGTGGAGATCAGTGAGGGGCATCTGACCTCCATCCGGAATGTCCGCACCGGCGAGGAGTTTCTCGATCGGGGGCTGCAGGACGAAGTCCCGATGTTTGAGCTGCTGCACCAGAACGGAAAGATCACACCCTTGGGCGTGCACCCACTCGCCAGCGAGTTCCACTATACTCTCTTGACGGATCGAATTGCCGAGATGGTGCTCAGCGATTGGGAGTGCGACGTCTCCGTTCGGATCGCTATCGACGAGGAGACAGGCGACATTCTGATGGAGCCTTCTGCCTGGACGATGCAGGCCGGTGTCGCAGGCGTGGGCATGAATGTGCCGGGCATCCGGCAGGATCTACAGGTCGTTGCCCCATTCCAGCAGGGCGTTAAGCTGCCCCTCGATCATCCACAGATGGGGGGGAAGTACGCTCTCTGGCCCAGTCATTGGGAAGCAGGATTTCTGGTCTTCGATGGCGGTGAGTCGGGCTTCACGGTACAGACCTGGGATGACCATCAGCTCTACAAGGCGGTGAAAATCGGGCGCGACGAGAACAGCCAGGTCGTTGGATTCTTCACGCTTGCGCCCGGCCCTCTGGAGCAGAATCGCAGCGTCGGCAACGTGTGCTGGCGCATCTCGGCCTATGAAGGCGACTGGAAGGTCCCGGTCAAGCGCTATCGCGCCTGGTACTGGAAGACCTACCGTCTCGATGAAGCCGCGCAGCTGCGGCCCGACTGGCTGGACGAGCTGCGATTGGCTGTCTCGTGGTGTCCCACGGAACCCGCTCTACTGGACGCATTGGCGAAGGAGATCGATCCCAAATCCGTCTTTATGCACCTGCCTCGCTGGCGGCCCTATGGGTACGATGAGGATTACCCGAGCTTTGAGCCCAGCGAGGCCGGAAAGGCCTTTGTTCTCAAGGCGCGTGAAATGGGCTTCCACGTAGCTCCGCACACCAACACCTGCCAGATGAGCCCAGACCATCCGTTCTTCTTCCAAGCGCGCGACTTCTGCACACGTAGCCCTATGGACCTACGCTGGGGGGGATGGTCCTGGCTGCCGGTGGAGGGTTGGCGCAACTTCGGTCCGCCGCAAAGTTACTCTCACATGGCATCGCACAAGGACTGGAAGATCCTGGTCAATGTCCATTTGGCTTGGTCACCATGGCGTAGACAGCTTACCCGGCAGATCGCCGGTCTGATCGACGACCTAGGACTGGACAGCGTCTTCATCGACGTCTCGCAGCTCATCCACAACAGTGACAACGCGCGAGTGGAGGGACTCTCCTATGCAGAGGGGTCGCTGAAGCTGATTCGGGAGTTGACCGAGCTGGCGCCCGGTTTCTGCGTCTCCGGTGAAGCGCGCAATGAGATCTCCACCCAGTTCCTATCGGTGGTGCAGTTCCACCTCTACAACTTCGCCCACCAGCGGGCCGGCGAGGGAGAGGACATGTCATGGGTTGTAGAGGCCACGTTGCCGGTGAATGAGGTCCTGTTTAAGGGCCTTTCCCGGGGCATCGGTTACAACTACGGTCGTGGTGAGAATCGTAGGTACATGATCGACGCGGCCCTCAAGCAGGGCGCGATCCCAACCTTGATATTCCAGACTGCGGATCCGGTCTCAGAACTGGGAAGTGAGGAGGGCCGCTACATCCTCGAGCATGCCAAGTCGGCCTGAGGGGTAGCTGTCAGCTGGGGCCGCTTCCAGGTGGACTGACAACCCTAAAGGTGCTCGCTTCTGGCAAGGTCGTCGCCCCGCGCCGGATCTTCGTGGGGCACGACCACTGCACCTTTAGGTTTGGACGTGACACAGGTTCCGGTAATGCTATACTGGCGGTTGGCACATCCAAACCGTGCCGTTCAAGCAAGTTGTCTGATGTAGTACGTCAACGACAGAGGAGATAGGTATGACAAAAGACGCTAAAGCTTGGGAGGAGACGGTAACGTTACCTACCTACCCAGAGCCCTCACCGGACCTGAATCCGATGTTTCTTGAGAAGCGTGTGAACCAGGGTACCAGCGGTCGCGTGTATCCTTATCCCTTTACGGATAAGGTCTCCGATGAGAGCGAGCCCCAGGAGTACCAGGCGGTCTATCTGGAGAATGACTACATCCGGCTGATGATCTTGCCCCAGATCGGCGGGCGCATCCACGAGGGATATGACAAGACGAACGGGTATCATTTCATCTACCGGCAGCACGTTATCAAGCCCGCGCTCATCGGCCTTTTGGGCTCCTGGATCTCGGGCGGCGTGGAGTTCAACTGGCCCCAGCACCACCGTCCGTCGACGTTTATGCCCACCCATCATCTGATCGAGGAAGCGGCGGACGGCAGCGTGACCGTCTGGCTCAGCGAGAATGACCCCATGCAGCGCATGAAGGGCATGGTCGGCATCTGTCTTTACCCCGGCAAGGCCTTCTTCGAGATGAAGGTCCAACTCTACAACCGAACGCCGGAGGTTCAGAGCTTCTTGTGGTGGATCAACTTCGCCGTCCACGTCCACGATGCGTATCAGGTGGTTTTCCCTCCTGACGTGACGACCGTAACCGACCACTCGAAACGGTCCATGTCCTACTACCCGATGGCGCGCGGGACCTACTACGGGATTGACTACAGTGACGACGGTGAGGGCACCGATATCAGTTGGTACAAGAACGTCCCGGTGGCCACCTCTTACTTCGTCTGGGAGACCGGCTACGATTACTTCGGGGGTTACGATCATCGCGCGGACGCGGGTGTGATCCACGTCGCCAACCGCCACATCGCGCCGGGCAAGAAGATGTTCACCTGGGGCGCTGGGGAGTTCGGCAAGGGGTGGGAAGCCAACCTGACCGATACGGACGGCCCCTATATTGAGCTCATGGCCGGGGTCTACACCGACAACCAGCCCGATTTCTCCTGGCTGCAGCCCTACGAGACCAAGACCTTTAGCCAGTTCTGGTACCCGGTGCAGGAGATCGGTCCGGCGAAGAACGCCAACCGCCGCGTGGCGGTCAACTTGGAGGTCCCGGACGGTGAACCGATGCAGGCGAAGGTGGGTGTAGCCGTCACGGAGGCCTTCCAGGGAGCGACTGTGACCCTGAGGGCCGGAGATGAGATGCTGCTCGACCGCCAGGTGGACCTGGCGCCGGGAGCGCCCTTGGTCACCGAGGTCGCTCTACCCGATAGCGTAGGGGAGACGGATCTCCTACTGCGGGTGCTGGATGGTGCGGACGATGAGCTGATTCGGTACGCGCCTCAGGTGATCGAAGAACCACCGCTGCCGGAGGCGAAGACGCCACCCCCACCGCCGGAGACCTTTGACACGATCGAGGAGCTCTATCTCACGGGCCTCCATCTGGAGCAGTACCGGCATCCGACGATCGATCCCGAGCCCTACTGGGAAGCCACGCTGGCAAAGGATCCCATGGACGTACGCTGTAACAACGCGATGGGGCTTGTGAACTTCCGTCGCGGCAAGTTCGAGACCGCGGCAGATTATTTCCAGACCGCCATTGACAAGCTCACGCGCCGCAATCCCAATCCTCGCGACGGTGAGCCCTACTACAATCTCGGAGCGGCGTTGAAGTATCAAGGGGATCTGGACGACGCTTATGACGCCTACTACAAGGCGATCTGGAGCTATGCCTGGCAGGCTGCCGGTTACTACGCGCTGGCTCAGATCGACATCCGGCGGCGTGACTTCGAGCGGGCGCTCGAGCACCTGGAGCGCTCGCTTCGCACCAACACCATGAACACGAAAGCGCGCAACCTCAAGGCCGCGGTACTGCGCCATCTGGGACGGCTGGATGAGGCAGCGCCGGCGACGTGCGAGACCGTTGAGCTGGATCCACTGGATATGTGGTCGCGCAACGAGGCGGTCTTGGTCAGCCGCGCCCAGGACAAGGAGGTCGTCGCTGAGAGCCAGCTTGCGGAGCTCATGGATTTTATGGAGGTCCCCCATCGTCTCTCGAAGATTCAGGCCTATCTGGATCTCGCCTTTGACTATTTCGACGCTGGGTTGTGGAAAGAAGCCGAGGATGTTCTCACGCGCCTCGTGCCGCCCCAGGACGAGGATCAGCCGGTTTTCCCGACGGTTCTCTACGCTTTGGGTTACATTGCTTACCAACTCGGGCGAGAGGCGGAAGGGAAAGCGCACTATAGGCGGGCGTCGGCTCAGCCGGTGGACTACTGCTTCCCGGAGCGCCTAGATGAGATGCTCGTACTGGAGCACGCGCAATCGGTCAGTCCTGACGATGCTAAGGTGGCCTACTACCTAGGTAACCTCTACTATGATAAGAAGCGATATGACGAGGCCATCGCCAACTGGGAGCGCGCCGTTGAGCTGGCACCGGACTTCGCGATCCCGTGGCGCAACCTCGGCATCGCTTACTACAACGTGCGGGACAAACCGGAGAAAGCCATCGCTGCCTACGAGAAAGCCTTCGAGCTCGCTCCGGAGGATGGTCGGGTGCTCTCAGAGCTAGATCAGCTGCGGCAGCGCACGGGGGTCTCACCAGAGGAGCGACTGGCTTTGCTGGAGGAGCACATGGACCTGGTTCGCGATCGGGACGACCTCTCGGTTGCGATCGCCACGCTCTACAATGAAACCCAGCAGCCTCAGAAGGCGCTGGACTACGCGTTGTCCCGGCGCTTCCATCCCTGGGAGGGCGGCACCGGCCTCATCTCGCGCCAGTACGTCAAGGCGCACCTGCGACTTGGGCAAGCGGCGTTGGATGCGGGCGATGCGCAGACGGCTTTGAGCCACTTCGAGACGGCCCAGGCGACCTATCCCGAGAACCTGGGAGAGCGAAAGAACCTGCGCTGGCCCGACGCTGGCGTCCAATACTATACCGGTCTTGCGCGGCAAAAACTGGGCGACGAAGAGGGCGCCCGCGCCAGCTTTGAGCGTGTGCTCGAGGCCTCCAGAGGTCCGGTGTCCGAAACCGCCTACTATCAGGCGCTGGCGTTGAAGGCGATGGGCGAGGAAGCAGCGGCAATCGAGAAGCTTGAGACAATGCTCGACAAGGCCAAGGAGCGGTTAGCGGAGCAGGCAGAGCAGGGCTTCGCTACCTCTGTGCCGGAATTTGTCTTCGCCGAGGAGGATCTTGAGACGCGGCGCCGGATCCACCTGAACTACCTCATCGGTCTCGCGCTGAAGGGCCTCGGGAGGACAGAGAAGGCCAAGACAGCACTCGAGAAGGTGCTGGATATGGCGCCTAATCACGGCGACGCACGGATTGAGCTCCAAGAGCTGGCGTGAGTGCCAGCCGCTTGGTTCGCCCAGATCAAGGGGGCGGGAGTCGAAACTCCTGCCCCCACACTTACGCGGGGATTCTGGGGAGGCGTTATCTGCCGTCCACGGCCCTTGCTGCCAACAGAATCATCTCGGCAGCGGCCTCCGGCGGGATCCGCGAAGTATCTATGGCCAGATGGTAGTACTTCAAGTTGCGCCAGTCGGCGTTGTTGTGCATGTGGCGGATGTACTGGCGCTTTTGCTCGTCGGACTGCTTGACCATGTGCAGAGCTCTCGCTTCGTCGATGCCTTCGCGCTGCGCAATCCGGCTTGCCCGCACCTCTAGCGGAGCGTAGAGCCTGACGTGGATTGTGTTGTCCCAGTCCTGGAGGATCATCTGACCGCCCCGCCCGACGATGACGGCATCGCCCGTGCTGGCGAACTCGTTCACGGTTTCCACCAGGACTTCGGCGTAGGTCCTGTCGTCGATCGCGCCGGGTCGGTCGAAAGCCGAGGCTTGCTTGCGATAGAGCGAGGTCATCTCCCCGCTTACAAGCCTTGCCCGCTTGGTGAAGCTGCTTTCTAGCTCTTGCACGGCTTCGACGTCGATGCCTGCCTCCTCAGCAATCTGCATCAGGAGGTCTTTGTCGACGCGACAGTACCCCAGCCCCTCACACAAGAGATCCGCGACTTTGTCCCCTTCGCTTCCCAGTTCACGGGAGATCGTGATTACGGCCATGCTTCACCTCCGAGTGTGTCACTATCTGGCTGCCGATGCCAAGCGTTCCACGAGGTCGTGGTGTCCGGGGCGGTGAGGAACGCCGACGCTGTGGTCATGTTGTACAGGCAAGGGGATAGCTTGTCAAATGAGATACCTTGCGCCATATATACGGTGGAGTAGAATCTCGGAAGATGCGCCGAGATACATAGTTATGCGTTCCCGGAGGTGACATGGTCCCAATAGAGGTCTCTTCGGACTTCGACTGGCGGAATCTCACGCCCGAGCCCGGACACTATGCGTTTGGCTACTATGATCGCTACCCGTGGGATGCGGAGAATCGATTTCATCTCGCGTTGCGCATTCCGCAGCAGACGCGTCTGCCGGGGCCTGGGGAGACGGCAGATGTCGGCTACGTGGATCGCGGGACGCGAAGCTTTCACCAGGTTGGTCGGACGCTGGCCTGGTGTCACCAGCAGGGCGCTATGACGCTCTGGCTGAAGCACCGACCGCGGACCTTCGTCTACAATGACTTCGTCCAAAGAGATGGCGCTTGGCAACCCATCGCCCGCATGCACAGTCTTGATGATGGCGAGGTCGGACACTATGAGGTGCCGCTCTACACCATATCCAGGGACGGTCGGTGGGGCGTCACCCTGAATTTCAACCGGATACCGCGGCGGGGCTACTCCTACGCGCTTGCGGCCCTCCCCGTCGTCGACCCAGATCCGGACCTGGACGGCGATGGTCTCTCTCTGGTCGACCTGCAGAGCGGTGAGGTCCGGCTGATCGCGAGCTATCGTGACCTTATCGAGCGACATCCCTTCCCTTATGATCTGAAGCTGGGGTCGGGGCGGGGTGTCTATATGTGGCTGAACCACGCGATCTTCAATTGCGATGCCAGCCGCGTGATGGTCCTGTTCCGTTACGCTCCCCAGATCGATCCGCCGAAGCCGTGGCGCACCTTTATGTATACGATGCGCCTCGATGGCAGCGACCTGCGTTGTTCCCTTCCTGATCTCTACTGGCGGGGCGCGATCTCCCACCAGATATGGGGACGCACCCCCGGGGAGGTGCTGGTCGACGCCGCGTGGGGGGACAGGGGGCACGAATACGTGGTTTTTGACGAACTGGCGCCCTTTTTCCAAGCGCATCGCATCTCGCTGGGGATGGGGCCTGCCGGTCATCTCAATTTCTCCCCCGATGGTCGGTGGATGGTCGCCGACACCTATCCCGATGAAGACGGTGTCCAGCGGCTGGCCCTCGTGAAGGTCGCCACCGGGGAGCTGCGGGAGATCGGGCGCTTTTTCCACCGCGAGCCCGGGGTTGCGGGTGATACACGGTGTGACTTGCACCCCCGATGGTCGGAGGATGGGCGGCTGCTGACCGTCGACACCATTCACGGGGGCGATCGCAAGATCTATATGTTGGACCTCGGCGATTTTTCCGTGCGACTGAAACGCGCTGATCCAGAAAGGAGACGCTGAGTATTCCGGCAGTCTCTCAGATAAGTTCGCTTCGCAGTCGACGTGATCGCATCGGTAAACCAAAGCAGTGATCAAGGAGCGATAATGAAGATTACGGACGTCGTGCTTACCAAGGTGTACGGCACATGGCAGCCCGCGGGCCACAGCGCCGGGAACCGTCAGGTTCAGTCGATCGATGCCTATCCGGAGTTCAGCGCCCGCACCTGGGCCGGTCGGTCGGATCCGGAGCCGCAGCCCATGCCTATTAGCGAGATTTACGTTGAGATCGAGACCGATGAGGGGGTCTCCGGGATCTTCGGTCCCATCGATGACTATCAGGCCTACATCATTCATCAATTCCTGGAGAGTTACCTCATCGGTCGAGATCCGCTGGCGATCGAGCTACTCCACGATCAGATGCTGCGGCTCCACCGGCACGGTCGGTCGGGCATCTTTATGACCGGACTCAGTCCGGTGAACTGCGCGCTTTGGGATCTCAAGGGCAAGGCCTGGGGACAGCCGATTTACCGGCTCCTGGGTGGTCCGACGCGACCTGCCGTGCCCGCGTACGCGAGCATGCTGGGCTACTCGATCGAGCCCGACGCCGCGGTCGAGGTGGCGCTGGATTTCAAGGAGCAGGGCTTCGCCGCTCAGAAGTGGTTCTTCCGCTACGGTCCCACGGACGGCGCCGAGGGGAAGGAGCGGAATGTGGCGCTCGTTCGGGCGTTGAGGGAGGCTTTGGGCCCCTACTATCCACTGATGTTCGACGCCTTTATGGGTTGGGATGGTCGCTACGCTGCCGAGATGGTGAAGGCTCTGGCGCTTTACAACCTGACCTGGCTTGAGGAGCCCCTGCATCCGGAGCGTGTCGGCGCCTTTAAGGAGCTCAACAACGCCTCACCGGTGCCCATCGCCACGGGCGAGCACGTGTACACCCGTTGGCAGGTCAAGGAACTGCTCAGCGCCGGTGCCATCGAGGTCGTGCAGACGGATCCGGACTGGACCGGCGGCATCAGCGAGCTGGTCAAGATCTGCACCCTAGCGTCGGCCTTCGAGAAGCCCGTGATCGCGCATGGTCATTCGCTGCTAGCGGCGCTGCACGTCGCGGGCGCCCAATCGCCCACCACCGTGCCCTACGTGGAGTATCTGATCCGCCACCAGGCCCGCAAGCAGTTCTTCCACACGCCTATCTATGTGCCTGAGGAAGGCGAGGTCGTGCTGCCCAAGCTCCCGGGGCTGGGGCTGGTGTTGAACGAGGAGCGGATCGAAAAGCGGGAGCGCATCTACACAGATTGATGGCCGATGGACATTGGGGCCCTGTTGACTTTTGTCGAACGCATCTGCCCCGATGATACGAGCGTTTCGAGGTACGAAGACTCAGACCTGAAGCACGATTATCTTTCACAAGGAGGACACATACACTATGGCGAAGTACAAGGTAGCGATCATCGGGTGTGGACGTCCGCGCCGTGAGGCGGGTGCCACCGGATTCGGCATGGCGCATTTTCACGCTGCGGGCTACGAGGCCTCCCCGGACGCGGAGATCGTCGCGGCCGTGGATATCAACCCGGTGAATCTGGATGCCTTCTGCGAGGAGCACGACGTTCCCCGAGGGTATCTCAGCGTCGACGAGATGTTGGAGAATGAGGATGTCGACATCGTCAGCATCTGCCTATGGCCCCATCTTCACGCCCCTATGACGATCAAAGTCGCTGAGGCGGGCGTCAGGGCCATCCACTGCGAGAAGCCGATGGCCCTGACCTACGGCGATGCGAAGGCGATGGTGGCGGCGTGTGAGGCGAACGACGTGGTGTTGACCTTCAACCATATGCGTCGCTTCGGCGCCCCCTTCCGCAAGGCGAAGGCCCTTCTGGACGAGGGCGCGATCGGGGAGCTGGAGCGCCTGGAGGCCTACACCTCCAACCTCTACGACTGGGGTACCCACTGGTTCGATATGCTCTTCTACTACAACGACGAGACCCCGGTGGAGTGGGTGATCGGCCAGATCGATGCTCGCGGCAGCCATCCTATCTTCGGCGCGATGGTGGAGGGCCAAGGGCTCTCCTTCTTCAAGTACCAAAACGGCGTAGCCGGGCTGATGGTCACCGGAGGGCGCGACCTTTTTGAACAGGGCGAGCCGCTCAAGAGCATCAACTGCGGCAACCGGCTCGTCGGGTTGGAGGGCACGATCGAGGTCGGGGTGCGCGATGGGCCGGAGGTGCGGTTGCTCAACGCGTCGACGGGCGGCGTGTGGCAGGCCGTCGACGTCGAGGGCGGGATGCACGGCGAGGACCTTCACGGGAAAGCGATTCTAGACCTGATCGATGCGCTGAAGGAAGGACGGGGGCCGGAGCTGGCGGGTTGGAAGGCCCTCCAGGCGACGGAGTTAATCTTCGCGACCTACGAGTCCAGCCGGCGCCGCGGGCGCGTGGACCTGCCCCTGGAGGTCGAGGACTCTCCCTTTATGTCGATGCTCAACCTGGGCGACATCACCACCTGGCCCGACGCCTACGTTGAGGCCAACGGCATTCAGATCCACTACTGGCGCACCGGCGACGGCAGCAAGCCGCCGTTGGTGCTCTGTCACGGTCGTACTGATAACGGGCTCTGCTGGACGCCCGTGGCGCGGCGCCTTGAATCGGACTATGACATCATTATGTACGACGCTCGGGGCCACGGCCTCTCCGACGCGCCTGACACGGGTCACAACGCCGAGGTGCGCGCGGACGACCTTGCCGGCGTGGTCAAGGCGCTGGATCTCGAAAAGCCCGCGGTCCTCGGGCACTCGATGGGGGCAGCGACCGCCGCGGCTGCAGCCGCGAAGTATCCGGATCTCTTCAGCAAGGTCGTGCTGGAGGATCCATCCTGGCGTGCGGAGGACAGCCCTCGCCGGACGATGACCGCGGAGGAACATGAGTTTTGGCAGGAGGAGCGCAAACGGCAGATCTTGGAGGAAAAGAAGATGTCGCGGGAGGCGCTGATCGAGCTGGCACGCGAGCGACGACCGAACTGGCCCGAGGTGGAGCTGGGCCCGTGGGCTATCGCCAAGCAGCAGGTGAGCCCCAAGATCGCTGCAGGCAGACCGAGCGCGCCCGATGCGCAAGAGCAGGCTAAGTCGTGGCGTGAGATTGCCAAGCCGATCACCGTCTCCACGCTGCTCATCACCGCCGATCCTGACAAGGACGCGATTGTCACGCCGGAGATCGCTGAGGCAGCGACGGAGCTCAATTCCAAGATCGAGGTCGTCAGAATTGAGGGCGCCGGCCACAATATCCGTCGCGAAGCGTTTGAACCCTATATGGAAGCTATCACAGCCTTTTTGGCTGAATGACAAGGAGTGTTGAGAGATATGACGAGGGAAAACTGGTTGGTGGGATGTGGTTCGTTGACCTGGCCGCGCGAGATGCCGCGGGACGAGGTCTGGGCGGAGATCGCTGACGCGGGCTACGACGGCGTGCCGGTGAGCCCAAGCCTTGGCACACCTGAGGAGACGCTGACATTCTGCGAGGGATTTGGCTTCAAGCCGGCGCCCGGCTACCTGGCCGGGAACTTCTGGAAACCGGAGGAGGAGGCCGCGATTCTGGAGCGCGCCGAGAGCTACGGCAAGTTCATGCGCGATGTCGGCTGCACCGAGCTCTATCTCGGCCCCGGCGGCTTTCAGGGATACGTGACCGACTCGGGGCTCAACCGGTCACAGCTCGCCGGTCACGTGCGCCCGGAGGACATGATGACCGACGCGGAGTTCGCGCAGTTCGCGAAGGTGGTCAACAAGGTCGGCGAGATCACCCTGAAATACGGCGTCCGAAGTTGTTTTCACAACCATGTTGGCAGCGTGATCGAGACCCGCGACGAGATCGACCGGCTTTTCGATATGGTCGACCGCTCGGTCGTCTTCCAGGGACCGGACATTGGACACCTGGTCTGGGCCGGCGCCGATCCGGTGCAGTTCTGCCGAGACTACGCCGAGGACATCAAGTCGGTGCACGTGAAGGACATCGACGCCGATGTGTTGGCCGAGGGTGTGGGGAAAGCGTGGGAATACGGACAATTCTCCTCCAACGGTATCTTCGCGGAGCTGGGCGAGGGATGCGTCGACTTCCCAGCGCTCTTTGAGGTCCTGGAGGGGGCCGGTTACGAGGGTTGGATCATCGTCGAGACCGACCGCACGACCAAGCCGACGGCGTTTGAGAGCGCCAAGATCAGCCGCGCTTATCTCCGGAGCTTGGGGCTCTAGGTGAGCGCGTGTTGATACATCTGCAAGGTTGACAACAGAGGGTCGACCTTGCAGATTTCTCCGATAGTCTTTGTGAGATGAATTCTAGAGATGAGGACAGATATGAGTAGTGATATGAGCGTGAAGATTGGATTTGTGCCCTCTTACCGCTTTCGGTTTACTCCGTGGTGCGAGAAAATGCGGGCTGACAGTCTGAAAGCCTTCGCCGAGGTCGACGGCATGGAGGTGGTGGTGCCCGAGCCGTCACCGGATGATAAGACGCTGGATGCGGAGAAGGGGCTGACGCCCCACGGCACGGTTTCGACGCTGGATGAGGCCGAGATCGTCGCGGAGTATTTCCGGCGCCAGAAGGCGGACGGACTGATCCTGTGCCCGTTGGACTTCGGCGACGAGCGTTCCGCCGTGAAGGTCGCGGAGCTCCTCGACGTACCGGTGATGCTCTACGCCACCAAGGAGCCGCCCGCTCGCGACGATCCCGGTATGACGCGGGTCTCCGATTCCTATTGCGGTAACCTTTCGATGGCCTCCGGGCTCTACCGGCGGAAGATCCCCTTCCGATATGCCGGGCTCTTTTTCCCCGACGAGCCCGAGTTTCTGCCGGAGGTTCAGGACTTCTTGAGGGCGGTTGCTGTCGTCAAAGGGCTTAAGGGCGCGCGGATTGGCCAGGTGGGGGTTCGTCCGGCGACATTCGAGACGGTGGGATACGATGAGGTAGCGATGATCAAGCAGTTTGGCCAGAACATGATCTTCGCAAACCTTTCCGACATCGTCGATAAGGCCACGGGTTATGCCGATGATGCCTCGGAGGTTCAGGCTGTTATCGAGGACTTCCGGGCGTCCTACGACGAGATCACGGTGTCGGACCGCTATCTGGTGAACGCAGCCAAGCTCGAGGTGGCGCTCATCGACTTTTGGCAGGACAACCATCTCTCGGCGCTGGCGATGCAGTGCTGGCCCTCCATTCAGCGTCTGATGGGTATCTCGGTCTGCACGACCTATGGTCGCCTTACCGGTAAGGGGATGCCGACGGCCTGCGAGGCCGACGTGTTGGGCGCGCTCTCGATGGTGGTCTGCCATCAGGCGGCCCTGGGGGAGACCGTCCCACACTTTGTGGATTGGACCATCCGTCACCGAGAGAATCCCAATCGACTGCTGGCATGGCACTGCGGGAACGCGCCTAGCTGTCTGGCGTACGATACCGGCGAGCGGGCGCTCAGGTCCCGGCACGACATGACGGGCGAGGAGCCGATACCTGAGGAGGATGCACAAGCGGGCTTGAGCCAGTTCCAGCTCAAACCCGGCACGGTGACCTTCTGTCGTCTGGCTGAATATGATGGTCAGTGGAAGATGTTGATCGCCACAGGAGAGATCATCCCCAGCGAGGAGACGCTGGCCGGCACCTGGTCGTGGGTGGAGGTCGAGGATCACGATCGCCTTTACAGAACCCTTGTCGAGGAGGGTTTCATCCACCACGCCAGCCTGATTCACGGAGACTACACGGCACCGCTTCTCCAGGCGTGCAAGTTCCTCGATATCGAGCCCGTGGTCGTGTGAATCAACACAGGGAGAGCAAGATGGCTTTTGCAGTGAGACGGGGGACGAACGTGTCCCATTGGCTGAGTCAGAGTGAGAGGCGCGGCGCTGAGCGGCGCGCCTATTTCACCAAAGAGGACGTCCAGCGGATCGCCGAGATGGGCGGCGGGCGCTTTGACCACATCCGCCTGCCGATCGATGAGGAGCAGATGTGGGATGAGGCGGACGACGAGAGGAACGAGGCCTTCGACCTTCTGGATGCCGCGTTGGATTGGTGTGCGGATGCGGGACTCCGGGTGGTGGTTGACTTGCACTTACTGAGAACCCACCATTTCCTGGATGAGGAAACACCACCTCTCTTTACTGATCCCAACGAGGAGGAGCGGTTCGCCGGTCTGTGGGAGCAGCTTTCCGAGCACCTGGACGATCGTCCGATCGATGCTGTCGCCTACGAGTTGCTCAACGAGCCTGTGGCGCGTGATCCTGAGGATTGGAACCGCGTCGCGCTGGTGGCCTATCACGCCGTTCGCGGACGGGAGCCGGAGCGCACCATCGTGCTGGGCTCTAACTGGTTCAACCAACATCACACCTTCTCCGATCTCTACGTGCCTGAGGACGACGATATGATCCTCACTTTCCACTACTACTTCCCGATGTTCGTCACACACTATACGGCGAGCTGGTGGTCGGTTGGCGGGACCTATGCCGGACCGGTTCACTACCCGGGCCGTCCTATCGCCAAAGCAGACCTCGCAAGTCTGGGAGCAGAGCTGTTGGACGCGATCAACGACGGAGACTGGAACCGCCCCTTCGGTCGCGAGACCATCGCCGAGGATCTGTCCGAGCCGCTGAGCGTTAGCGAGGAGACCGGGTTGCAGCTGTACTGCGGTGAGTTTGGGGCCTTCGATCGGACGCCCGCCTCTCTACGCATCGCGTGGTATAAGGACATGCTCTCGGTCTTCGACGAGTACGGCATCGCCTGGGCCAATTGGGATTACAAGGGTGCCTTTGGCATCGTGGATGAGAACGGGGAAAAGACCGCTGTCGCCGACGTTCTCCTTGGTTGACGTGTCTCTTTTGGGTGTGTGACCTGGTATAAACGCCGAAAGCTAAATATCCACCCTTTGGGGCCAGCTTCGAAACCCACTTTCGGCTTTGCCCGGTCAACTTATGTCATTCCTGAGTGAGGTTTCAATGAGCGAAAGTCCAGTAGAGTCTGACGTGCGTCCGCGTATCCATCTTCTGTGCAATGCCCATCTCGATCCGGTCTGGCTCTGGGAGTGGGAAGAGGGCGCGGCCGAGGCGATCTCGACCTTCCGTGCCGCCGCTGATCTGTGTGAGGACTTTGACACCTTTGTCTTCAACCACAACGAGGCCCTGCTCTACGAGTGGATCGAGGCATACGAACCCGAGCTCTTCGCCCGCATACAGCGGTTGGTGCGCGAGGGCCGGTGGCACATCATGGGAGGGTGGTATTTGCAGCCCGACTGTAACATGCCCAGCGGCGAATCCTTTGTCCGGCAGATCCTCGTCGGACGGCGCTACTTCTCGGAGAAGTTCGGTGCGCGCCCCACCACGGCGATCAACTTCGATCCCTTTGGCCACACGCGGGGGCTGGTGCAGCTTCTTGTCAAGAGTGGCTACGACAGCTACCTCTTCTGCCGTCCTTCCGAGGACTGGTGCCACCTGCCGGCGAGCGACTTCACATGGGTAGGCTACGATGGCTCGGAAGTCCTTGCCCACCGCACCATGACCTGGTACAACTCGCCGCTGGGGGGCGCCCGCGCCAAGGTGGAGCAGTGGATGACCGAGCATGCCGACCGCGAGCTCAGCCTAGTGCTTTGGGGTGTGGGCAACCACGGTGGCGGAGCGTCACGGGAGGATCTGGAGGCCCTCACGGCCTTGATCGCCGAGACCGAGGATGGCGTCATCCGGCACTCGACGCCGGAGGCCTACTTCCGCGATCTTCGCGAGCGGTACCAGCGGAACGGCGGCGAAACCCAGCCCCCGCGGCATGACAAGGACATCAATCCATGGGCGGTGGGGTGTTACACCTCTCAGGTTCGTATCAAGCAGCGCCATCGCGCGCTGGAGAACTTGCTCTACACCACCGAGAAGATGGCGGCGACGGCAGCGATGCAGGGATTGCTCGATTATCCCAAAGCCGACCTGGATGCGGCACTGCGGGATCTGCTCTTCGCCGAGTTCCACGACATCCTGCCCGGCTCTTCGATCCAACCGGTGGAGCGCGCGTCACTTCGGCTGTTGGATCACGGCCTGGAGATCGCCTCCAGGATCCGTGCCAAAGCGTTCTTCGCCCTGGCGCAGGGCCAGCC
>JBNGDU010000184.1:0-15540 GCA_049975025.1 Anaerolineae bacterium
GCGCCGAAAACGCCCCCGAGACGGGGGCTACGAGCATCTATATCCAAATGCGATCGCCCTAATCGATCAACGCGGCGGCTTGTTTTTTCCTCACCGCCTATTATAATCAGCCTCCATGAAACTTCTAATGGCACGGCATGGTCAATCCGCGTGGCAAGTACATGGTGAACGCGCAGGCGCAGACGCCCCCTTAACCGCGCTAGGTGAGCTTCAAGCGCACCGATTGGGCGCGTACCTCGCGCAGGAGACCGATGTCGAGGCCCTCGTCAGCAGCAACCTGCAACGCGCGCTTACCACAGCCGAGATCGTGGCGACCTATCTGGATCTGCCCGTGAAGGTGGATGAGGATCTGAGAGAATTCGATGATTGGGACGCCGGATGGGCACCCGATCCTGTCTCGATGTGGGACGCCTCCCCCGCTGACGAGACGCTGATGCCCGGCTATCGACGCTTCACTGACCGTGTCACCGCGGCCTTGCAGCGTGTCGTGGAGGATGCCCCATCTAGAGGCAGTTTACTGATCATCGCGCACGGCGGGACCATCGGCACGATCTGGCGCGTCCTTCTGGGATCACATACGCCTCGTCTATGGGCCTGGAACGCAGCCCTCCACGCGGCTGAGTGGGGGCGCTCCGATTGGGGCACTAACTGGGTCTTCCATTACTTTAATCTGATGGAGTACCTGCCGCCCTTTATGAGGACCTCGTGATGCGCGCGCCGTTTCCGCCCGTCCTCAAATGGACGGGGCTAGTATTGGCTTGTATCAGTCTGGTGGCTCTCGTCTTGCTTACACCCGGCGGCTTGCTTCGAAAGATTGATTATGTCGGCGCCGCCGTCTGCCATCGCCGTCCTAGCCACTCGTTCTCGATCGCAGGGCGCCAGTTGCCCCTCTGCCAGCGCTGCAGCGGGACCTTTCCCGGCGCATTGACCGGCGTGCTCACGCATTGGCTGATTTGGCGCCGCCGGCGTTCGGCTAGATTCCCGTCATGGCCGATGTTCGCCCTTATGGCGCTCTTCGCCGGCATCTGGGCGCTCGACGGCATCAACTCGACGACCGCTGACGCCCATGTCAAGGCACTCGTTGGGCGGTTCGTCAACCGCCCGCCCGGTGTGGGCCTCCTGGGATACTCGCCCCAACCCTGGCTTCGGTTGTTCTCGGGGGCATTGATGGGCATGTCGATGAGCGCGGTGCTCGTGCCGGCGTTCAACCAGGCGGTTTGGAAAGACGGCGAGGACGTGGCGACGATCAGGTCGTGGCATGAGTTAGCCTTTCTGATCGCCGTCGAGTTGGGCATGGGGGCTTTGATCTACATTCTCAGTTCGTCACAAAGCTCACTGGCGCTCTATGCTGTGTCCATCTACAGCGCGCTGGGCGTCGTCACGATGTTCACCTTATTGGGCGCGATGATGTTTGTGCTGCTGACCCGGCGCGACGCAGGCCTGGTCGGCTGGCGTGAAGCCTGGGTCCCCATGGTCTGGGGGTTGGTCTTCGCGGCGTTGATGGTCGCGGTCATGGATTCGGCGCGACTTTGGATGACGGGTACCATCGACGGTGTGCCGGGATTGCCCTAGATACCCAAGCGCACCCCGCGCTCGCATCACCCATAGTCCGGAGAGTTGTCTGAACCGCAGCTAACGCGTTCAGATATATCTTAGACAAGTCACGGAAAGCATTTGTAATTTCAGGTACACCAGCTTAAAGCGGGAGGTAAGTCACGATGTATAAGAAGCTCTTCATCCCTGGTCCGACCCATGTAAGTGAGTCGATCTTGGAAGCGCAGACGGAGCCCATGATCGGGCACCGCAGCCAAGAATATGCGGATCTGCAGGCCGAGGTCACGCCGAAACTGCAGAAGCTCCTCTACACGGAGCAGCCCGTCTTTATCTACACCGCCTCGGGCACCGGCGTGATGGAAGGCGCTATCCGCCAGACCGTGTTGAAACGTGCTCTCATCCCCGTGTGCGGGGCCTTCTCTGACCGCTGGCATACGATCGCGGAGGCCAACGGCGTGCCCGCGGACCGCGTCGATGTCGAGTGGGGCCAGGGCTTCACGCCTGAGATCCTGGACGAGGCGTTGTCCCAGGACGACTACGATGTCCTGACGGTGACCCACAACGAGACGTCCACCGGCGTGATGAATCCCCTCCAGGACATCGCCGCTATGGTGCGCGAGAAGTATCCGGACGTGGTCATCCTTGTGGACGCCGTGTCCGCGATGGCCGGCGCGAAGATTGAGTTTGACGCCTGGGATCTCGATGTCGTGATCTCCAGTTCGCAGAAGTGCTTTGCCCTGCCACCGGGCCTCGCCATTACCGCGGTGAGCGAGCGCGCGATTGAGCGAGCCGAGCAAGTCCCCAATCGCGGCTATTACTTCGACTTCCTCAACATGCTGAAGTACTACAAGCGCAGCCAGACGCCCGCCACGCCGGCTATCAGCCTTATCCAGGCCCTGAACGCCCAGATGGACGCCATCTTGGAGGAGGGTCTCGAGCATCGCTGGGCTCGCCATATCGAGATGGCGGAAATCGTGCGCTCCTGGGCCCGCGAACACTGGGCGCTCTTCCCGGATGAGAGATTCCTGTCCAACACAGTGACCACCATTGAGAACACGCGGGGCGTGAGCATTGCGGACCTCAACAAAGAGCTTGGCAAGCGCGGGGCTATGATCTCCAATGGTTACGGCAGCAAGCTCAGAGAGAAGACCTTCCGCATTGCCCATATGGGCGATCTGACCCCGGATGACATTTATTGGGTGCTCAGTCTGATCGACGACATCCTCGGACTGGCCTGACAAGCACAGGGGATAGGACGGGGCCGGTCCTTGCGGAAGCAAGTCAATCTCTGTTCCTAGCCCCTCCAAATCTGTATCAAAGGAGTGTACACATGGGCAAGCTACTGGTATGTGATCCCATCGCGACGTCTGCGATCGAGGCGATGCGCGAAGCCGGCATTGAGGTGGATGTACGCGATGATATCACGCCCGAAGAACTTGAAGAGGTCATCGGTGACTACGCGGCGATGGTTGTCCGAAGCCGAACCAAGGTCCGCGAGCCGCTGATTGACAAAGCCGATCAGATGCAGGTCATTATCCGCGGCGGCGTAGGCCTGGACAGCATCGATGTCGCCTACGCGCAGGCCCAGGGCATCGACGTTCGAAATACGCCGGAGGCCAGCAGCAACGCCGTTGTCGAACTGGTCCTGGGGTTGATGTTCTCCCTGGCCCGGCATATCGCCAGAGCCGACAGATCGCTGAAGGCCGGCAATTGGGAGAAGAAGCAGCTCAAGGGCATTGAACTGGCGGGTAAGACGCTGGGCATCGTGGGTTATGGTCGCATAGGGCAGCTCCTGGGTAAGAAAGCCAAGCTACTCGGGATGCAGGTCGTGGCCTATGACCCCTATGTCGAGCACCCGGACCTTGTCCCGCTGGATACGCTGCTGGGGAGCGCCGATTTCCTGAGCATCCACGTGCCGCTTAGCGAGGAGACCCGCCACCTGATCGACGCGGAGGCGCTGGCGAAGATGAAGGACGGCGTCTATGTCGTGCAGGCCTCGCGAGGCGGTACGATCGACGAGGACGCGCTCTATGAAGCGCTGGTGAGCGGCAAAGTGACCGCCGCGGCCCTGGACGTCTACACCGAGGAGCCACCGACGCGCCCGGGCCTGCGCAAACTCGTGGAGCTCCCACAGACCGTGGTGACGCCCCACATCGGCGCATCCACCGTGGAGGCGCAGGATCGGGTTGGGGAGGAGATCGTGCGCATAGCTAAGGCCTATCTGGCGTAGCTGCCCAAGGCGCCAAACGGATCGATCAGCCTGAGATTCTGAGACATCGAGCACATTGAGGGGCCTCGGCAGCCTCTCACTTGGAGGAAACATAGTGAAAATTCAGCCATTTCGCGGACTCCGCTACAATCCCGATAAGTTCTGTGATCTCTCCGATGTGATCACGGCTCCCTATGACCGTATCCACCCACGGGAACAGTCGCTCTACTACGCGCAGTCTGCCTACAATTTAGTTCGCGTTATCCAGGGGGTCCACACACCCGAGGACGACGCCGGCAACAACGTCTACACCAGAGCGGAGTGCTACGTGCGGAACTGGCTCGCGGAGGAGGTCTTCATCCGCGACCCCGAACCGGCGCTTTACGTCCTGGAGCAGAGATTCACGACACCCGATGGCGTGGAGCACGTCCGCCGCGGGCTGACGGCCGCGCTGGAGCTCACCAGATTTGACGAAGGGACCGTCTTGCCTCACGAGCACACCCTCAAAGGGCCGAAGGTCGACCGCCTGAATCTGACCGTGGCCACCCAGACAAGCTGGGGCCACGTCTTCATGCTCTATCCCGACGAAGACACCACGGTCAACAGTCTGCTCCAACCTTTCCTGGACACGCATATGCCCGCCATCGTCTACGACAAGGTCATCGAGCCCGAGGTGGAACAGAACTTCTGGGTGGTCAATGACCCCGATGTGATCGAAAGCGTCGTGGCGGAGATGGCGACGAGGCGACCGGTCATCATCGCCGACGGGCATCATCGATATGAGACGGCGTTGGGCTATCGGGACGACATGCGCGAGCAGCACCCGGAGGCTCCGGAGCAGGCAGCCTTCAACTACGTGCTGGCGACCTTCGTCAGTATGAATGATCCGGGACTGGTTGTCCTTCCGACGCACCGCCTGATTCACGCCTACCATGGGATGGACAGCAAAACATTGTTGGGCGCCCTGGATGGCCATTTCGCGATCCAGCCTATGACCACGCTTGGCCGTCTGCAAGACACCATGGCGGAAGCTGACCCCGGGCACCCCCGGTTCGGCTTCTACGACGGGGACTACGCGCTGTTAACGCTCAGGAACCCAAATGTGATGGACGAGCTGCTTCCCGCCCGCGACCCGCATTTCCGTAAGCTGGACGTCACCGTACTGCATGAGCTCATCATCGAGGGCACCATGGGTTTGAGCAAGGAAAGCGTCCTGCGGCGGGAGAACATCACCTATCTGCGAGATCCCGCCCAGGGATTGGAAGCGGTCGACGACGGGGAGGCCAATTTCCTCTTCCTGCTCAACCCCACCCGCATGGCACAGATCCAAGCTTGTACCACCGCCGGGGAGAGAATGCCTCAGAAGTCCACCGATTTCTTCCCCAAGATCGTCAGCGGCCTGGTCGCGCTGCCGTTGGACAATACACTGTAACGTATGAAAAGCATCATGCCGAACATTCGCTACCTACTCTTCGATCTGGACGATACGCTGTATACCAATACCTCAGGGCTCTTCAATGAGGTGGGTGACCGCATCGGGCAATGGACAGCAGAAGCTCTAGGGCTTAGCCTGACGGAAGCGGAGGCACTCAGACGGACCTACTATCGGACCTACGGCACCACCATGGCCGGTCTGCTGCGCGAGCACCCTGAGGTCGACATTGACGCGTACCTCGACTACGTGCACGACATCGACGTTGCCCGCTATCTGGACGCCGCCCCGGACCTGGCGGCGATGCTGGAGAGCCTCTCGGTGCCGAAAGCTGTCTTCACCAACAGTATCGCCGATTGGGCGGAGCGGGTGACAAGGCAGCTGGGCGTACGGCATCACTTCGAGCACATCTTTGACGTGCGCGCCGTGGGATACCGGAGCAAACCCGATCCCCACGCCTATAGCTGGGTCCTTGAGAGGTTAGGGTTGCCGGGAGAGGCGTGTGTCATGCTCGACGATCAACCCACCTATCTGCTCGGAGCGGCTGAGGCCGGCATGACCACGGTTCTGGTTCGCTCCCATGCTGACAGAAGGAATGGGGACGACGCCATAGACTACGCGGTGGATCACGTCCTGGATGCCGAGCCCATACTTCAGCGTCTGTTGAAGAACTGAGGGTTACGAACGGCCCAAGTAGCACGCCCCCCGAGAATCTCGGGGGGCGTGTTCTTCTTGTATCGCGAAGTGAGCTAGTCGCCGGTGACCCAGCTATAGTCCATCTCGGACATCTGCTTGTACATATTCCACCGGGCCTTGGCATCCTCACGGGCCAAGTGCAACAGCTCCTCAGCCCGATCGGGCATCGACTGGAGCAAGGTGCGGAAACGGACCTCGTTGTACATATACTCCTTGATGTCCGTCTTCGGCTCGCGGGAGTCGAGCTGCAGCGGGTTCTTGCCCTCGTCCTTAAGGCGCGGATCGTACCGGTAGAGAACCCAGGCGCCGCTGTCGACAGCCAACTTCTGCTGCTGGAATCCGAGTTTCATATCCGGAATACCGTGAGCAATGCAGTGGCTGTACGCGATCACAAGACTCGGGCCGTCGTAGGCCTCCGCCTCGCGAATCGCCCGGAGCGTCTGAGCATCGCTGGCACCCATCGCGACCTGGGCCACGTAGATATTGCCGTAGGTCATCGCCATCATACCCAGGTCCTTCTTGGGCAACGGGCGTCCGGCGTAGGCGAACTTCGCCACCGCGCCGCGGGGCGTGGCCTTGGACATCTGACCGCCGGTGTTCGAGTAGACCTGCGTATCCAGCACCAGCACATTCACGTTGCGACCTTGGGCCAGCACGTGATCCAGGCCGCCGTACCCGATATCGTAGGCCCAGCCATCACCGCCGAGGATCCACACGGAGCGGCGAACCAGGACATCAGCCAGGCTTAAGAGATCCTTGGCCTCGGGGGTATCGATCTCGGCCACTTTGGTCCGAAGTTGCTTAACCCGCGCGCGCTGGGCTGCGTAGTCCTCTTCGGTGATCTGCTCGGCATTCAGCAAGCCGTCGACCAGCTCGTCGCCCAGCTCTCCGCGGAACCGCTGAATCAACTCGCGGGCATAGGCCTCTTGCTTGTCGAGGGTCAGGCGGAAGCCAAATCCGAACTCGGCGTTGTCCTCAAAGAGGCTGTTGTTCCATGCCGGACCCCGACCCTCGTCGTCGGTCGTGTAGGGGGTGGTGGGCATGTAGCCGCCGTAGATCGAAGAGCACCCGGTGGCGTTAGCGATCACGGCGCGGTCGCCAAACAGCTGGCTGACCAACCGTACGTAGGGTGTCTCGCCACAGCCGGCGCATGCGCCGGAGAACTCGAAGAGCGGGCGCAGTAACTGAGAGTCCTTAACAGTCTTGAGATTGAGCTCAGTCCGATCATAATCCGGGATCTCGTGGCGGAAGAACTGCCAGTACTCAGCCTCGCGATCGCGGATGTCGAGCACCGATGTCATGTTGATCGCTTTGCGATCGGGGTTTTGGCGGTCCTTCGCCGGGCAGACCTCGACGCACAGGCCACAGCCCGTGCAGTCCTCAACACTCTCCTGCACGGTGAACTTCAAACCCTTGAAGGCGCGCCCCATCGCGTCAACGGAACGGAAGCCCTCCGGCGCGTTTTCCAGGACCTCAGGGTCGTAGACCTTGAGGCGGATCACGGCGTGAGGACAAGCCATCGCGCATTTGCCGCACTGGATGCAGACGTCGGGCTCCCAGATAGGCGTTTCCAGAGCGATGTTCCGCTTCTCGTACTGCGTAGTACCGACAGGGAACGTGCCGTCCGCGGGCATCGCCGAGACCGGCAACTCATCGCCTTCCCGGAGGATCATCTTCGCCGTCACGTTCTCGACGAACTCAGGTGCATCGCCCTTGATCGGCGGGCGCATCTCGATGTCGCTGGTGGGGGCGTCGGGCACCTCGATCTTGTGCATGTGCTCCAAAGCCTGATCCACAGCCGCGTAGTTCATCTGCACGATCTTCTCGCCGCGCTTGCCATAGGACTTCCGGATGGCTTTCTTGATCTCGGCAATCGCCTCATCCTTCGGCAACACGCCGGACAACGCGAAGAAACAGGTCTGCATAACGGTGTTGATGCGACCACCCAGCCCGATCTCACGGGCCACGTCGTAGGCGTCGATGACGTAGAACTCGAGGTCCTTGTCGATGATCTGTTGCTGCACCTTGCGGGGCAGCTGATCCCACGTCTCCTCGGCGGGATACGGGCTGTTCAACAGGAAGGTCGCGCCCTCCTCAGCATTGCTGAGGACATCAAACTGCTCGACGAATCCAAATTGATGGCAGCCGACGAAGTTGGCGGAGTTCACCAGGTAAGTAGACTGGATGGGACGAGGACCGAAGCGGAGGTGCGAGACGGTGGTGGCGCCGGACTTCTTGGCGTCGTACTGGAAGTAGCCCTGAGCGTAGAGATCCGTTTCCTCACCGATGATCTTAATGCTGTTCTTGTTGGCGCCCACCGTGCCATCGGAGCCCAGTCCGAAGAAGAGCGCGCGAACCACGTCTTCGCCTTCGACGCTGAAGCCGGGATCGTAGTCGATGCTGGTGTTGGTCACGTCGTCATAGATGCCCAGGGTGAAGTGGTTCTTGGGCGCGTCCTTCTTCAGCTCCTCAAAGAGACCCACAACCATCGCGGGGGTGAACTCTTTGCTGGACAGGCCATAGCGACCGCCCACGACCTTAACCCGGCGCTCGAGCTCGGCGACCGCCGTCAACACATCCTGATAGAGGGGTTCTCCGGCGCTCCCCGGCTCCTTTGTGCGATCCAGAGCCGCGATAACCTTGACGGTGTCGGGCAACGCCTCTACGAAGTGTTCAACGCTGAAGGGCCTGAAGAGTCGGACCTTGACCACGCCGACCTTCTCGCCCTGGTCGACCAGATACTCAACCGTCTCGTGAGCTGCCTCGGCACCGGAGCCCATCAGCACAATGACTCGCTCGGCGTCGGGCGCGCCCACGTAATCGAAGAGATGGTAAGCCCGCCCTGTGAGGTCGGCAAACTTGTCCATAGCATCCTGAACGATGCCGGGGGCCTCTATGTAGTAAGGATTGACCGTCTCGCGTCCTTGGAAGAACACCTCAGGACCCTGGGAGGTGCCGCGAACGACAGGATGGTCCGGCGTCAAGGCGCGCTCGCGATGGGCCTGGACGAGCTCATCGCTGATCATGGAACGGATGGCCTCATTCGACAGTTCCTCGATCTTGTTGATCTCAGAGCTGGTGCGGAAGCCATCGAAGAAATGGACGAAGGGTACGCGAGACTCCAGCGTCGCGGCCTGGGCAATGAGCGTGAAATCTTGGGCTTCCTGGACCGATGAACTCGCCAACAGAGCGAAGCCGGTGGCGCGCGTCGCCGTGATGTCGCTGTGGTCTCCGAAGATCGACAGAGCTTGGGCGGCAATACTGCGCGCAGAAACGTTGAAGACGGTGGGCGTGAGCTCCCCAGCGATCTTGTACATGTTGGGGATCATCAACAACAGCCCCTGAGACGCGGTGAACGTCGTGGTCAAGGCGCCGGTCTGGAGCGCGCCGTGGATAGCGCCGGCGGCACCGCCCTCCGCTTGCATCTCAGCGACGAGGGGAACTGAGCCCCAGATGTTGGTCTCCTCCTTGGCCGAAAGCTCATCGGCCAACTCCCCCATCGAACTTGAGGGCGTAATCGGGTAAATGGCAATGACCTCGTTGATCTTATGCGCCACACCGGCGCATGCGGTATTGCCATCTACCGTAATCATAGTGCGTTCTGGCATCAGGAACCTCCTAAGAGTATTCTATAAGCTGATCTTAATAATCTACTGCCGGCGTGCTAGGAGCTACTCAGTTTCACATTATAGCATAGCGGAAAAGCCCGTCAAAAGACTGTCTTCGAGGATCCGAAGGAGAGTTGACGCCCTGGCGAAAAGTTTTGGAAACGCACCTGTTGCGAAGGTGTAACTTGCCTAATATTCGAAGCATCTTACAATAGAGATAGGTAAAGTAAGAAATTGGTAAGCTCGTCCGCAACTTGCCGCCCGACAGCAAGGCCGGACATCGGGCTCGCCAACACGATGATATTGTTGGAGAAAAGAAGAATATGACGACCGAAAGCATCTTGGAGACGAACGTCGATATCTCAGAGCAGATACCGCAGGAGAGTTTCCTGGGGCAACTGTTTCCACTCCCTCACGCTGGACGCGATGCCGACCGCCCCCCTCAGAGCGTCGCGGTGGTTGAGGAAGAGGCGGATCACTCGGACGCCCTGATGCCGCCTCCGGCGCCCGAACTCTTCGGACGCGACGAAGACGTGGAAGTCCTGCTGGAGCACCTAGATCAGGGCCTCGTGATCAGCAGTTGCACGGGCGGCGCGGGGATGGGCACGACGGCATTAGCGCGACGCGTAGCGGCTGAGGCTGCAGAAGACTATCCGGACGGCGTTATCGAGATCGATCTCCGAGGCGGCGAGCCTGCCTACTTAGCCCCGATGTCTCACATTGACGCCCAGCGGTACCTGCTGCTGTCGCTGGATCCCCAGACAGAGCTTCCCGCGGATCCCAGAGAGCTCCGCCGACGCTACCATGCGACCCTGTCCGAGCGCAGGCTGCTGCTCATTCTCGACAACGTGACCTCAGCGACTCAGATACGTTACCTGCTGCCGCGGGAGGGCTCTACTGTCATTGTCACCTCCGAACATGACCTCTCCAAGAGCCTTTCGAAACTCTTCTCATGGACTGTGAGAGAGCTTCCATCGGAGGATGCCTATCGCCTTATCGTCAGCATCACCCCTCAAGCCGCGGACCCGTCGAGGCGAGCGCTTGATAGCCTGATCGCGCAACTGCACAGCGTGCCGCTGGCTCTCCGCCTCGTCGCCCCACTGGTCGGGCCAAGCCCGCGGATATCTCCGCGGACGCTGATGCGAAATCTCAACCAAGTTCAGAAGCAGATCGTCGCACTCAGAGGGACCTTTACGCCGAATACCGGGGTGGGTGCAGCCATCGAGGTCGCCTACAAGTTCCTGCCTCCCGGGCTGAAGCCCTACTACGCAGCGCTGGCGGTCTTCTCCGCGCCCTTCACCGTAGCGGCAGCGGCAGCGGTTTGGCAGACATCAACGGCAACGGCCCGGGAGCTGCTGGATCTTCTGGTCCGGCGGTCGCTCGTTGACCACCAACCCGGCGCTTCGACCTATCAGACCCACCACCTCGTCATGCTCCACGCGCAGGAACTCCTCCTGGGCCAACCGGAGAGGACCCGCACGTTGGTCTTCAACCACGCCCGCCACTATCTCACGGAAGCCCTTCATATCAACGAGCGGTTGCGTGCGCCCTCAGATCCAACGGAGCAGCCATCCACATCGGCAGCCTTCCGCATGCTGTGGCAACACCTGCCGACGGCGTGGGCTCGTGCCACCGGTGAGGATCCGGGATGGCCTGCCCCCGCAGAGGCCGATCGCTGGATCAGTGGCTTTCCGCCGCGGGTTATGACGCTGCTCAAGAAGGTGTTGCCCCGAAACGAGCTCTTCGCATGGCTTGCCGGCGCCTTGGAAGCAGCCGAGCGTCTCGATGACCGGCGCACGATCAGCGTCCTACTCGGCGCGTTGGGCGATGTGAGTCACGCGCAGGGCGAAACGCAACAAGCGTTGGGGTATTACGAGCAGCAACTCGAGATCGCGCGAGAACGCGACGACCACCATGTCGAGGGTGAAGCGCTGATGCACATCGGTGTGATCTACGGAGCCACGGGAGACATTCGACGTGCCGGTACCAGTTGGCGAAAAGCTCTCGTTTTGCTGGAAGGGGCTGATGATCACCGTGCCGAGCATGTGCGCAACTGGTTAGCGGAGCTACAGAATCACGCCGCCGCCTGAGTCCTAAGTGCACATCTGAACGCGCAACCGCCTGTTGACGAACGAGTGCCTGTTATCCGCCCATATGAAGGATGCCCGGCCTTTCGGAAAGGCCGGGCATTGATCTATCTCCTGTTGAGGAAAACGCTGGGCGCTACGTTCTCATGTCCTCAACTCTCATCTTTCAGATAGGCGATCATCGGATCGGTAACCAGCGGGACCACGTCGTCGATCATGTGAGGCATGAGATTGTCCATCACGCGAGGCATCAAATCCGGCATCTGCTCTTGCATATAGTCGGGCATCGGGATGCGTTCCCCGACCCGCTGCAACACGGTGGGCATCACTTTGGGCATCATCAAAGGCAGCAGCTTTGGGAAGAGGATAGGGAAGAAGGGTTTCATCATCCCCAGCATGCCCGGGACCTTGCCCATCGCCCGCATCATCTTGCCCATGCCAAGCGGCATCGCGTCGATCAACTCCGGGAACATCGTGCCCATCAGATCGGCGAAGCCTTCCGGCGTCATCAGCTCGATCATCGCCTCGAAGACAGCCCATTGGGCAGCCACCTCGGGATTAGGGTCCGGGAAGCCATCGTAGCCCAGTCGCTCCGCTGCAAAGCGCGCCAGATCGACGATCTCAACGTCCATCTCCTTCTTGTCCCGGCTCACACGGAATTGGAACTCACAACACGGACACGCGGCTAAGACTTTCTCCGCCCCGACCTCAACGGCCTCGCTGAGGCGAATTTCACCGATATCCGCTGCGACGGCCGGCTCCTTGATCAAGGTCAACACACTGCCACAGCAGTGCGCCGCATCCCGATTGTGAGCCATCTCCCGGTAGTCCACGCCCGGCATCGCCTGGATGACCTTGCGGGGCTCTTCGTAGACGTGCGAGACCCGGCCCATGTGGCAGGAATCGTGCCAGGTCACCGCCACCGACTCATCGCCGTTGTCGGGGAAAGTGAACTCCCCGGCATCAATCTGCTCCGCGAGCACCTCACTGTAATGCTTCGACTCGACGTCGTAGTCGATACCCAACTTCTCAGCCCACTCCGGGTAGGTATGACGCCACATCATATTACACGCAGGACAGGAGGTGATCACCGTGTCCGCTCCGGCGGTTTTGACCGCAGCGATGTTCTTCTTCATCGTCTCGGCGAAGACCTCCCACTTGCCGGCGACGAGCATGGGCGTGCCGCAACAGTTCTCCTTGGGACCCAAGTAGGTGTAGTCCACGCCGGCTTCATCCAGCAGGCGAACAGCAGCCTGACCGATGTCGTGCTCCACGTAGCTGGCTGTGCAGCCGGCGAAGTAGACGGCCTTCGCCGGCTTGCCCGTGTGCTCGTCCTTCAAGTCCTCAGGGAACCACGCCGCGCGGTTCCGTCGATAACCGGCCCAGATGTTGCCCTGATCCTGCAAAGCCGCGGACATCATCTCAAAGGGCGGGAACGTCATCCGCTGATCCTCCTCGATGAGCTTGCCTCGCAGCTTCATCCAGGAGGATTCGATGGGCAGCACCGCAGAGCACCGGAGGTTACACAGTTCGCACGTCGTGCAGACCAGGAACGTGTCGACCATAAACTGGTCCCATTCCTCCCGGCCCTCCATGTACTCCCGCAGCCAGTACCACTTGCCGCGCGGGCTCTGACTCTCCCAGCCGCGCCCGTAGTACTGATCACACTCCTGGACGCAATAGCCGCACTGAGAGCAAGCGTAGGCGTACCAGGCGACGTCGCCCGGAATACCGCGGACCGAATCCTCGGGCGGATGCTCGCCCACCTCTGAGCTGACGGCATTCCCAAACGGGCGAATGAGCGGCTCCATCGCGTTGGCGGCGATCAACGCGTTACTGATCAAGCTACTGCCAAGCACCTTGCCGGGATTGAGGATCCCGGCAGGGTCCGCCTTTTCCTTGAATGCCTTGAGGACCTTCGCGCGATCCTCGCCCAGGACCTGAGGCGCCATCTTGGAATAATAGAGCCCCGTGGCATAGGGTCGCCCGCCGTACTTCTCCGCGATACGGGAGATGGTCAGCGACAACGGGAAGACGAAGTTGTAGGTGAACTTACGCTGATCGGCGGGTATAAACCCCAGGATGACGACCTCCGGCGCCCCTTCCGGATTGCGACCCTGGCGGATGAGCATGCCCTCCTTGACCACGGGCTTGTCGACCTTGCTCTCCACCTCACTCATCATCGCCCCCAGTCCCGAAAGGGGGACGACGACCTCCGCGGGCACCAGGCTCGGCCCCAGTCGCTTGACGGTCATGATGCGGAACCGGTGCTCCCATTCCTGATGTGCGATCTCCGGACTGAGGAGATGGGCCTCACATTCATCGCTGGTCATGCCGGCCTCAATGCCCGCGAGCACCTCCGCGGCGTCCCTCTCCCGATAAGCGATCGTCAGGACGTAGGAGGCCGGTAACAAGACGTGATCCTCGACCCGGACGCCGTGGTGGCGCAAGACCGGCGCGCGGTTCTTCATCGCGGCCATCTCGGGATTGATGAAATGCATCGACCAAATCGGCAGGTCTGCCGCCATAATCCCCTCGAGCAGGTGCTGCAGACTATGGGCCTCCGGGCAACCCAGAGCTATGATCTCCAGGGGCTCATCAGGCTGGATTTTGATCGTCAGTTCCGTGATCAGGCCCGTGGAACCCTCAGCCTCGTAGATCATGTCGAGGCCGTCACCGTCAAAGACGCCCACCGAACCGTCGCCCAGAACCACGTGCGCACTGATGACGTTGTCCCGGAACCATCCCGCCTCGTAGGACCCGAAGCCGGCCCCGCCCTGAGCCAGCCACCCACCCGCTGTAGCGGAAGGGTAGCTGCTGGGGTAGGTGCGCAACGTCAGGCCCTGCTTCTTGAGCTCACGGTCGACCTGCTCCCAGACGATGCCGGGCTCTACCGTTGCGGTATGGGCCTCGGGGTCGATCTGGAGCACCTTCGATAAGCGGAAGAAGTCCACCACAATGCCCCCCTTCACAGGGAGGACGCCGCCATAGCCTGAGGTGCCCTTGCCACGCGGCACGAGAGGGATCTTCTCTTGCGCAGCCCAAGTCACAAGTTCCACGACCTCGTCTTCCGAGACCGGCTGCACGACCGCATCCGCCAGCGGATTGCCGATCATGGGCTTAATCAGGCTCGGCATCTCGCCGATATCGTGGCTGTAGAGCTTGCGCTCCACACGCCGGGTGGTCACTCGGTCGTCAAATGTCGTCTCCAACCAACTTAACTGTCCTGCAGATAACCTACTCATAGAATCCTCCTACTATAAGGATGAGGGGCTTGCGAGAGCCATACGACCCATCGCGAAGTTCCGGATAACAGCTTTTGACAACGAGGCTGGATATCACAGCGCATCCAAGCGCCGCCATCGTTCCTTCAGGGACGGCGGACCACCTCGGCCCGCGCCTGCATCAGGTCCGTGACGAAAGTCCGCATAATCTCGATCGCCTCGATGATCCGTGGATCACCCAACGAATAATAGATCGAGGTGCCGTCGCGCTCAGCCACGACCAAACCCCGCTCGCGAAGAATGCGCAGATGATGGGAAACCGTCGGCTGGGCTACGTCCAGAGCCTCCGTCAACTCTGTGACATTCCGGGGGCCCTCAGCAACCAGATAAAGCAACTTCAGACGATTAGGATCCCCGATACCTTCGCAAACATAGCGATGGAGCAGCGAGATCTCGTCTTCCGTGATGGAGTGCATCATATCTCCTAACAACAGTTTATTGAAATATATCAATGCTTGAATTCTAACACCGAAAGCCAGGGGGGCAACTGGGAACTTCACACGGGGATACGGGCAAAAGAGGGCCGGTTGATGGCGAAAAGCCACGTCATTGTGCGGATGAGATTCTTCACCACAAAATAAAAAACGGCGCGGATTGAAAACCACGCCGTTTGCGATATAATGCCGAAGGTGGGAGTCGAACCCACATGGGCAAAGCCCGAGCGAGTTTG
>JBNGDU010000185.1:0-3202 GCA_049975025.1 Anaerolineae bacterium
GCGAGGACGGCTTCCACGCGGTCGGCTTGGTATTCGAGATACGGGCGTATTTGTTCAGGCATTGGTTTCCTCGCTATTAGAACAAATGTTCTATCATGCATGATTATAGCTATCTTCCATCGGCTTGTCAAGGCTTTTATGGAGTTTTCTAGGCATTGTTTTTCTTTTTCCCTTGTGCTATACTACGTCTGCTCGGCTAAGGGCTGGGTACAGAATAGAAGGATGATAAAAAGTGAATATTAACGTTACCTCGTCTAAGAGAGACGCGGCTATTTCTCGTTGCGTCGAGAATTTGGAAAGTCCAAACCCACGCCTGCGTTCACAGGCCGCTGAGGACCTGGGTAAACTGAACGCCCAGGAGGCTGTGCCAGAGCTTGTGGAGCATCTCCAAGATGACGTCAATACTTACGTCCGTAGTGCAAGTGCGGAGGCGCTCGGGCGCATCGGCGACGTACGCGCCATCTTTCCCCTTATGGATGCTCTACGGGATACATGCTCTTTTGTGCGTCGCGCCGCGGCCATCGCGCTAGGGCAAATGCAGGCCAAGGAAGCTCAAGGTGCGCTTCTCAATGCGCTAGACGACACGAACTTCTACGTCCGGCGGGCTGCGATCAACGCCATTGGGAAGTTGGACATCCCGGACCTGGGCTCGATGTTGATTCCTTTTCTTGAGACACCCGATCCCCGCATACGCCGCACGACGGCCATCGCGCTGCGGCGTCTCAACACCCGAGAAGCCATTCCCACGATGATTGAGCTGTTGGAAGACTATCTGTTAGCGCCGAACCATCGCGACCTGCCGGTGGTCAAAACCCTGGTAGTCGCTTTGGGCGAACTGGAGGCCAGGGAAGCCGTGCCTGTGTTGGAGCGGGTGACGCGGGGATATGTGGGCGTTCGCTCCCTGACGGCCAAGGCCTTGGGCAAGATCGGCGATCCTCAAGCTGCTCAAGCGTTGATCGACGCTCTGCAGGACGACAAGAGCAAGAACCTCCAACTGGCTTCGCTGAGAAGCCTCGGCAAGTTAGGCTACCGTGATGCCATCCCTGCGGTGCGCCCTTTCCTCAATGCGGATGATCCACGCCTGCGGCGTACGGCAGTCCTAACGCTGGGCGCCTTGCAGGACAGAGACGTTACCCCGAAGTTGCTTGAGATGGCCAAAGGGGATGAGAGCCCGCTCGTTCGCCCGGCTGCTGTAGAGGCTCTAGGCCAAGTTGGCGACGCCGAGATGATCGAGAAGCTTCTTCCCTTCCTTGACGACGGCAACGCTTACCTGCGGGCTGCCTTGGCCCACGCGCTGAGCAGGTTGGACGGTGACACGCCGCGAGTTCAGGAGGCGCTGCAGACGCTCAAAGAGGACAAGGTCCGTCACGTCGCCATTGCGGCGCAGCGAGCTCTGGATCAGTGCGCTGACGTGGCTGACGAAGATGCTGAAGAGGATTCGTGTCCTGAACCTGAGAAACAGCACGTTTCCTGGTTGCGCCGTTTTCTGGGGCGTGACTGAGCTGTGGGAGCATAGCATCTCAGATTCGTGGTCACGTCTACCGTACAGGATGAGTGCTCATACGGCGTAGCTTACTGCCTGTCGTGTATGACCTGATCAGTCAGAAACAGGGCCGACTTCTGCCAGACGCTCCCCGTTAGCATCAGTTAGCGTCAAGCTGACATCCCCAACTACACCGTGGGGACGCGTCCAGGTGATCGCCAGTGCCTCCAAGGGTGTCAGTGATATGTTCCATATCTCGATCGGCTCGCCGTTGACCCATAGCGTAAGGTTTCCCCGGGTTGGTGCGGTGACCGCACATCCGATTTTCGCACCTCTTTCTGTGGCTTTCACGTTCAGGGCTGCCTCAGCGTTCGCAGTGGTGATGCCGCCGAGATCGTGCACCGGATACCAGCGCTCCGTCCAGCCGAGGGAGTCGCCAGCTGCCAGCTTTGCCGTGTCGGCAAAGGTCGGCGTGACGCCGCTCCACAGCTCGACATAAGTGCTGTCATCGTCCGTCCACAGCCCTGAGGGTAGGCTACCGGGACCGAAGAACTTCGTGCCTATGGGCCAACCCGGTGTGAAGCTTCGCACGATGCCCTGGTCTGCCTCCATATCATAGATGGCGACAAATCCTTCCGTCACCTTTGGTGCGAAGAAGCCCAGGTAACTCTCCCAGGAACCGTAGTAGCTTAGATCTCGACCTTCGTAGATAGGCCATGTCAAGGGTTGCCACTCACCGGGAAGGGAATTGTCGCCGGTGGAGTGTACAATGACTTCATCCGTCGGGAGGATCAGGTGCGTCCCGTCGGCAACACGGTTGTTTCCGAGCGTGATCATCGCGTTGAGCCAATACTGGAATTCCTGAGCGACGTCGGTCGTGTTCCTCACCCAAGGAGAGAGGGTCACATACTTGTGTGAGCTGTCCAAGCTGATCTCGACGCCCACCGTCATCCCGGTTCGTTCCTCCACATCGCTGACCACGACCGCGATACCGTCCCCTAAAGTGCGCACCTCATAGCTCCAGGGGCGCCACTCATTCAGCCCGTGTTCCTCGACCGGGAAGGCCCACTCGATACCGCCGGCTGCCAACCACCATCCCCGGTACCCCCAGCCCGTCGGCTTGACCACCGGGTTCTCGTACAGGAGGCGCCGACCGGTAGCCTTGTCCACCCAGCGGTAGATTCGTCCTCCTAGCTCCGGCAGGATCGTCAGCGAGACGTAGTTGTTTTCCAAGACGATCGCGCGATAGCTGCGTGGCTGCGGAGACGTGACTTTATCCGGGTCCAAACGGGGATAGGGATAGACGGGGTCATCGGGCTCGGTCTTCTGGAATGCGGCTTCGTAACCGTAGGTCTGCAGGACCAATTGAGTCTCGGCAACTCGCACGGGCCCCGACGTTGGGTGAGCCGGCGCCGGCGTGGTGCCCGTCGGCGTCGAGATCGCTGGTATGGGGGTCGAGGTCATGGGCACGGGCGTCTTGGATGGCTCGGGGGAGGGTGATGGCGACAGCCTAGGGGTGTCCGACGGTGATGGCGACGGCGCAGGAGTGTCTGAAGGTGACGGCGACGGTCTAGGGGTGTCCGAGTTTGACAGCGATGGCCTAGGGACGTCCGAGGGTGCTCCCGTCGGCATAGGGGTGTCCGAGGGGGCTGCCGTCTGTGTATGGAAAGATGAGGTGGTCGCCACGACGTCTGTTGGGGCCTTAGTCGTTGGGATGAC
>JBNGDU010000185.1:3212-11244 GCA_049975025.1 Anaerolineae bacterium
GTGTACTGCACGCCACCAACATGACGCCCACGGCAAGGTACAATCCACTGAACAATCGCCGCATCAACAGCTCCTTGATAGGCACCGTCCAATATCCAACAGCCGGCAATCCTGGGACGGCGTCTCCAACAGAACATTCTACCGGCAGCATCACGCCGGGCAAATATCTCGAAAAAGCCCGTGAAGGTACTGGAGACAACGGAAAAGACGGACGGCTCAGCATTGGCTTCGGTGCAGGTCTACAGCTGTAGCTTAGGCGGCAATGCGCTATAATGAGGGTGAAGGGGTGCGTAGAGGTACGGCTTACTTCGTCGATTCTTGCCCTGGTCTATCGTGGTAGCAAGGCCGGTGAGTTCTCCTCCGACGTGCCCGATGTGCATGTCAACTATCGTGGGCGGGGCTTCCTAAGGCGCCGTCCTTGCCATCTATGAGGGAGGTCCAATATGCCAGTAACTGCGGTGGTAGGCGCTCAGTGGGGAGATGAAGGTAAAGGCCGTGTGGTCGACTACCTTGCTCAACGTGCGGATCTTGTTATCCGCTTCCAGGGAGGCGACAACGCGGGCCATACGGTGGTCAACAACTACGGGAAGTTCGCGCTCCATCTGGTGCCCTCAGGGATTTTCAACCCACAGGTTCAGTGTTTGGTGGGAACCGGGACCGTAGTGAACTTCGATACGCTGTCCGAGGAGCTGAAGCAGTTGCGCGAGGCCGGTGTGGATGCGAGCAATCTCATCGTTGACCGACGGGCACACCTGGTTCTGCCCGTGCACCGGCTGCTTGACGGGGCGGAGGAAGCCGCGCGGAAGAAGGGGTGGGAAGTGGGCACCACCAAGCGCGGCATCGGCCCATGCTACTCCGACAAGGCTGCGCGCCACGGTATTCGGGTGGGCGAGATCCTCGATCCCGACCGGCTGCGCGCGCGCTTGGAGATGCTTGTGCCGCGCAAGAACCGGCTTCTGGCTTTCTTCGGTATTCCTGAGGTGACGGTTGATGAGCTGATGGCGCTTTGCGCCGGATGGCGCGCCGCCTTCAGTGATCGCATCGTCGATGCGCTGCCCATTGTGCGCGATGCGGTCAAGGCCGACAAGGAGGTGGTCCTCGAGGGTCAACTGGGCGTGATGCGGGACCTCGACTGGGGCATCTATCCTTACACAACGTCGTCATCCCCGACGGCGGGCGGTGGTGCGGTGGGCGCGGGCATTCCGCCTCGTGAGATCGACCACGTGCTGGGCATCGTCAAGGCTTACTCCACGTCGGTGGGAGGCGGGCCGTTCCCGACGGAGTTGACGGATGAGGTGGGAGACAAACTGCGCGAGATCGGCGATGAGTACGGCGCCACGACCGGCCGACCCCGCCGGTGCGGTTGGTTCGACGGTGTAGCGATTGGCTATGCGGCCTGGTTGAACGGCTTTACCGGGATCGCTGTGACCAAGATCGATATTCTCGATAAGTTCGAGGAGTTCAAGATCTGTGTGGGGTATCGCCTCGGCGATGAGGTACTCGATCACGTACCGGATACGGCGACTCAGGAAAAGGTCGAGCCGATCTACGAGACGTGGCCCGGTTGGCTGACCGACACTACGGGCGTACGCCATTGGGATGATCTGCCGGACAACGCCAAGGCCTATCTCAAGCGGATAGAGGAGTTGGCCGGCGCTCCCCTACGATTCGTCTCCATTGGCCCTGAGCGCGACCAGATCATCGTTATGGACGACTGACGCTATGGCGAAGCTCAGCTTTTCTCACGATACCTATCTCTCGCCCTTTACCTGGCGGTATGGTACGGAGGCGATGCACGAGATCTGGTCCGAGGTGCACAAGCGTTGCCTGTTGCGGCGGGTCTGGGTCGCATTGGCGAGAGCTCAGCAAGCGGCCGGATTGGTGACGGCGGAGCAGGTCGCCGACCTTGCGGCCCATCAGGATGAGATCGACATCGCCCGGGCTGCGGAGATCGAGGCTGAGATCCATCACGACCTGATGGCTGAGGTCAAGACCTATGCCGAACAGTGTGACGTGGGGGGCGGGATCATCCATCTGGGGGCTACCAGCATGGACATCTCCGACAACGTCGAGGTGCTGCGCATGCGCGAAGCGCTCGATCTGGTGGTGAACCGACTGGTCACGTTATTGCACACGCTGAGCGAGACGGTTGAGGCGGAGGCCGATCGCGTCTGCATGGCCTTCACGCATATCCAACCGGCCGAGCCGACCACCGTGGGGTATCGTCTGGCCCAGTACGGTCAGGATCTGCTGATGGACTACCAGGCGTTGACACGAGTGCGGTCCGACCTGCGTGGTAAGGGTATCAAAGGGGCGGTAGGAACTTCAGCGTCGTACGCTGCGCTGTTGGAGGGTACCGGCATGTCCGCGGCCGACTTGGAGGCGCGGGTCATGGAGGAGCTCGGTCTGGCGCCGTTTCCGGTGGCAACCCAGACCTACCCCCGGAAACAGGATTGGTTGGTGCTCAACGCCCTGGCCGGCTTATCCGGTTCCCTCTACAAGTTCGCCTTCGACCTCAGGGTGCTCCAATCACCCGCGATCGGGGAGTGGAGCGAGCCCTTCGGAGAGCGCCAGGTTGGCTCCTCGGCAATGCCGTTTAAGCGTAATCCCGTGCGATCGGAGAACATGGACTCGTTGGCTCGGTATGTCGCAGCGCTGCCGCGCGTGGCCTGGGACAACGCGGCGCACTCGTTGTTGGAGCGCACGTTGGACGACTCAGGCAACCGTCGTGAGGTGTTGCCCTCAGCCTTCCTGGCTGTCGACGAGATGCTGGTCACGGCTCAACGTGTGATCGGCGACCTGCGTTTCTACGACGCAACCATCGAGCACAATCTGGCGCGGTATGGAGACTTCGCCGCGACGGAGCGCCTGCTGATGGCCTTGGCGAATCGGGGAGCCGACCGGCAGGAGATGCACGAGGTGATCCGTCAGGCTGCGATGGCTGCCTGGCAGGCAGTCCAGAGCGGCGATGTGGAGAACCCCCTGCCCGATCTGCTCAGCCGCGATGCACGCATAACGGCGTATCTATCTCGCGATGAGGTTCTGAGCCTCTTCGACGCGCGGGCTCACATCGGCGATGCGCCCGAGAGGGCGCGCAGCATGGCGCGTCACATCGCCGATGCCATTGACGCCGATCTTTGACCGCGGTGACTAGGCTGGACAGTATGTGCTCGGGGGCCACGTTGGTCTTCGGTCTCTCCGCAGATCCCGTGCATCGCGGGCACGTGGAAATGGTCGTTCAGTCCTTCGGTCGCCTGCGCGATCTCGGCTATCCGATGGCCCAGGTCGTGATGGTCCCCGTCTACCGGCGTAACCCCGTCGGACCGGCCAAGGAGCGGCTGGCCAAGACCTACCACCACCGGTACGTTATGTGTGGACTTGCTGCCCGGGAGATCGCGCGGCGGTTGGGCCTTGCCGCCTCGCGTGTCATCGTGAGCGATGTCGAGGCGCGGCTGGCTGCCGGGCGCAAGCGGCCCAACTACACCGCTGAGACGTTGAGCTACCTGAAACTCCGGTCGCAGCCTCGCCGCCGGCTTGTCTTTCTGATCAGCAGCGAGTTAGTGTCCGGCTCCGACCCGGAGTTCGGGCGCTGGTACGAGCCTCGCACCATCCTGCGACTGGCCGACCTGGCGATCTGTCCCCGTCCCGGCTATGCCCCGAATCCTCGCTTCCTCGCTGCGCTACGTCGGCAGGGCGGGTGTGTTGTCTATCTGCCCGATGTGGAGACGCCCGACATCTCGTCAACCGAGCTGCGACAAGCCCTGTCAAGTGGTCAGTCCCCTCTGGCCTTGGCCCATCGGGGGCTACTGGCGCCGTCGGTCGCGCGGTATCTCCACGTTCGCGATGTCTACGCGGGCGAAGCGCCAAACCAGGATTAGATCGACTTGGGAGTGTGGTCGCGTTCCGTTTTTGTGGTTACAGTCCGGAGACCGCACCGGGGAGCGGCCCCTCGGTGTCGTCGCGGCTGGCCAGGTGGAAGGTCTCGGAATCCTCGCGGTAGTGCGCGCCTCTGGACTGACGATTGTGCCATGCTGCTCGCGTCACGATCCAGGCGGCTTGAGCCATATTGCGCAATCCAATGAGCCGGTCGTTCAGCCGCGTGGTCCGGTAGAAATCATCGATGACGCCCCACAGGTGATCGAGGTCTTTGAGCGCTCGCGCCAGCCGGTGTGTGTTCCTCGCCAACCCAACGTAGAGCCACATGATATTCTGGATCGTCCGGGAGTCGCGATAGACCAACACCGGATCGGGCCCGGCCCCCTCGCTTACGTCGCGCCAAGGGGGGATATTGTCGCCCGATACAAGGGTCAGATCTTCACGGGCGGCGATATCTCGGGCGGCACGGTGACCCCAGACCAGGCCTTCCAGCAGCGAGGTACTGGCCAAGCGGTTCGCGCCGTGGACGCCAGTGCAGCTGACCTCACCAACAGCGTAAAGCCCCTTAAGGCTGCTGCGCCCCCGGAGGTCGACGTGGACACCGCCGCAGAAGTAGTGGGCAGCCGGGACCACAGGGATGGGCTCTCTCGTGATGTCGATGCCGGCTTGCCGGCAGGTCTCGTAGATGGTCGGAAAGCGCTCCTGAATGCGTTCGCGGTCCATGGCGCTTGCGAGGTCGAGCAGCACGTGGGGATACCCGTTTTCCAACATCTCCTGATGGATGGCCCGCGAGACGATATCTCGCGGTGCCAGGTCGCCCCACTGCGGTGCGTAGTCATCCATGAAGTGTCGCCCGTCCGGCGTGTAGAGGCGCGCGCCCTCACCGCGGACGGCCTCCGATATCAGGAAGTTGTCGCTGCCGGGCACCGCGAGGGTCGTCGGGTGGAACTGGACGAATTCGGCGTTGATCACCCGGGCCCCGGCTCTGTAAGCCATGGCGAGCCCGTCGCCGCGCGCGCTAGGCGGATTCGAAGTGTGCCGGTAGATGCGCCCAACGCCGCCGGTGGCCAGCACTGTGGCCTTGGCGAGCACACGATCTACTTTGTTCGCCGCCCGGTCGAGGACGTAAGCACCGCAGCAGGTGATGGGTTCGTACACGGCTAGCGGATGGGTGCTGTGATGGGACGGCGTAATCAGGTCGACGGCGGTCGATCCCACGCGGATATCTACGTTGGGCAGCTTCTGAAGGTGGTTGATCAGCGCTCTTTCGATGGCGTGCCCTGTGGCGTCGCCGACATGGAGGATCCTGGGCAATGAGTGCCCGCCCTCCCGGGTGTAGAGCAGATTGCCCGAGCTATCGCGCTCGAAAGGCACCTCTAGCTTCTCCACCAGCAGCTCCTGGACCAGGGGCGGTCCCTGCTCAGCGATAACACGTACGGCATCGGGGAGGCTCAGGCCTGCCCCGGCTCGGAGCACGTCCTCGGCGAGAAGCTGGGCGGAGTCCCCCTGTCCACGGGCGACGATACCCCCTTGAGCATAGCGCGTGTTGGTCTCCTCGGGCTCGTAAGTTCGAGTGACCAGAGTTACCTGTCGTTGACGGTCCTCTGCCAGGCGTAAGGCTACGGTACCCCCGGCGATGCCACAGCCGATTACCAGTACGTCGGTCTCAATAGGCATAGGTCATCTTTATAGGGAGTCAGAGCGCCAGCATGCGGTCCAAGGCTATCTTGGCCCACCGGGCTGTTTGCGGCTCGACCGTCACCTCATTGGGCCGTTTCCCCTCTCTCAGTGCGCTCAGGGTCTCTGCCAGATTCGCCAGTGTGATCTGCGACATCGTGGCGCAGAAGGGCGGCACGTCGGCCAAGGGGATGACTGTCTGGTCTGGATGTTCCTTCTGGAGCCGGTAGACCAGGCGGCTTTCGGTGCCGACGGCCCACTTCGTGCCGGGCTCCGCGCTTTCAATGCTTCGGACGATGGTCGCGGTGGAGCCGCTTTCGTCGGCCAAGGCGACGACCTCGGCTTTGCACTCCGGATGGACGATCACACGTATGTCCGGGTATTGCTCGCGGACTTTGTGCACGTGTTCTGGTCGGAACCGCTGGTGCACGTTGCACGCGCCGGGCCACAGGATGATTCGAGCGGACCGAATCGTCTCCGCGGCGGGCGGGGTGCGTTGTTGCCAGACGAGCATTTCCTGGGGTTCGATCCCCATCTTTAGGGCGACGTTGCGCCCTAAGTGCTGATCGGGGAAGAAGAAGACCCTGGGACGTTGGGTTAGGGCCCAAGCCACGACGCGCTCTGCGTTGCCCGAGGTGCAGACCACGCCCCCGTGACGCCCGCAGAACGCCTTCAGCGCTGCGGAGGAATTGACGTAGGTGATGGGGGTGACCTCCTCATCGGCGTCGCTCAGGGCATCATCGAGCGCCTGCCAGGCTGCTGAGACACCCTCGGGGGTTGCGGTATCGGCAAGGTAGCATCCCGCCGTCAGATCCGGGATCACAACGTGTTGGTCGGGCTTGGCCAGGATGGCTGCCACCTCGGCCATGAAGTGGACGCCGCAGAAGACGATGTTCTCGGCGTCGGTCTGGCTAGCCTCCCGCGAGAGTTGGAGCGAGTCGCCTCTGAAATCGGCGAACTGTATGATCTCGTCGCGCTGGTAATGGTGCCCTAAGATGACCAGTCGGTCGCCGAAGGCCGCCTTGGCCTCACGGATCTCGGCCTCGTGCGCGCTCCTCTCGCTCTCGATCTCTGGGCTGACCTTCATGCTTAGGTCAAGGGCCGGGACCGAATGGGTCAGGCTGCCGACAGAGATGTAGTCGATGCCGGTCTCCGCGATATCGCCGACGCGCTCCAGCGTCACGTTGCCGGACGCCTCCAGCGGCACCTGTCCGCCGGTGATCTGCACGGCTTCCCTCATCTCGTCCAAGGTCATGTTATCGAGCAGTATACGATCCAGGGGGGGCTTGGCTGCCATTGCCTCTTGGAGTTCGCCCAAGTCACGTACCTCGACCTCGATAGGAAGGTCGGGGAAGCGCCCTCGGGCCCGTTGGATGGCTTGGGTTACCCCACCTGAGCCATCGATGTGATTATCTTTGATGAGAATCATGTCGTAGAGGCCCATGCGGTGATTGGTTCCCCCACCCATACGGACAGCGTACTTGTCGAGAACGCGATAACCCGGCAGCGTCTTGCGCGTGTCCAAGATGTCTACCTTCGTGGTCGCGACGGCGTCGACCATCAAGCGAGTCTGGGTTGCAATGCCCGACATCCGTTGCAGGAAGTTGAGCGCGGTGCGCTCCGCAGCCAGCAGGCTCTGCCCTGGCCCTTCGACCTCCGCCACGAGCTCTCCGTCCACCACCTCCTGCCCGTCGGCCGCGTGGGCCGTGAACTTGATCGTGGGATCGACCTGGCAGAAGACGGCCTCCACCACGGGCAGGCCGGCGATCACGCCCTTTTCTTTAGCCACGACGAGGCCACGCAGCATGGATCCCGGTTTGAGCGTCGAGAGGCTGGTGGCGTCGCCGGATCCGATGTCCTCCTCGATCGCCAGTTCGATGAGGGGTGCGGCTGCGGCAAGCAACTCGTCACTATCAGTAACTGGAATTGTAGCTTCCATAGTTAGCTCCTCACGTTACTACAACGGCATCATCCTAAGATGCAGCGTATCTGGCGCTGCCGTCGGTCCGGCGGCGGTCGCCAGGGATTTAGTAGATTCTTACCTATCATACCACAGCCCCGGACATTTGGTTAACTTATTTGGGGAACGGCTTGACCGGTTGACCTAGAAGCTGGCGATCAGAGGCAGACGAGGCGCCCAACGTGGTAGCCGGTGGTTGTGGTAGACTACTAGAGATGACGAGGTTGAGGGGCCCTGAGGTGGCAAGTGTTGGCGTAGCGCTGGCTACGGGCAAGGGTATATCGGATGAAGTCTAGAGTATCTCCCCTGTGCTCCGCCGGCATTCCGGATCGCCAGTGCGTAGCCCACCGGATCAAGTCTGACCAGATGAGCTTGTGCCCGCGGGTTACTCGTCGTCCCTGGTGCGGTCGCGTCCCGAGAGCACGAGCCAGACGAAGTGGGGGAGCGCAAGTTGACGTCGCCACCGCCAGGGCTCTTGGATGAGGCGGAAGAGCCACTCCAGTCCGAGGCGCTGAACCC
>JBNGDU010000185.1:11254-15473 GCA_049975025.1 Anaerolineae bacterium
GCGCGCGCCGGGAGACACCGGCGACGAAGTCAAAGGAGCCGCCGACGCCGATCCCGACCGAGGCGCCGGTGCGCGATAGGTTGTGTCTTAACCACAGATCCTGTTTGGGCGCGCCATAGGCCACTAGGAGAATGTCCGGTCGGGTGCGCCGTACGCGCGCGACGATGTCCGCTTCCTCTTCGGGGGCTGGGGATCCGGCGTAGCAGCCGGCGACCTGAAGTCCTGGATGACGTTGCGCTAGAATGCCCGCCGTCTTCTCCGCCACCCCCGGGGCGGCTCCAAGGAAGAAGATGCGCCAGCCATGTTCATCCGAAGCTTTGGCCAAACGGGGGACCAAATCCGAGCCGGCTACCCGCTCGCGAAGTCGCACCCCACGGAGGCGCGCAGCGCAGACGATACCGATGCCGTCGGGGAGACAAAGGTCAGCCCGACGCAGGGCGCGCCGGAAGGTCTCGTTCGCCCGCGCCTTCATAAGGAACTCAGGATTCACCGTGGCGATCTGATGAGCTCCACCCGCTGAGATCCAACGGTCGATCCAGGCCACGGTCTCTTCCATCGTGACGTCGTGAATGGGGACGCCCAGCAGGTTCAAGGCTACGTTGGGTTGTTCCACGCGACTAATCACCCTGACCTATGAAAGCGGCCCGCTCGATCAGAAGAGAATCGAGCGGGCCAGATGGTGCCTGATTTATGCTCATCCAAGGCTAGATTAGGTTCAGCGCCCAGTCACCGACCAGCCAGTAGCGGAAGTCCTCGCCATTGGAGGTCTGGATCGCGCCAACGACGCCGTAGACCAGCGCCAGAAGTGGCATCAGCAGGAAGACCAGCGTCAGCAGTGCTGCAAAAGGTATGAGCAACAAACCGATAAGCACCGCGCTCAGCGCTCCGACAACCGCCCACATCACACCGATCAGCAGCCCGCCCCCGGCCCAGAAGATGAGCTGGAAGAGGAAGGCCTGCATAGACTGGTACGCCACGTAACGGGAGCGGTCCTTGTAGACCAGATAGATCACCAGGGCTGCAGCCACGCCCAGGAAACCCGTGACGAGGTTCAACAGCACGCTCAGGTGGGCCAGCATAGCCCACGTTCGCTCGTCGCTAGGCGAGAGCGGCTCGTATGACGCTGATGAAGGCACTCGATTCTCTCGGCTGACAGCCGACGGCTCAGGCGCTGCCTCGGACGCCGACTCTTCTGTACGGACTTCGTTCTCTGTGTTCATAGTTCCTCCCTAATATCTCTCGGTTCTACTCTACATTACGCATATGCAGCGTCGAAGTTGCATCCCTGCGACGAAGGAGGCCCTTCCTTGGTTTAGGTCGGTTCTTCGAATTTCTGAACTCGATAGGTCAGGACCTCCAGATCGCCCTGGCGCCACGTCGAGGCGGGGAGGCCGGCTTTGTAGCACAAGTTCGTCAGGAACTCCACTGGCGAGGGAAGCTGTTCCCAGACCTGGGGGAGAAACGTCGCTCGGTGCCAACCTTGCTGAATGACAACGCCGTCCACGTGCGGTCGCAGCTTTTCAATCAGATCCTGTCCAGCCTCGTAATCAAGGGGCTTAGGGGTGGTCAGCACTGAGACCTCAACCACGATATTCGGCAGCTCCGCCAGGGTGAGTGGTGGGAAGCGGGGGTCGTCAAAGGCGGCGGCCAATGCGTTCGCGCGGACATCTTCGATCAGCGGACGGTGGGCCATCAGCGAGCCAATGCAGCCTCTCAGCGCGCCTGCTCCCGTGTGTAAAGTGACAAAGGCCGCGCCCGGCTGGCTCAAGCGCTCCGTGGGCGGATCGACCGATTCCTCAGTCGGGAGTTCATCCCGCAGGGCTCCGGCAATCGTATGACGTGCAAATCTTACCAGAAAGCGCCCCTCGTCTTCACTGAGCATCTCGGCGTTGAGCGTTTGATCTGACATATCAGCTCTCCTCAGTATAGGCCACCGCAGCATAGCCCACTACCTGGCTGCGATTGCCGCTGGTGTCCCCGGACGTGCGATAGTCCAAGAGATGAGGATGCCAATTGCGACGTTCGGCGATGATCATCAGCGCGAGTACCGGAGCCCGTCCACACGCCTCCCCCCGCGCAACCCCTTGCTTATCGTCCTCCAGCAGCGCGTCGAGAAAGCTCCGGTCTAGCCTATGGGCTTGCTCGTTCGCGTGGTAGTGACTGAGATCAGAGCTTACGAGAACCAGATCTCCCGGCTGGAGGACTTCGTCCAGGGCCTCCCCCACCTCTATTGGGTCGACCTCGCCGAAGAGCATCGGCACGGTAGGGACGTCGGGCAAGACGGTCTGGATAAAAGGATACTGCACCTCCAGACAGTGCTCGGGCGTGTGTGGCGATGTGACAGCGCTGAAGATGGACCGATCGTCGGTAAGCGCCCCAACGAACTCTCGGTCGACAGGTTGCGTGCCGATCGGGGTTCGGAATCCATCAACGTCGGCGACCGCCACGCCTGGGAACCACGCTCGATGCGATGGCCCCATGACCAAAATGCGGCGCGGTCTTTCAGACTGCGCGGCAAGAAGCTTGTATGCGTACGCTGCCACGGGACCGGAGTACACGTATCCGGCATGGGGGACGATCACGCTTCGAACCGAGGATAGCTCCGGAGGATCGGCAGCCTCCAAGTACTCCTGAATCGTCAATTTGAGTTCCTTTGGATCCGCTGGATAGAACATGCCGGCGACTGCCGGTGGTCTGATGTCGGCCATGGTTACCTCCTACTCATTCCTTGTGAAACTCAAGAGCTTGCGCAATCAGATAAAAAGGCCCCGGTGAATGGTCACCGGGGCCACGGTCATGGCATCTAGGCGTGATGTTGCATCAACGTAGGTCCGGAGACCCGACGTGTGATTAGCTGAGTATGCTTTTGAGATGATCCCTTGGAACTCCTTATCTAGGCTGTGGCCGATTTCAGACTGAAAGCAATACGGCGCTGATCGGGCTTCACCGATATGATCCTCACCGTGTGCTGTTCGCCCACTTCTACGACCTCGCTTGGGTGACCGATATTGGCTTCGCTAAGTTCTGAGATATGGATAAGGCCCTCTAGTTCGGGACGCTCGACCAATGCGGCGAAGGCACCAAAGGCGGTCAGGTTGACGATCTTCACGTCCACCAAGTCACCTACTTCGCAGACCTCATCGACGGTTGTCCAGGGGTCCTTGACCAGACGCTTGAGGCTCAGACCCAGGCGTTCTCGCTCCAGGTCGATGTCCAGGATGTAGACGTCCAGTGTCTGACCGGCCTGTACGACGTCGTGTGGATCGTTGACGCGCTTCCAGGAGAGCTCAGAGACATGCAGGAGCCCATCTACGCCCTTGACATTGACGAAGGCACCAAAGGGTACGATGTTGCTCACCGTGCCTTTCTCTACCGATCCCACTTCCAGGCTCTCCAGGATCTTGGATTTGGGGATGCGCCGGTGATAGGCGTTTCGCTCGGATAGGATCAAGCGGTTACGCTCCGGCGTGACCTCGATCACGCAGAGCTTGAGCTTCTTACCCATCAGAGCACGCCAGCGGAGTTCGGGACGTCCGGGTTCTTGGTAGCTTCGCCAGTTAGGCATAAGCTGGGACCCGGGCACGAAGCCGCGTAACTCCCCTAACCGCACAATGACACCACCTTTGTTGGTGTCGACGATCGAGAGTTCGACGACCTCTTCCTCTTCCATCAGCTCGCGAGCATCGTCCCAATCGGACTGCTGGGCGGCGCGGGCTAATGAGACGACCATGGAGCCATCGCTGTCGCTGTCCAAGACGTAGACACTGACGTCCTGGCCTGGCTTAAGCTCCTCTAAGTCCCCGCTAGACATACGCTCGACTTCGCGAGGATGGACAACGGCGTCGCTTTTACCTCCGATGTCAATCAGGATTGACCTTGGGCTTACCGATGCGATCACGCCCTCGATGATATCACCGCGGCGTGATTGATGAGTGTCGAGATACTCATCAAGGAGTGAGCCCATAGGATTGGCATCAGATTCAAACATTGGGGTGGAACTTTCCATAACTTGTGATTCTCCTGAATATGATCTGCTATCCCCTATTATAAACCTCTTTTGAAACGGTGCAATGTGAACGGCGTTGTCGATGGAATCAACCTGGACAATTCCCTGCCAAGCACATACAATGGTTGCACTTATCTCCGGAGAGGGATGCACGGTTCTCTATGTCATCGATTAACAGGAAAATCCAGACCATTGCTCTTGTGGGCTTGTGCT
>JBNGDU010000186.1:0-15468 GCA_049975025.1 Anaerolineae bacterium
TCGAGGCACCGCACGGCACCTTCGTGCTGGACGAGGAATCCGACCGGCCGATGGTGTTCGTCGGCGGCGGCACCGGCTTCGCGCCGCTCAAGGGCCAGATCGAGCACGCGCTGCACGAGGGGATAGAGCGGCCGATGACGCTGTACTGGGGCGTGCGCTCCCGGCGCGAACTTTACCTGCCGGACTTGCCGGAGAAATGGGCGGCCGAGCACCCCAACTTCCGGTTCGTGCCGGTACTGTCGGAGCCGGACGACGACTGGGAGGGCCGCACCGGTTTCGTCCACGAGGCGGTGGTCGCCGGTCGTGCTGATTGCGTCAATCCCGATCACCGTGGCACCAAAGCGGCGGCGCACGCTCACGCTCTTCTCGGCGCCGGTGAGAGCTTCGAGGTCTGGGTGCGGTTCAGCGACCGAAGGCAGGAGGCTCCCTTTGAGGACTTCGAGGATGTCTTCGAACGGCGAATCGCCGAGGCCGACGAGTTCTATGACGCTATCCATCGGCCGACGTTGGAGGAGGACGCGCGCCGCGTGCAGCGACAGGCGTGGGCCGGGTTGATCTGGACCGAGCAGTTCTACCATTATAGTGTCGAGCTGTGGCTCGATGGCGACCCCGCGATGCCCGAGCCCCCGCCCAGGCGCAAAGGCGGTCGAAACGCGGATTGGAGGACGCACATCTACAATGTCGAGATCCTCTCGATGCCCGACAAGTGGGAGTATCCGTGGTACGCTGCCTGGGACCTCGGTTTCCACATGGTTGTCCAGGCGATGATCGATCCCGATTTCGCTAAGGGGCAGCTCAAGCTTCTGCTCCGGGAATGGTACCAGCATCCGAACGGTCAGCTTCCAGCCTATGAATGGGACTTCGGGGATGCTAATCCGCCGGTGCACGCATGGGCGGCTTGGCGAGTCTATCAAATCGATCGGGAGCTGACGGGCGAGGCGGACACGACCTTCTTGGAACGGATATTTCACAAGCTGATGCTCAACTTCACCTGGTGGGTCAACCGCAAGGATCACGATGACAACAACGTTTTTCAGGGTGGGTTCCTGGGACTCGACAACATAGGAGTCTTTGACCGCAGCAAGCCCCTACCCACCGGTGGTCACATCGATCAGGCCGACGGGACGGCCTGGATGGCAATGTATTGTCTGAATATGATGCGCATCGCGTTGGAGATCGCGCGCACGAAACCCGCCTATGAGGACGTGGCGACCAAGTTCTTCGAGCACTTCGTCTATATCTCTTACGCGCTCTCCCACATGGGGAAGGACACTCACGAGGATGCGAGTATCTGGGACGGGCGCGACGGCTTCTACTACGACGTGCTGCACCTTCCCAATGGCAATGTCGTACCGCTCAAGATACGCTCGCTCGTCGGCCTCGTCCCACTCTTCGCTGTGGAGACGCTGGACCAGGAACTCCTTGACCAGTTGCCGGACTTCCGGCGACGGATGGAGTGGTTCCTGACCTACCGACCCCATCTGGTGGAGAATATGGCGCCGCTGACCCGGCCCGGGGTGGGTGGTCGCCTGCTGTTCGCGCTGCCCGACCGGAGCAAGTTGGCCCGGGTCCTGACACGCCTGGTCGACCCCGACGAGTTTCTATCGCCCTATGGCATCCGATCGCTCTCCAAGTACCATGAGCAACATCCGTATACCTTCCGCGTGGACGGTCAGACTTACACCGTGCGATATGAGCCGGGCGAGTCGCGCAGCGGACTCTTTGGCGGCAACTCCAACTGGCGGGGACCGGTCTGGTTTCCCACAAACTATCTGCTGATTGAGTCACTACGTAAGTATGATCTCTACTATGGGGAAGGCCTCCAAATTGAGTATCCGTTGGGTTCAGGCGAGAAGATGCGGCTCAGCCAGATTGCGGACAAGATCTCGCAGCGGATGGCTAAGCTCTTCAAGAAGGACGACGCAGGGTATCGGCCCGCTCACGGTGACACGGGCTTCTATCGCGAGGATCCGGCGTGTCAGGACCTGGTGCTCTTCCACGAGTACTTCCACGCCGATACCGGGGTTGGTCTGGGCGCGAGCCATCAGACCGGCTGGACAGCGCTGGTCGCCAAGCTCATTCAGGAGTGTGCCGGCGGTGAGACGTGCATCACGGGGGAATAGAAGAGGGTTAGACGGCGGACCGCCTTTTTGAGCCTGAAACCTGAGGGCGTGAAACGTGAAAACGTTGGTACTTCAGTCGCCCTTCTGGTTGTTAGTCGGATGCAATGAGAGCCTGACGAGGGGCGGGCGCTCTCTGTAGATCGGGAGGAAACGCTCCTCGCCCCGCAACAGGCGGTGGATGTTGGGGCGCAGCGCCAGCAGGGTGAGCGCCATGACGGGAAGGCCGAAGCCGATAGCGTAAGGGAGCGTGCCGTGTAACGCGAAGGTTATCGGGAGAAGGATCGCCACCAGAATCGACGCTACCGACGCGTGCCCCACGAGGAGCCCGGCGGCGACGCCTGACAGCACGAGAATGGGTAAGCTCAGGGGCCATAGGGCCGCCGCAGCGCCCAGGCTGGTCGCGGTGCCCGCGCCGCCCTGGAACTTGAGAAAGAGGGAGTGGTTGTGGCCTAGGACGGCCACGGTGCCGGCTAGGGCTTGCCCCCAGCTGGAGACACCTAGGGCCTTTGCCAGCCAGATCGCGGCAGCGCCTTTCAGCGCATCGGAGATCGCCGTGAGCAGGGCCGGGAGAAAGCCGGCAGAACGCCAGACGTTGGTGCCGCCGGTCCGCCCACTGCCGTGGTCGCGGGGATCGATTTTGCTCACTACGTGCGACCAAAAGATCCCGGGCGGGATCGATCCCAGCAGGTAGGCTCCTATCGCGGTCAGTACCAGGTTCAGCACCATAGCTTGGCTCCTATCTATACAGAAAGACCTTCGGGGTCCTGTCCGTAGGTCGGACGCCTCAAAGGTCTCTCCCGTGTGGCTTGGCGGAGAGGGTGGGATTCGAACCCACGGTAGTCTTGCGACTACAACGGTTTTCGAGACCGCCCCATTCGGCCGCTCTGGCACCTCTCCGTGCGCACGATGGATTATACCACATTAACCTCCATCTGACAGGTCGAGCTGGTGACGGGGTGTGTTCCGAAATGGGAACGAATCTCTCCGTCGGGCATACCGCTACACCATCAGGTGGTGTTTTGCCCATTCCGGAACACACCTTGGGCAGTTTTGGCCAATGCTGACGCGAACATAGGGGTCTTGACCAACCAAAACTGCATGATGTCTCCACGGTTACGACGATAGGTTCCTGTCCATTGCCCCAAAGATGAAATGCACCTGTGACGTCTGCTTTGCCTGGTCATACTTCGTTATTTCCAGAAAGGCTTGACACAGCGGCTAATTTGGAATATTATAATCATAAATATATGCTAATTAGCTCCGGCTACTGGTGCCGACCTAAATCAGTGTGCCGGCTACTTTGAGGGGATGAGCTCTAGGGCGAACTCCTCAAGTGAGGAGTTGTTCAAATGAAGAAGGTGTTCTACCAGATGCTCTATCGCTACGCATCCGTCCCCTGGGATACCGGGGCTCGTTCTGAGCTGGTTGCTCTCGTGGAGAGCGGTCGTATCAGACCTGGTCGCGCCATTGACCTCGGCAGCGGAACCGCCTCGAACTGTATCTACCTCGCCCAACACGGATTCGACGTGACCGGTGTCGACTTCGCCCCAGCGGCGATCGAGAAGGGCCAAGCGCTTGCCGATGAGGTTGGGGTCTCCGTTGGCTTTATCGTCGACGATTTGACGGATCTGAAGCACGTCTACGGGACGTTCGACTTGCTCGTCGACTACGGCACATTCGATGACCTTCGTCCCCAACAGCGTGACCTCTATATGCGGAACGTGCTACCGCTTACGCGTCCGGGTAGCCTCTTCTTGCTCTATGCCCATGAGTGGGCGCCACGGTGGTGGGAACGTCCTTTCTACTCGAGCGCGGCACTCGAACTGGGTGAGGCGGAGGCGCGGTTCTCACCCTACTTCCGGATAGAGGAGATCGCGCGGGAAAGCGAGTTGGACGGCTTCCCACGAGGCTACGCTGTCTATCTGATGACAAGAACGATAGGATGAAACCTGGGAACGACAACTCCAGGCCTCAATTGTTCTGAGCCTACGTCGCCCCAAAACGAAGCGCGCCTGAGCCTGTCTCTCGGTAGGCATTCTGCCGGCTTTGTACTACACTAGTACTATGGACACCAGAGAAAAAGACCCAATTCTGGAAGTGAATCCCGGTGAAGAGCCCATCGAGGTTCACGTCTACGGCCAGCTTGCCCAGCGTTTGACCAAGGAAGCGGCGCGACACAAGCGGGTGATGCACGTCGCGTCCCGTCCCGGCGAGACTCTCAGCACACTCCTCGCCCGCCTGGGCATTGATCGCGCCGATCTCTACACCGTCTTCCTCAACGGCAGCCTAGTTGTCACCCGCAACGCGATGGCGCCCTGGTTGCGGTATCAGCAGGCCCAGGATAACGTCTGGGACTGGGATGCGGACGTGGAGTTGCGCCCTGGCGACAGGCTGGGGCTCTTCGGCGAGGATATGGCGCTGCTCGTTGCGTGAATATCAGGAATCCGGACACCGTTCCGCCAACATGGAACACTTGCTCAAGTTTCGGTCTGAGCATCCCTGTCATCACATTAACGTCGCTGGCGTAGCGTGGGAATACATCTCGTGCGGCCATGGCGTGGAGACGCTGCTGTTGCTGACCGGCGGGCTACGGGTTGCTGAGTCAGCCTTCGTCCTCATCGAGCAGTTTGAGGATGCTTATCGTGTGATTGCCCCGACCTATCCCTCGGTAGCTACCATGGACGAATTGGTTGATGGCATTGCGGCTGTTCTGGATGCGGAACAGGTGACAGAGGCCTTCGTCCTGGGCCAGTCATATGGTGGAAGCGTGGCCCAGGTTCTAGCCCAGCGGTATCCATCGAGAGTCAGGAGGCTCGTCTTAAGGGGGTCTTTGTATGAACCTTCTATTCATCTTCACTGATCAGCAACAACGTTATGCCCTCGGATGCATGGGTAACCCGAATCTGGACACCCCGAATCTCGATCGATTGGCGCAGAGAGGCGTGCTCTTTCGCCGCTGCTACTCCAACGCTCCCATTTGTGGGCCGTTTCGCGGTTCACTTCTGACAGGGCAGTACATCAGCCGGTGTGGCGTCCTCGCCAACGCCGACCCCTTGCCGGACGGCGTCACGACGTTCGCAGACACCTTTAGCCAAGGAGGCTACGAGACCTCATATGTCGGCAAGTGGCACCTGGGCGGGAAAGGCAATGGTCCCATCGCGGCGGAACTACGCGGTGGATTTGAGCGGTTCATTGGTTATCAATGCTACAATGGCTTCTACGATAACGTCTGCTTCTACGACAAGGCAAACCGCGAGCATTGCTTCCACCGGCATCGAACGGACGTGACCACGGACCTCGCGCTCGAGCGGCTTGAATCTCTCGCGAGAGGTGACCGTCCCTTCATGCTGATGGTGTCATATCAAGCGCCGCACTATCCGGAGCAGCCCGCGCCCGAGTACCTCGAGCTGTACGACGGCCGCGAGATCATCCACAGACCCAACTGCCAAGAGCTGATCGATCCTTACACGCCCACCTTTTCTCCACCCAGTCCGAGGCCCTTCGAAGAAGATCCGGACTACCGGCGCTATGGCAACGACCTCGATGCGTACATCCGCCTCTACAACGCGATGTGCACGCAGATCGACGCGAATGTAGGGCGCCTGCTTGAGGCCCTCGATCGATTGCAGATCGGCGACGACACGATGGTCTTCTTCACCTCCGACCACGGCGATATGCAGGGCAGCCATGGACTCAAGAACAAGAGCCTGCCTCACGAGGAGTCGGCCGGCATTCCGCTCATCGCCTACGTCCCCGGCCTGCCGGGCGGTCGCATCAGTGACGCTTTGGTCTCCGGCATCGACTTGATGCCCACCTGCCTCGACCTGGCGGGCCTCCCGCCGGTCGCGTCCGTGGATGGTGAGTCCTTCGCCCCGCTGGTGCGCGGTGAGACTGAGCGCGCACGCGACGCCGTTTTCTCTGAGTATAACGGCTGGTGCATGATCGTGAAGGATGGCTGGAAGCTGGCCGCCGAGAGAGAGGACGACGGCCTGGCCCCGACGTTGATGACCCACTTGGATGAAGATCCCTACGAGTTGGAGAACCGGGTTGAGGATCCCGCGGTTGCTAAGCTCCGAGAGGAGCTCCTCGCCCGATTAGCAGCTTGGGATCGAGAGGTACGCTAACCCTTCGAGCCTGAGGAGAACAACCTGGGTCATGGTTAAGCTCTTTTGAGCGATCGGTACCCTGGACAGAGCCGCGCTAACTCGTGTTGCAGGTGATTGCACTCCTACCGTCTGCACGTCATCGTCTGTGTACGTAAGGTGATCACGGGGTGGGCGCCTTCCTGTTACGAGGGATGGCCGGAGAGCAGTGAGTTCAGGCCAACGCTAGCTGACAGTCAGAAGACAGCTACGTTTTGGGAGGCTTCGTTTGACAACTCACCTTATCAATGACTCGAAGAGGCGTCACCACTTCAACTCTCGTCGATCAAGGCAGGGGAGGTGACAATGCTGACTACACAGCTCTTTCTCACATCCCTGGTGGTTGTGCTGGTGCCTGGAACAGGCGTCATCTACACGGTTTCGACAGGGCTGGCGCATCGCTGGAAAGCCAGCGTTACATCAGCGAATCTGGAGGTCGCGCGGGGACCGGCGTGTGAGGTCAGGAGGTGCTGTCATGTTGTCGCGCAAGGTTGTGATCGTCTCGGCGATTGTGGTGGTCGTGCTGGCGCTTACCCTTATCCTGATTCTCCTACTGGCATCAACTCGAACGCCGGGCTGGCAGGCTGCTCTTACATCCTATCTTGATGCCACAGATGTCGCTTTGGAGGACATCCGAAGGGTGTGGGCTGCTGAAGCCCAGGTTGCGGACCAGCTCCCGCCTGAGATGTTGTCACCTGTGCCCACCGGATGGACTTGGGAGGACATCGCCGAGATCCCACCGCCGGACTGGGTCCGCTGCATTCGACTAGAGAGACGCGGAGGGGAAACAACACAGCAGACTCTCGATGAACACCTCCTGGTAAGCTATCATGACGATGGACTCTACCACGCGGGATGGCTCGTGCAGGAGTTTCGCGCGGACGTGAGCCAGGATGAGAGGACAGAGCTGCTCGAGGACGTGGGCTGTGATCGGTGGGAGAGGGTTGCCATAAACACGTCGCGCCAATGAGTATCCGACGCAGGCCGTTTTCAGGCGGGGCGTGATGCTCTGCGCTAAGGAATTCGCATAGCTGCAGAAGGACGAACGATGGATGCATTGGATGCCATTCGCCGCCAGATTGCCTCGGGCAAGCGTGAGGGTCCCAGGCGCGCGTTGATGACCCTGTTGCGCAACCATCCGCATGACGTGACCGCCTGGATGCTGTTGGCGACGGTGTTGGACGATCCGCAACAGCAGGCGGATTGCTACCGGCAAGTTTTGAGCCTGGATCCAGGTAACCAACAGGCGGCGCGGGCGTTGGACCAGCTCAGAGCATCCAGGGAGCTAAAGGCGTTGCGCTGTCCCCAGTGTGGCGGGGGGATGGAAGTATACTTCGCTGGAGAGCTGCGCGACAAACGCGCGCGATGCCGATATTGTGGCAGCGAAGTCGACTTGTCGGACAGGTTTCAGCGGGTGCAACGCACGCAAGCGTCTGAGCAGGGCGCGGGCGTCCGGCGTTTTGAGGACACGGTCGTTGTCGAATCTCGCAGTGATGGCGGTGTTTCACCCTCCATAGCCGAGGATATCGCGCGACTGGCATTGCCGCGGGATCGGGAGGGGACCAGTGTCGAAGAGTTGTCCGAATTGCTGCGATCGCCACACGCTTTCACTAAGGAAGATATACAGCGTCTACTGGCGCGGCACGACATCACAATATCGGATGGTAAGTTGGATGAGATCGTGGGACGCTACGTTTTCTCTGAGCGGGAGGCGGGCTCGGCTCAGCGCGTCGTCGTTAGGCGCATCGAAAGCCGCGCTCTTGGAGAAGCCTTTGCATCCGACCGGACCGAACCCCAAGGATGTCTATCGTTGCTGGCAGGTCTGTTTGGTGAGACACGCGTCATCCTGGAACGCTCGCGTCCTTCTCCGCCACCGGAAACGTCGGTGGAGACGATCATCAAGGCTGCGGGAGAGCCGCTTCCGCCGGATGAGCGACGCCGCTGTCCTCAATGCGGCGCTACGCTCTCGAAACAGGCGACCCGGTGTGGATGGTGCGATACGTGGCTGGATGATGCCGAGGCCTGAGAGCAGGGAAAGGCGAGAGCGACGCAGACTTTCATCTTCGCCAAGGAGATGACACCCATATGTCCAAAGCGCGCTTAGCCCAGAACACCCGGCGCTACCACGCCGCGTAGACTCAGCTCCTCGGCGTAGTGACAGGCGACGAAGTGGAAGGGCGTGGTCTCGCGCAACTCGGGTGTCTCATGGATGCACCTTGACCCGTCGCTATAGCTGCAGCGGGGATGGAAATAGCAGCCGCCGGGCGGATTGGCGGGGTCTGCCACCTCGCCCTCCAGCACGATGCGCTGCTTCTCCTCGCGGATCAGAGGATCGGGCTGGGGCACGGCTGAGAGCAATGCCTCGGTGTAGGGGTGCTGAGGCTGAGCGAAGAGCTCGTCGGTTGAGGCCAATTCCACTAACTTCCCAACGTACATCACCGCCACCCGGTCGCAGATGTATTCCACGACGCTGAGGTCGTGGGCGATGAACAGGTAGGTCAGGTGGTATTCCTCCTGCAGATCCTCCAGCAGATTGAGTATCTGCGCTCGGACAGAGACGTCCAGGGCGGAGACCGCTTCATCGCAGAGGACGAGCCGGGGATCCAGCGAGAGCGCGCGGGCAATGCCGATGCGCTGGCGCTCGCCGCCGCTGAAGGCGTGGGGATAGCGTCGCATATACTCAGGACGCAATCCGACCCGGCGCAGCAGGTCTGCGACGCGATCCTCCAACTCCTTTCCCCTCGCCACATTGTTGACTTTCATCGGCTCCCCGACAAGATCGACCACGGGCATCCGCGGGTTCAACGAGGAATACGGGTCCTGGAAGATCAAGCGGATCTCACGGCGATAGGGTCTGAGCTCTTGCTCATCCATCGGTGCCAGATCGACCACATTCCCGTCCTGACGCCGATAGAGGATGCGTCCGTCCAGGGGATCGTAGGCTCGAATGATGCAGCGTCCCGTCGTCGTCTTGCCGCAGCCGCTCTCCCCAACCAATCCCAACGTCTCGCCGGGACGGATGAAGAAATTGATGCCGTCTACAGCCTTGACGTGGTTCACGACGCGCCTGAAGAAGCCGCCTCGGATAGGGAAGTGCATTTTCAGGTCTTGCACCTCGAGCATAGCATCGCTTCGCATGGCCCCATTACCTCGTACAGGGCCCTCGGTCACTTCATCTACCGCAGTTGCTGCTGAAGCGGGGGGCGTAGAACTGTTGTTATGTCGTTGGTCAGCCATCTAGCATACCTCAATTATCTCCGGTTAGGGCGCGGTTGGCTTGCAGTTCCTGAGCGGCAATCTCGTGATCCTCGTAGAGCAAACAGCGTACAAATCTATCCTCTCCGATCTTGAAGGGGGGAGGGGAGATGTGATCGCACTTGCCGGGCATCATATAGTTACATCGCGGATGGTAGGGGCAGCCCTCGGGGCGACTGTACGGATCCGGCACCATGCCCCGGATCGAATCCAGGCGCTTACCCGCCGCCCGCAGACCGAATTTCGGTATTGATCTCAGCAGCGCTTGGGTGTAGGGATGGTGAGGGTCGTGGAATATGTCGACGACGCCGCCTTTCTCGGCGACCGTGCCCAGGTACATTATCACCACGTCATCCGCCATCTCCGCGATAACCCCCAGATCGTGGGTGATCAGCATAATGCTCATCCCCATCTCATCCTTTAGCTCCATCATCAGATCCAGGATCTGCGCTTGGGTGGTCACATCCAGGGCGGTTGTCGGCTCATCGGCGATGAGCATACTGGGACTACAGCTAAGCGCCATCGCGATCATCGCCCGTTGGCGCATGCCGCCGCTGAGCTGGAAAGTGTAGGTGTTGATGCGGTCTGCCGGCTGCGGGATACCCACCCGGTGCAGTAGCTCAACCGCGCGCTCATCGGCCTCCTCATTGGAGACCGGCAGATGCAGCCGGATCGCCTCGGTGATCTGGTTGCCAATGGTGTGAACCGGGCTCAGCGACGTCATGGGCTCCTGGAAGATCATCGAGATGTCCTTGCCTCGGACATCGCGGATTTCGGGCCCACGGGGGTCCAGGGCGGCAAGATCGATGACCTCTTCGACTTCCGACCCGTTGCCGTCTCCACGCAGGCGATGGAAGAGTATTCGCCCCTCGACAATACGACCGGGATCTTCGACAATCCGCAAGATGGAGCGGGCGGTCACGCTCTTGCCGCAGCCGCTTTCGCCGACAACGCCAAGCGTCTGACCGCGCTTCACGTCAAATGTGACGCCGTCTACGGCCCGCACGATGCCGTCGTCGGTGAAGAACTGGGTCTTGAGGTCCGCAATCTCTAGGAGAAGATCTGAATTAGTCATTGTCGTATCCTATTCCCTATTATCGACCATAGGGGTCGGCTGCGTCCCGCAAGCCGTCACCCAGGAAGTTGAGCGCGAGCACCGCGATGATGACGGCGACACCCGGGTACAGCAGCCAAGGCGCCATGGACACAGAGCGAATGTTCTGTGCTTCTTGTAACAGGACGCCCCAACTCACAATGGGCGGGCGCAGGCCCAGACCTAGGAAGCTCAAGGCGGTTTCGGCCAAGATCATGCCCGGGATTGAGAGCGTGAGCGAGGCTATTATGTGGCTGGCGAAGGAAGGGATCATGTGGACGCCGATAATGCGCAGCGTGCTATTGCCATCCAGGCGCGCGGACAGAACGAAATCCTCAGTGCGCAGAGAGAGGAAACGCCCCCGCACCACGCGAGCCAATCCGGTCCAGCCGATCAGCGAGAGCAGAACAGTGATGCCAAAGAAAACCTGGATCGGTGTCCAGGATGACGGCAGCGCGGCGGCCAGTCCCATCCATAGCGGCGTCGTCGGCATCGATCTCAGCAGCTCGATCACCCGCTGAATAGTGTTATCCACCCAGCCTCCATAGAAGCCCGACAAGCCCCCCAATGTCAATCCGATGATGAAGCTCAGGGCCACGCCGACAAGCCCGATGGTCATCGAGATGCGGGCACCGAAGATGATGCGGCTCAACACGTCACGCCCGAGGCGGTCGGCGCCGAGGAGATACATTGGCATCAACACGCGATCCGGATCACCGTCGTACTCCGCGGGGCCGATCAAATGGATATCGGTCTCGAAGAGCCCCCAGAAGGAGTAGGGCGAGCCGTGCACGAAGAAACTCACCGGGATTTTCTGCTCTTCATCAACGACAAACGTGCGCTTCAGCGCCACCTCGTCCAGCTCGACGGCGTAGCCGTTGACGTAGGGCGCGAATCTCAAACCCTCTTCCGTTCGATCAAAGAGGTGGAGAGGCTGAGGGGGCGCGTAGGTGAATTTGGAGCTGAAGGCGACGGGTTCAAAGGGCGCTAGGAACTCGGCAAAGATTACGATGACGTAGATGAGGATGGTCACCGCGCCGCCCAGCATTGCCAGACGGTGTTTGCGGAACTTGCGCCACATCAGCGCCCATTGGGACGCTACCAATACCTTAGCTTCAGAGTCGGTCTTGGATGGTTCCGGACTGGCGGTCTCTACCGCTCCGCTGCGATCTTCCGCAAGTTGATGAACCTCAGTAGTCATGACGGTATCCCTCTACTCTGTTAGGCGGATACGTGGATCGAGCCACGCCAGCAGGAGGTCGGAGATCAGCGTGCCGATAACGGTCAATGTGCTCAGCAACAGGATAAAGCTGCCCGCCAGGTACATGTCCTGCGACATCAGTGCTCTCAGCAGCAGCGGTCCTGTGGTGGGCAAGCTCAGGACGATGGAGACAACGGATGCACCGGAGACCAAGCCCGGAAGCGTCCACCCTACGGTGCTCACAAAGGGGTTGAGGGCCACACGCACAGGGTATTTGAGGATCAGACGTCTCTCAGGCAGGCCCTTGGCCCGCGCGGTCGTCACGTACGGCTTATGAAGTTCGTCCAACAGATTGGCGCGCATAATCCGGATGAGCCCGGCTGTGCCGGCCGTGCCGATGATGATGACAGGAACCCAGAGATGTTTAAGGAGATCCCAAACCTTGGCCCAACTCCACGGCGCATCCGCATAGTCCGGTGAGAAGAGCCCGCCCACGCTTTGGTTGAAGTACCTGAAGGCGAAGTACATGAGAATCAGGGCGAGCAGGAAGTTCGGCGTGGCAAGGCCGACGTAGCCGACCGTGGTCGTGATATAGTCGCCGATGGAATACTGGCGTACGGCCGAGAAGATCCCTATGGGGAAAGCCACGATCCAGGTGAAAATCAGCGTGGTGAAAGAGATGGTAAACGTGAGCGTCAGCCGTCCCCAGAGCAATTCACTCACAGGTTGATTCCATTCGAAGGACTCGCCGAAATCCCCACGCAAAATGATACCGGTCATCCACTTCCAGTACTGGACATAAACCGGCTGATTCAATCCGTATCGCTGCTCCATCGCGGCCAAGGCTGCTTCGTCGATGGTCTCGCCCGTCGCCCTCATTGTCGCGACGATGGACGTCAGATAGTCGCCGGGCGGCAACTGGATAATGGCGAATGAAATCATCGAGACGATTAAAAGGGTGGGGATCATGTAAAAGATCCGCCGGATGGTGTATTGGAGCATCAACTCCCTCCTCGAGAAACGACCTGACCATAAGCCCACGCCCACGTGCGGTCGAAACTGCACGTGGGCGTGTCAGCTTCTCGAACGACTGGACTACATTCTACCGGGAACTACTCCTCAAGCCAATAGGTGCACGTATTGGTCGGGAAGGGATCCGGGTAGTTCCAGGACTCAGGCATAGCCTCCGGGATGTTGTGGAAGTTGTTCTTGACCACGCCGTATTGGCCCATATCCAGGCTGATACCGATGGTCCAGAAGCGGTCGATGGCGATGTCGATGATCTCGTTCATCAGCTCGCGCTGCCTGTCGGGATCAGCGGTGGCCTTAACCTGGTCGTAGAGCTCCTGCTGTCGCTTCACGTCATCCGGCGGTTCCTCAATCGTGCCGGCGAAGTTGCCGGGTTGATACCAGGCACCCCAAGCCGGGGCGAAGGTGCTGCCCTGGCCCATAGGAGCGAGGAACTGCCCCGGATTCAGGATGGTCGCCAGGCCGCCATCGCTCCAGCCGGCGGTTGCGTCATAGTCGTTGGCCGCGCGCCGCTCCTCGAGGAGCTCGCCGCTGATGCCATCGATGTTCATGTCGATGCCGACGGCCTCCCAGTAGAGCTCGACGAGCTCCAGCACGTCGACCCAAGCCGGGAAGCGGGTAGCGTCGACAATCAGGTCGAAGCGAAGCGATTCGCCGCCGGGACCTATGCGCACGCCGTTAGCGTCCTTTTTGGGATACAGGCTATCGAGCATCTCGTTAGCTAAGTCCACGTCGTACTCGGTGTACTGGGTCGCCAGTTCCTCGTTGTAGTACTCGCTGGCCGGCTTGGGCGCCGCCTGATAGGGGATGCCCTGGCCTACGAAGACCGTGTCGATGATCTCCTGGCGGTTGATGGCGTGCGAGAGGGCGATCCGGAAGTCCTTGGTCCGGAATGCCTCACGTAAGTTCTCATTCTCGGTGTTCCAGTTGAGGTGGATCACCACTGTGTTCGCCTGGTCGCGGATCTGATCGAAGAAGCGGTAGTCGCCTTCCTCCATGTTATCGAAGAAGACGGCCTTGTTCTGGAGCGAGTTAGCGTAGTAGTTCATAAACTCGACTTCGCCGTTGAGCGTTCGGAGCAAGAGCACCTCGGGATCGCCCACGAACTCCCACTCGATGCGGTCGAGGTAGGGCAGCTGATTGCCCTCCGTGTCGACCTTCCAGTAGTAGGGGTTGCGCTCGGTGACCGCGCGGGCGACGTCGCCGCCGGCGGGCTCCGTGATGCGCCAGGCGTAGATCACGGGGAGGTCAGGGTTCGTCCAGCCGGCGCCGTTGTTGGCGCGGGAGCCGACCTTGGATGCCATGAGCTCGACCCAAGTCGAAAAGCCCGCTTCCTCCACCATCTCGTCGAGGTTCTCGGTGTTGTAGTCGGGGTGGAACTGCTTGACGTAGTGCTCGGGCCACTCCACCATATCCGAGCCGGCGGGCGTGGCGAGTCTCTGCAGGAAGAGGCCGTAGGGCGCGGCGAAGGAGAACTTGATCGTGTAGTCGTCGATCTTCTCTATCACCACTAACTCGTCGGCGATCGTCAGCCAGTTCGGCTTCACCGGTGTGTACTCGTCATTGAGCACGATGTCGTTGTACCAGAACATGATGTCGTCGGCGGTGAAGTCATCGCCGTCCGACCACTTCATGCCCTCGCGGAGGTAGAAGGTGAACTCGGTGGAGTCATCGTTCACGTCCCAAGTCTCCGCGACGTTGGGGATGATGCCGTCCCACATCGGGGTCCACATGACCAGGTTCTCGTTACCCATAAAGGAGTAGAGGCGCGATGACCAAGATCCGAGCAGGGGATGGCGCATGGTGCCGCCATACTCACCGATAGAGTCGAGCGGCTCGATCACTCTGGGGTTTGCCGGCAGGCGCTCTTGCAGCGGCGGCAGCTCGCCAGCAGCTACCATCTCTTGCCACTGCGGGGCTTGATTCGGGCTGACCGCAGGTTCTTCAGCGGCCGGCTCCTCTTCCTCGGCAGGTTCCTCCTCTTCTGCCGGCTCCTCCTCTTCCATCGGTTCCTCTTCTTCGGCGGGGGGCTCTTCCTCCTCCGCCGCCGCAGTCGGTTCTTCGACGTCCGGCACAGACGGCGTGCTGGCGCATGCAGTCACAACCAGCGACATCAACAGCAGGGCGGTGAGTAAAACTAACCAATGCCGATTTCGTCGTGCAACTCCGGGACTCATGAATCTTCTCCTCTCACTGAAATGAATGGGGAAACATGGGTAAACGGACATCCAATACAAGCCATACAAGCAGCAGTGTATGGCGGACTCCATTTTCGAGGCATCATAGCTGACTTCTGACTTCCCGCAGATTCATATAGCACACAGAAACGCGCAGGATCCTCTGCTACGATTAAGGTGTCAATGACGCCAGAGATGTGGCGCTGTCTGGGAACCGAGTTACGAAATGTAGAATCTGGCTATATTCCTGCAACAGTATATCATAATGATGATTGTATGTCAAGATTGCGCATTCTCTCACAGCAATGAAGAAGCTGCGAGCAGTTGATAGCCAAGCGTAGACAGGTTGGTACTTCGTGGACGCAGATGTCAGAGGGCGGACAGGAGATAGCTGACCAGTCGGCGACGCCGAGTTGGTCTTGGCGACAAACAACGTATACTGATAAGG
>JBNGDU010000187.1:0-15465 GCA_049975025.1 Anaerolineae bacterium
GCTCTGGCTAAACCTGCTGAGCGACGGCGCGCCGGCGCTGGCGTTAGGTCTGGAGAAAGGTGATCCCGACATCATGGATCGTCCCCCGCGTCCTCCTGACGAGCCGGTAATCAATCGTGAGATGACGATCGGCGTGCTGATCCAGACCGTGTCGATTACGGCTGTGGTGTTGACGGCCTACTGGCTGGGTCGGGAGTTCTTCGCTGAGCGGACCGGTGTGGATCCTCTGATCGTTGGAGAGACGATGGCATTTGTGACGCTGGTGATGTCGGAGTTGTTCCGAGCGTATACGTCTCGATCCGAGCGCTATCCGCTCTGGAAGCTGGGCATTTTCTCCAACAAGTGGATGCAGTACGCGGTCGGCTTTTCGGTGGCGTTACTGATGGTGGTCGTCTACATCCCTGTGCCCGCCGTGCGCGAGATCTTCAACACGACGCCGCTGACGCTTGAGGAATGGCTTGTTCTCATACCGCTGATCCTCGTGCCGTCGATCTTCGCAGAACTTCAGAAGTACCTCATCTACCAATCGAATCTAGTGCGGGTGCGCCGCTAAGCTACACTTTGATACAGTCCTTGAGTACTGGGAGGCGGGATCTTAGGTCCCGCCTCTTTTTATATTGCGCGGACCAGAGGGTACCGGTTGCGCGTAGCGTTCCAACTATTGGCGGCTGGGCTCTCAGGCTCGCAAATCGGCAGGCGCCATTCGCTGCATGCCTGTCGGGTATTGGGCGGATATGAGAGCTTCTGGAATCCGTGGCCAACCTGCGACGGGTCTGGCGTTGTAGCCTCGCTCAGCTCTCCGGCGAGAAGGTGTAACCTACGCCTGGTACGGTGATGATATAGCGTGGATGCTTGGGGTCGGGCTCCAGCTTTGTCCTGAGACGTCGCACCAGCCCGCGAACCAGGTCTCGCTCCCCCTCGCCGCTGTATCCCCACACCTGTTCCACGATCACCTCGGTCGGAAGGACCTGCTCCTTGTGAATGAGCAACGAGTAGAGCAGCCGGAACTCGAGCTGGGTCAACCGTCGGGGGCTGCGCCCCCCTACGACGACGGTGCGGGTCGCGGGGTCGAGTTCCACATCTTGGGCCTTAAGCGTGGGTAGTGTGAAGAAGGGGAGGTTGGCCCCACGTCGCAGGATCGCGTGCACCTGGGCGATCAGAAGCCGGGCACTGAAGGGCCGCATCACGACGAGGTCCGCACCCGATTCGAGCGTGACCACGTGGGTTGACTCGTCCAGCGGCTCTGCCACCACGACAAGCGCGGTTCGGGTCTGAGCCCGGAGGCGCTTCACTGCGGGCAGCGGTGAGTCATCGGTCGTCACGAGCATGATCAGTGCTAGCGGATCCTCCTCTGCTTCGGGCAGCGGGGAGGGGATCTCGCGGGAGCGGGTGACGTTCAGACCCGCGCGCTGCATGACCATCGATAGCACGGCAGTTTCGTCAGGGTCTTGAGATATCAGCAAGGCTCGCATGTCGGCTTATCCTACTGGATCAGGCACTTCTCCCCATACGGGAAACACAGAGGAGGGGGTGCGCGTCAGACGCTTACCTGTCTGGCGCGTCAAAGCTCACTCTTCGCGCGGCGTCACTCTGATCTCTACGGGCTCGGTCTCGGTGCTGTTGCCCGCCGCATCGTAGACGATGACGTGGAAGCGGTACACTCCGGGCCCCTGGAGCGTCCAGTTCACGTTGAACGGCGCTATGGTCCGTACGCTGAAGGGTTTTTCCTGTTCGTTTTGATAGAACTCCACGCGCTCGATCGAGTACACATCCTTCACCTCTGCGTTCACGTTGACCCATTCGTCGAAGCCGTACTCATACTCAGAGCCTGTCGGTGGGTAGGTCAGGTCCACCTCGGGGGGCGTATTGTCTACGGTGACCTGAATTGTGGCCTGCCGGACCTGCTGGTCATTTCCAACGACCTGGAGCTGCAGAGTGTAGACGCCGTCCTCCAGCGCAGTCGTGTCGAAGTTCTCCAAGAGGTTGTTCTCCACCTGGTTGCCGTGATCGGGCCCGACCTGCAGCCACTCCCCGGGGTTCATGCCTTGCCCGAAGACCAATCGATAGAAGGCGACGTCGCCACGCGCGTTGCCGACAATGGGGACAACGCCGCCCACATAGGAATATGTGGGCGGTGAGGTGATAGAGACCTCTGCCTGCGACTGGTTGGGTCCATAGACGGTGTCATACTCCGTCGGCGGCTGATAATCCCCCCGCCGATCCTCAGGCAGGCTGTTGATCCAGTCCTGAGCCTCGGGGGGCAGCACGACATAAACCCGCTCCTCGACCAGCTCCGGAGGTGTGTAGATTGTCGCCAGTTTGCCTGTCTCCTTGTTGACCAGATAGACCTGGTGCAGCGAGTCCACCTCGGTGGGTTCGGTCCCCGGTATCATCAATTCGGTCTTGGTAGGACAGTGATCGTGGGGTTTCATGCCTGATACCGCGCAAACGGTCACCTCGACAAGCCCGCCGGGGTTGGTGAAAGGCACGATAGGCTGGTCGCGGTGCGCGTATTCCATCACGGCGTGCCAGATATACGAGGCGCCTCGCGAGCCCGGTGTGTTGACCATGTAGTCGTCCCCAGCTTTGTTGCCTTGCCATACGCCGACGACGAGTTGCGGCGTGTAGCCGACCGTCCAATTATCGCTGAAGTTATTGGTCGTTCCAGTCTTCGCGGCTGCCGGGCGTTCGTTGGATAGTTCCAGAGCGTTAGGTGTCCCGAAGGCCGGAATACGAGCGCGGCGGTCGGATAGGATGTTGGTGATCAGGTAGGCCAATCGCGGTTCCAGGATCTGTCGCGACTCCGGCTGTTCGACCTGATAGAGGACTTTGCCGTTGCGATCCTCGACACGCAGGATGGCGATGGGATCCAGTTCACGGAAGTTGGGCCGGCGCTCATCCTCAGGAACGGGCTTCCCATACATCGTGCCATTGTTGGCGAAGACGCTGAAGGCGTAGGCCTCATCGATGAGCTTGACCTCACCGCCGCCGAGTGTCAGGCTGAGCCCGTAATGCTCGAGGCTCTGGTCAAGTGTCGTGATGCCCATCCGGTGCGCTGTCCTGAGCACGTTGTCAATCCCGGCGATGGACATGGTTTCGACAGCGGGGATATTCAGCGATCGGGCCAGCGCGTCGCGCAGGCCAACGGGTCCATGGTAGTTGCGGCTGTAGTTCTCCGGCACGTAGGGCGGCATACCCTGCCCTTGCTCGAAGGCCTGTCGGACGTCGAGAAACATGTGCGCAGCGTTGTGGCCCTGAGAGAGGAAGGTGACGTAGGTGAAGGGCTTAAAGGAGGAACCCGGCTGACGCAAGCCGTCGGCCGCTACGTTGAACTTCCCGTCGATCTCCTCGTCCCAGTAGTCGGCGCTGCCGATCATCGCCAGGATCTCGCCGGTCGTCGGTCGAATCGCGACGACGGCGGAGTTCTTGATATTGTAGTCCTTCCCAACGCGACTGGCGGGCACGTCCGGTATGTGCTGGGCCGCCTCACAGCCGTTGGCCATCGCCTCTGAGATCACCGCGGTAGGATCTTCCCCAGCCAGGATGCGCAGGTAGGTCTGAACCACGCACTGCGCCTGATCGTTGAGATCCAGGTCCAGGGTTGTGTAGACACGGAGGCCGCCGCCGGCGACAAGCTCAGGGGGGAACATCTCTTCTAGCTGGCGCCGCACATACATGGAGAAGTGAGGTGCCTTGATGTCGAACCGCTCGTTGGACTCCGCCAGTTCCCACGGCTCTGCCTCGGCGGCCTCAGCTTCCTCGGTGGTGATGCACCCTTCCTCAACCATGTTCGTGAGCACGATGCTCTTACGCTTCAGCGCCTCTTCGGGGGCGTCGAAGGGGTTAAGCCGCGGGTACTGCGGAATGGCGATCAGCGTGGCGGCCTCGGAGAGCGTCAGATCGGCCGCCGTCTTGTCGAAGTAGACTCTCGCAGCCGCGTCGATGCCGTACGCGAGATTCGCGTAGAGGTTGGTGTTGATGTACCATTCCAGAACCGTCTCCTTTGGATAGAGCCGGGTCAGCTCCATCGATATGAGGACCTCTTTAACCTTGCGAGCGTAGCTGATTTCAAAGCGTTCCTCGAGTGGAATCACGGAGTTCTTGACCACCTGCTGCGTGATGGAGGAACCACCCTGAATGTCCCCGCCTTCCAGATTGGAGACAAACGCTCGGGTAATACCGCGGATGTTGAACCCGGGGTTGGTCCAGAAGGTTTTGTCCTCCATTGCGACGGTTCCACAGACGACGTGCTCCGGCAGCGACGAGAGCGGCACCCAGTTACGATCGCCGGCGTTTGGGTCAATTACCTCGTAAATCAGCACCGGATCCCGCGATCCGTCTCCGTTCTCGTCCGGGCCCCAGGCGTAGATCTTCGTCGTTTCGAAGATCTGGACGCTGGCTGCCTCGACCTCTTCCGGCGTGGGGAGGCCCTCCGTGATGACCGAGTAAGCGCCCGCGGCGGCGCCCACACTCATTCCCACGAAGAGCACCGTCCCGACGATGGCGAGGAGCACCAAGAGGCCGATAACCCGGAGCACCAAACTGAACCCGGTGCGGCTCAGTTTCCGTTTTCGCTCTCGATCGACAACGATAAGGGTTCTGATCATCGATACCGGCGTGCGCCTTGCTGTCATAGATAGCTACCTCGTTTCCGGCAATGTCTAGACTGCCGAGACGTGTTTGGGCCTTATTCCATCGATATTGCGCTGGGCTGAAGGATGAGACGAGATCGCGACGACCCTGCAGCAGATGCGGTCGTGTCAGCCAGCGTAGGCGCGATACCATGAGTCGCCATTTTCGGGCGTAATTATGCCTTGGTCCTCGTCTTTGACAAGGAATTCGTGGTCGCACAAGAGATTCAACGGAGGCGACACACTCGGAAAATAAGTGTGCTTCCATACATAGGGGGTGATATTATGCTTGACGAATTCATATTATCCATTAGAATGTACCTCACACTTAGAGAATCCGAGAGCTATGTTTGAATCACTGAGTGAGAAATTACAGGACGTATTTGACCGCTTGGGCAAGCGGGGCGTGCTCCGTGAGGAGGACGTCAAGCGTGTGCTTCGCGAGATCCGTTTGGCGCTTCTCGAGGCCGACGTCAACTACAAAGTCGTCAAGGACTTCGTGGGTAGGGTCGGGGAGAAGGCTGTCGGTGAGGAGGTTTCACGCGCGCTGAACCCAGCTCAGCAAGTTGTCAAGATCGTGCATCAGGAGCTCGTGACGACGTTGGGCGAGCCTGGACGCCTTGAGTTGAAGGGTCGGGCGCCCCACGTGATCATGCTCGTTGGCTTGCAGGGGTCGGGTAAGACGACGACTGCTGCTAAGCTGGCCCTGCATCTGCGCTCTCAGGGGCACTATCCCCTGATGGTCGCCGGCGACATCTATCGCCCGGCAGCGATAGACCAGCTAGAGGTGCTGGGGCGACAGTTGGACATCCCTGTCTACAGTGAGGGAGCGGACGTCTCGCCGCCTGATATCTGCGCTCGAAGTCTTGAGGCGGCGCGGAGCCGTGGCGCTGATCTACTGATCCTGGACACGGCTGGTCGACTGCAGATCGATGACGAGATGATGGCTGAGCTGGAGTCCATTCGGGACCGTGTGAACCCTACTGAGATTTTGCTGGTCGCCGATGCGATGACGGGTCAGGAAGCCGTCAATATCGCTGAGGGGTTTCACGATCGCGTAGGAATCACCGGACTCATCCTCACCAAGGTGGACGGCGACGCCCGCGGTGGTGCGGCGATCAGCATGCGAGCTGTCACCGGGGTGCCGATCAAGTTCCTCGGTACCGGCGAGAAGACTAACGCATTGGAGTTGTTCCATCCCGACCGGCTCGCCTCTCGGGTCCTGGGGATGGGCGATGTCCTCTCGTTGATCGAGAAGGCCGAAGAGGCTTTTGATGTGGAGCAGGCTGCCCGTATGGAGAAGAAGCTCCGCAAGGGCGACTTCGATCTGGAGGACTTTCTCCAGCAGCTCCGCCAGGTGCAGAAGATGGGGCCGATCCATGAGATTCTTGGGATGGTTCCCGGTCTTGGAAATGCCCTCAAGGGAGTTGAGATCGATCAAGCCCAGACCGAGGAGCAGCTCAAATCCGTTGAGGCGATTATCTTGTCCATGACGCCGCAGGAGCGGCGGAACCCTAGAATTCTCAACGGGAGTCGGAAGCGTCGGGTTGCCGCTGGAAGCGGCACCACGGTGCAGCAGGTCAACCAGCTCATTTCGCAGCATCGACAGATGCAGCGTATGATGAAACGCATCGGACAGGGAAACATGCGCGGGCTGTCGGGGCTGTTTCGCTAGGGATTAGCGTTTCCACATCAGCCGGCATCTAGTGTGCCAGGCTGGGTGGTTATCCAAACAAATCTGTCAAAAGAACATGATATCATCTGAACAGGAGGACTATGCTTAGAATCAGATTGCGTCGAGTGGGGGCCAAGAAACAACCCAGCTTCAGAATTGTTGTCGCTGAGTCTACCGCACCGCGGGACGGTAAGTTTGTGGAGTCCGTCGGTTTCTACAATCCCCGAACCGAGCCCGAGACGGTGAGAATCGATGAAGCGCGCGCGCTGCATTGGCTGAGAGTAGGAGCTTCGCCCAGCGATTCGGTGGCCCGCATTTTCAGGACACATGGAACGTATGATCGTTTCGAGAGATTGAAGACAGGGGAGTCCCTGGAGGCTTTGGTTGCCGAAGCCGAGGCTACACCGGAAGAGGAGGTTGAAGCGGCGGAGGAAGCGGAAGAAGCGGTAGAAGAACCGGAGCAGCCGGAATTAGAACCTGAAACAGCAGAAGGGTCGGCGACAGAGGCGGGGACGGATATTGAGACAGAGGTTGAAGAAGTTGCCGAGGTAGAAGAGGAAGAGGTAGCTGAGCTAGAGGAGTTGGCAGCCGAGTCTGAGGAAGCTTCCGCTGAGGAGGAGGAATCCGAAGAGGAGGGCCAGTAAGCTGTAACTGATTGAGTTACGGGCATCTGGTGATACGATGCTGCGGTTTCACCGATTCTCAGGTTTCATAGACTTGGTCACTGTGTTTCTTAGACCGAAGGTTGGAGCGCCCTACTGATTTGGTCGTCCTTTCCGTGTTTTCTGTTACTCTTGCTTGCCTAAGGAGGTGGCGCAATGTCTAAGGTCGCAGATCTGGTGGAATACATCGTGAAAGCTCTGGCGGATAAGCCAGATGCCGTCAACTTATCAGAGATTGAGGGGGAGACGTCCCTCGTACTTGAGCTTCGTGTGGCTCCCGAGGATATGGGTCGGATGATAGGTCGCGAAGGGCGTACGATCAATGCGATGCGTTCCCTCGCACGTGTGCTGGGCGCGAAGATGGGTAAGAAAGTGACGCTGGAGATCGTATAGCTATGGCCGGAACGGCCGATTTCTGCCGGCAACTGGGGCTCAGGAATGCGATCTAAGCAACCTGAGCCTCGTTATTTGGCTGTGGGACGCGTCCTTCGCCCTCACGGTATTCGGGGTGAACTGAAGATTGAGGTTTTGACCGATTATCCCGAGCGGCTGGTCGAACTGGACAAGGTCTATATCGGGGAGAGCTATCAACCCCACGAGGTCGTATCGGCAAGACCCCACAAGAAAGCTGTGTTGCTCAAGCTCAAAGAATACCAAGATCGTAATGCCGCTGAGGAGTTGCGCGACGAGTTGGTCTACGTCGCCATCGAAGATGCCATACCTCTCGAGGAAGACGAGTACTACGAGTACCAGGTCGAGGGATTGGAAGTGATCACCGATGAAGGTGATCTGCTGGGTGAGGTCGTTGACGTATTGACTGTGCCTCGAGGGCATGACGTTCTCGTCGTCCATGGTCCGGTGGGTGAGACGCTGATCCCCATGATCGAGGACATTGTAGTCGAACTCGACCTGGACGCCGGTCGTATGGTGATCCATCCCCTGCCGGGTCTGCTGAACGGGCTAGACTGAACAGCCTCGGGTCACCGATCTTTCGCTTCACCCTCTCGCTTCCAGAAGCTGACGTTTGATCATCTCGGGTTGGAAGAGCTTTGGTCATTTCCCCGGTCTTGGGCCTAGGGCCATAGGTCTGACTTACTGATTCGAATACAAAGAGCTGAGCAGATCAGCACTCCTGCTGAGATGCGGCTTGTTGTTTGACTTTACCTGACCGGATTGGTGGCGTGTCGCGGGCGCTATCGCAGGTCCGCTGTCGGTGGGTGGAGGCAAAGATGGATCAAGATCTACGTTACTGGATCGGCTTCAACCTCGTTCAGGGCATCGGCCCGGTGCGACTGCGTGCGCTGATCGAGACGTTCGGCGATGTCGAATCTGCTTGGAAAGCCCCCGCTTCGGCCCTGCGGTCGATCAATCTGGATCGCCGCGCGCTCTCCAATCTCTTGAAGGTTCGCCGCGAGAGGGACCTTGATGAGGAGCTGGGGCGCTTGGAACGGCTAGGTGTGCGTGTTCTGACCTGGGAGAGTCCCGATTACCCTTTCCTTCTGAGCCAAATTCCCGATCCTCCCCCCGTCCTCTACGTGCGTGGTGAGATCATGCCCGGGGACGAGTGGGCTCTGGCTATGGTGGGGACTCGGAAGGCGACCACCTACGGTCGTGAGGTCGCACGCCGGCTCGGAGATGAGTTGGCGCGCAACGGTGTCACGATCGTCAGCGGTTTGGCGCGAGGCATTGATGGTATCGCCCATACCGCAGCGCTGGAGGCAGGGGGCCGGACGATCGCTGTGCTGGGCTCTGGGGTCGATTACATCTACCCACCTGAGCACCGTAGACTGGTACCGGATATCCTCGAACGGGGCGCTATCGTCAGCGATTACCCTATGGGAACGCGTCCTGAGGCCTCGAATTTCCCCCCGCGCAACCGCATCATCAGTGGGTTGAGCATGGGCGCCATTATCATCGAGGCCGGACGCCGGAGCGGGGCGCTGATCACGGCGGATTTCGCGCTAGATCAGGGGCGTGAGGTCTTCGCCGTGCCCGGGAGTATCCTGTCGCCAAGCTCGGTGGGCTGTAACCAATTGCTTCGCGATGGTGCTCACATCGTCACCGAGGCACGGGATGTGCTGGAGGTGTTGCACCTTGATCACGTACCTGAGAAGCAGGCCGCTCGGGCGGTGCTACCCGAGAACCCCACGGAGGCTGCGATCTTCGAGGGGCTTTCGGCAGAGCCACGCCACCTTGATGAGCTTGCGCGGGTATCGGGCCTCGCTGTTGAGGTCGTCAGCAGCACGTTAGTGATGATGGAGCTCAAAGGTATGGTCAGACAGGTAGGCGCGCTTCAGTATGTCCGTGCCTACGAGCCCGGCGTCCCCTATGCGACCGATATAGGGGAACGGAGCGACGAAAACTAAACCAGTCCTGAGGAGGAAGTATGGATGAGCATCTCTACGCTGTGATTATGGCCGGTGGCGGCGGCACGCGGCTCTGGCCTTTGAGTCGTCAGGAACATCCTAAGCAGACGTTGAGTCTTGTTGAGGACCGCACACTCTTTCAGACGTCGGTCGATCGCCTGCTGCCTTTGCTGCCGCTGGAGAGAATCTATGTTGTCACAGCTGCGGACCAGGTGGATGCTCTAACGGCCCAATACCCTCATTTGCCACAGGCGAACTACATCATTGAGCCTGTGGGACGTGGCACGGCTTCCTGTATTGGGCTTTCCGCCTTACACATTCGTGAGATCGACCCTGAAGCCGTTATGATCGTCACGACGGCGGACCATCATATCGAGGACGTCGATGTCTTCACCAACGCCTTGGAGGCGGCGGGGGAGATCGCTGGAGAGGGATATCTCGTGACGTTGGGGATCGAACCGACTTATCCTGCTACGGGATATGGTTATATTGAGCAGGGAGAGCGATTGGGTGAGTTCGGGGGATTCCACTATTACGCGGTGGCGAAGTTCACAGAGAAACCTGATGACGCAACCGCCGAGACATTTGTGAAAGCAGGGACTTACGCTTGGAACAGCGGCATGTTCATCTGGCGAGCCGATCGCATTCTCGAGGAGGTCGCTCGGTGGATGCCGTCGCTCGATCACGTACTCCAGCAGTTGGCGTCGGCATGGGGGACGCCGAGCTTCAAGAACGATCTTCACGAACTGTGGCCGAGACTCGAGAAACAGACAATCGACTACGGCGTGATGGAACGCGCGACACGCGTCGCCGTCATCCCCGTGGATATCGGTTGGTCCGACATCGGGACGTGGGCCTCCGTTATGACGATCTATGAGACCGACCATAACGGCAACGTCTTCCTTGGCGACGTGCTCGACATTGACAACAAGGAGACGATGGTGATCTCGCACGGTCAACGTCTGATCGCAGCGGTGGGGCTCGAGGGGTTGATCGTCGTCGATACGCCGGATGCGCTGTTGATCACGCGACGGGATGCGTCTCAACGCGTGCGAGATGTGGTGCAGACGCTCAGACGCCAGAAACGCGAGGATCTCCTGTAAGCATCAGGCCGTTGACAAGCCATAGATAGGGCTAGGGCTGGTCCCCACCTTCCCGGAAGTCGTTTCCGAGCACACCGATCCGATGTAAGGCGCGTTCAGGGCTCTGGGATCGAGCTTCTGGGAAGGTGGGTGTTTGAAAATGTCTAGACCCTTGACATGCGCTACTACATCCGTTATGATTCTTGACGGTCTGCTAGTCATCGAAAAGTGGGAAGGTGTATGTCCGAACAACCGAAAATTGAAGCTTATTGTGTGAAATGCAAGGCGAAGCGCCAGATGGTGGATCCGACCCCCGTCTTCACGAAGCGGGGACAGCCGGCTACCCAAGGGAAGTGCCCGGAGTGCGGGACGAAGATGTTCCGAATGGGGCGAACGCCGATGCATGAAGGGCTGGAGCCGCCGCCACCGCCCGAGCCGCCGAAGCCTACCGGCAAGCTGGTTATCGTGGAGTCGCCGACGAAGGCCCGCACCGTGGGGCGCTTTCTAGGCAAAGACTATACTGTCAAGGCCTCGGTCGGTCACGTGCGGGACCTGCTACGCTCGAAACTGTCAGTCGACGTCGAAAACGACTTCAAGCCGCGGTATCGGGTGCCTAACGAGAAGCGGGATGTCGTGAAGGAGCTGTCTGCCGAGGTTGAGAAAGCGGCGGAGGTTTACCTGGCGACGGATCTCGACCGTGAGGGGGAGGCCATCGCCTGGCATCTCTCCGAGGTGCTGGATCTCACTCAGGATCAGTTGCGACGTGTCGTATTCCATGAGATCACGAAGCCGGCCATCGACGAGGCCTTTTCACATCCCAGGGGGGTCAACGAGGATCTCGTGGCGGCTCAGCAGGCGCGCCGGATCCTGGATCGGCTGGTTGGTTACAAGCTGAGTCCGCTGTTGTGGCGCAAGGTGCGCAGCCGTCTCTCCGCAGGGCGTGTGCAGTCGGTAGCGCTCCGTTTGATCGTGGAGCGCGAACGGGAGATCGATGCGTTCGAGCCTCAGGAATACTGGTCGATCGACGCTGAGCTCTCGCCTCAAGCTTCCGCCGGACAGAAGGATCGCCCGCTCTTCACCGCGAGCTTGGCCCGCATTCGCGGAGAGGATGTCGATCTCAAGTCGGAGGATGACGTCACACCCATCATCGCGGATTTGGAGAAGGCGATCTACGTCGTCTCAGAGGTCAAGGAGGGAACGCGAAGGCGAAGACCTTCTGCGCCTTACACGACGAGCGCGATGCAGCAGGAAGCGTCGACCAAGCTGAGATTCTCAGCGCGTAAGACGATGCAGATGGCCCAGCAGCTCTACGAGGGTATCGACCTCGGCGATGGAAGCACCGAGGGCTTGATCACCTACATGCGCACGGACAGCACGAATGTCTCCGAACAGGCACAGAGCGACGCACGGGCGTTTGTCACCGATGAGTACGGGCCTGAGTTCCTGCCGGCTAAGCCGCCGGTCTACAAGACGCAATCTAAGTCAGCGCAGGAAGCTCACGAGGCGATCCGGCCCACAAGCGTCCGGCGCACACCGGCTGAGATGAAGTCCTGTCTCAGTCGCGATCAGTACCGGCTCTATGATCTCATATGGCGCCGTTTCGTGGCCAGCCAGATGAAGCCGGCGGTGTATGACACGATCAGGGTTGAGATCCTTGCGGGTACTGAGGACGATAAGCCGTATCTCTTCAGGGCGTCGGGCTCGACGCTGCGCTTTCCGGGTTTCTTGGTTGTCTATGAGGAGACGCGATCTGAGGACGAAGAAGAAGAACGCGCGCAGCAGATTCCGCCCTTGAAAGCAGACGAACTGCTGGACTTGATAAGGCTCTTGCCTGAACAGCATTTTACTCAGCCGCCGCCGCGTTACACGGACGCTTCGTTGATCAAGGATCTGGAGGAGTATGGCATCGGACGGCCTTCGACCTATGCCAGTATCCTGTCGACGCTCCGCCAGCGCGGCTATGTCGTCTATCAGCGGCGCCGTATGGAACCCACCGAGACGGGGATCTTGGTCAACGACCTGTTGGTTGAGAACTTCCCTGACCTGATTAACGTCGATTTCACCGCTGAGATGGAGGCCGAACTCGACGAGATCGCCAATGGAGAACGGGACTGGGTCGCCCTGATGCACGAGTTTTACTGGCCCTTTGAAAAGGACCTTAAGCGGGCCGACGAGTCCATAGAGAAGGTTGACCAGATAGAGTATGTAGGACGCGAATGCCCTGAGTGTGAAGACGGTCAGCTCATCGTCCGCTGGGGACGGTACGGTAAGTTCATCGGCTGCACGAACTTCCCCGACTGTCGGCACACCGAGCCGTGGTTGGAGAAGATCGGGGTCAAATGCCCCAAGTGTGGAGTCGGCGAGATCGTGGAGCGGAAGACCAAGCGCCATCGTACCTTCTATGGTTGTTCGACCTGGCCCGACTGCGATTTCACCTCTTGGAAACGTCCTATCCCCACCCCTTGCCCAAACTGTGGCGGGTTGTTGGTTGTTGACAAGAAGGATACAGCCAAGTGCACGGTATGTGGAGCGACCTACTCCCTCGATGAGGTGGAGCGCGAGGAGCAAGAGGAGAATGAGAAGGTTCCCGTTAGCTCTCACGGGGTGTAGCTTGTAGATGCGCCGTCGGTTGTATGTTGAATGCCCAAGAGCCACGAGGCCACCTAGCTCGTGGCTCTGTTCCTTGTCTGGGACCGTCAATCCGGTAGAATTAGTGAGATGATGATCTTAAATAATGAGCCTTGAACCTTCCGGTGGGAGATTGGACTCGGCTCACCGACATTCAACATAAGCGAAATGCGAACTGAGGAGGGTACGATGCGTAAAGGAATTCTCATCGGCTTGGTTGTCCTACTTGCCCTGGTCGTCGTTGGCGGCGTCTACATCGTGGCACGATTGAACCAATCCGGCTATCTGCCTAGGCCTGCCACGGTAACCGCGGACCTAGCGCCCACTGCGGTGCCGCTCACACCGACGACGGCGGAGTCCGAGTCGGCAACAGAGCCTGCGCCTACTGCGATGGCGGCGCCTACTGCGACGGCGACGCCGATGGTCGCGGTGACATCAACTGTCGAAGCTGAGGCGGAAGCAGCAGTGACTGCGAGCCCAACCCCCGCGGCCGAGGCGCCGGGCGGTGAGCCCACGCGTGTCGTACCCCCACCGGATGAGGTGAACGTTCCGGAGGGATTTGGGGTCTCGCTCTTCGCTGAGGGGCTGTCCGATCCCCGGATGATGGCTCTGGGGCCCGACGGTCACACCTACCTGGCGGAGCGCGGTGCCAATCGCGTCGTCAGACTCCCGGACCGAGATGGGGATGGCGTGGTTGACGATGTCGAACCGGTGGTCGAGGGGCTATCGGCGCCCAGTAGCATCGACTTCTACGAAGATGGTTCTCTCTACGTGGGCGAGACCAGGCGCGTGCTGCGCGTGACGTTGACCGGTTCACCGCCCGTCGCCGACGAGGTTGAGGTGATCGTCGATGGATTGCCCAGTGGCGGTCACAACACGCGGACGGTGCTTTTCAGCCCGGATTGGGAGTGGCTCTACGTTTCGGTAGGGTCCTCCTGCAATGTCTGTGTTGAGGAAGATCCTCGTCGGGCCGCCATCGTGCGCTACCGCCCGGACGGGAGTGGGGAGGAGATCTACGCGACCGGTCTGCGAAACGCCGTCGGGATCACCTTTCGACCGGGCACGGAGGAGCTGTGGGCGACGAACAATGGTCGTGACTGGCTCGGTGACGACCAGCCGCCGGAGACAATCTACATCGTCGAGGAAGGCGATGACGCCGGGTGGCCACGGTGTCACAGCGGTCGTATCGTCGATCCCGATTTCGGACAGCCCGGCGCCTGCGAGGGGGTTTTGGACCCGGCTGTCGAGATGCAGGCTCATTCTGCTCCGTTGGGACTCGGATTTTATACGGGTACTCAGTTCCCCGAGGCCTATCAGGGCGACCTTTTTGTCGCTTTCCACGGATCGTGGAATCGCAGCGTGCCCACGGGGTACAAGGTCGTCCGCATCCCGATCGAGGATGGTCAGCCGGCAGCGGTGATGGACTTCGCGACGGGGTGGCTGCGGTCAGACGGTTCCGACTGGGGACGGCCGGTCGATGTCCTGACGGCAGGGGACAGCAGTCTGCTGATCTCCGATGACGACGGCGGACGGATCTATCGAGTCTTCTACAGCGGAGCCGATTAGGTTCTCAGACCTCATTCATACCAAGACGTGGTATAATCGGATGTGTATGTCTTGCCTGCTCCCACATCACGGGTGAAGACGTAGGGGGTGCCTATGACGCAGTATGATTGGCTTCTGGTCTTTCTGGGTATTGGGATGGTGATTTTCTTCACCTATCAGCGAATGGCGCGTGCGCTCTTTTCGCTGGCGTTGGTCTGGTTGGCCACGTTAGGCGCGGCGGTGCTTTATCCTCAGGCGGCCTATCGCATTCAGGCCGTGGCGAGTAAGAACCCCACGCTGGTTCGGGGGTTGATGTTTGACGGTCTCTTTTTGGTCTTCTTTGTCGCCGGGTATGTCTTGCTTAAGCTCTCTTTTCCGGTTACCAAGATCCCAAAGCTCGGCGTTTTGGATTACCTGATGGGGTTGCTGCTGGGCATTGTGATCACGGTGATCGTGGTGACGCTTTTGCTCAACAGCATGGGGGTGATGGTCCGAGAGCAGTGGGAGACGAACCCGCAGGGGTGGAGCTCGCTGAGAGCGACGTTCTACAGGTCTCAGTTGCGTCCCTACACCAGCCAGGTGCTTGCGGCCTATCAATGGGTCTTCTATCCATTCTTCGGCAACTTGCCCCCGGTTTTGGTGCCTCAATAGCGTTTCCCAAAGACTGCGGTTGTAGCGGCGCGAATCGCGTTCGCCCACCTAGGTGTGGCGGTGCGACGCGTGGAACTGTGTGCAGAGTGGAGTCTTGATGAATCGTCACTGGATAACTTTGGAGTACCCGCGAATTCTTGAGCGGCTGGCGACCTACACCGATTTCTCTGGGGGGGAGGACTTGGCCCTCTCCTTGCAGCACTCATTTCATTTTCGCGAGGCAAG
>JBNGDU010000188.1:0-15325 GCA_049975025.1 Anaerolineae bacterium
ACACGCCATAGATTCCTGGTCTCGATGGCGTAATCAAAGTCGGCGATGGATAACCTAGAACGTCTAGCCATGCTTATTCACCCCCACTCCGCTTGAGTTCGCCGCGCATCAGCCGGTTGATAAAGCCGCTCAGGCCGCGGGACCTCTTGGCTTCCTCGAAGCCCGTCGCCAGTGCCTCGGCATCTTGGACGTGTTCCATGTCCGCATGAGCGGCAGGCAGTACCAAAATGCCATCCTCCGTCATCTCTAAGCGGGCCCGACCCTTGATGCCGAACTGTGCCAGGTACTCCTTAGGGATCTGCAGGCGACCGGCGGAGTCCAGTACGGTGAGTTCCTCGAAGACCTCCTCCTCAAACTCTTCCTCTTCTTGCCCATCGCTACCAACAGGACCCAGAAGGGTACCGTTGGAACGGGAGCGTACCGTTTCCGTCGCGAGTCGACCGTCCCGAATCGCCAAAACGCGGTGGACGTGCCGAGCGATGCTCGGGTCGTGACTGACAATCAACGTTGTCACGCCCACCTCCCGGTTCAGTTCGCCAAACAGCTCATAGATCGTCAGAGCGGTAACGGAGTCCAGCTCACCGGTCGGCTCATCAGCTAGGAGTAGTTTAGGTTCATTGGCCAACGCGACCGCAATCGCTACCCGCTGCTGCTCACCACCGGAAAGCTCAGATAACTTGTGGTGCATTCGATCACCCATCCCCACAAGATCCAGCAGCTCCTTGCCCCGTCGGTTCACCTTGCCGCCGGCCTTGCCAGCCAGGGTCATCGGCAGCTTGACGTTCTCCAGAGCGTTGAGATAGGGGATCAAGTTACGGGCGCCGTGCTGCCAAACAAAGCCCACCTCATCGCGACGGTATTGGTTCAGGTCACGATTGGAAAGCTTCAGCAGATCTTGCCCGTCCACCCAGGCCCGACCGGCTGACGGGCGGTCAAGTCCCCCCAACACGTTCATCAGCGTCGTCTTCCCGCTGCCGCTGGCCCCCACAATACCCAGGAGTTCGCCGGGTTGCACCACTAAGTCAAGCCCTTGCAATGCTACGACCTCAAGATCCGCGACTTTATAGATCTTTACGAGGTTATCGCAAACGATGAAAGGCTTCGAAGAGCCTTCAGCCTCAGGAGTTATATCTATTCTTTCTGCCATTTCTCACATTCCTTCACAACAAGCTCACCCGAGAGATCCAGAGGGCTCGGCATCATACCGTCTCGCCGAGCTTCAGAGCCTCAAAGATCCTCATACGCCGCAACATGATAATCAAAGCGACCAATGCCACCACAAACAGCATACCAAAAAGCGCGTAAATGCGAAAAATCTCAGACCAGGCAATATCGACCACGTACGGCGGAATGCGGGAGACCTCATCCACCCCGATCTGTAAGAAGGGAATGAAGAATGAGCTCACCCCTCCCCCGAGCAAGGTGCCCAGCCCACCGCCGATCAGAATCAGGAAGGCCAATTCCCAAGCCAGGAAAGAGGACATCTGGCTGGACGAAAGGCCAACTGCCCGGAGTACCCCGAACTCGATAAAACGCCGTCGGAAAGAGAAGAGCGCGTAGAGCAAAAATCCTACAACAGTCAGGACGGCAGCAGCAGCGAACCCCACCGAGAGAAGTCCAAAGAGACCCTGTCGCTCGGGCAAACGTTGCTCTGCAGCGATCACCGTCCGGGGGGCAATCCAATCATGCGAGAAAAGATTCAGCTCCTCATCAACCAGGTACCGGACATCGGCTGCATTTGACAGATCCATCCAAACGTTGTACGGATACTGCTGGCCAACCTCCCGGAACATATAGTCCAAGTTGCCGACGAAAAGCGGTCCCTCAGACGGATACCAGGTAGGAAAGTACTCAAAAGCCCCCACGATCTCAAAGTCAATCTCCGTCCGCTTGCCATAGGTCACCGTGTCGACACGGATATTGTCGCCGACCATCAACACATGTTCCCGGAGGAAAGACCGGGGCACGAGCAAGCCATCGGGACGTACAGCCAACCGATTCATCAAACCGCCCAGGCTATCCGATGAAAAATCGCCCCGCCAGAAACTGATCTGGCTGAAAGAGGCACGGTCCAAGCCCATAAAAGCGCCGGTTTGCTGACCACTGCCCGTGCGGACCACAGCGGGATAACGGCCCACCCGAGTCACAGCCTCTACGCCTGGAGCGTTGAGGTACTCTGTGACGGGTAAGAAAAACCACTCAGGTCCCGTATCCTCCTGATCCTCATCATCTCCCGAGCCCTGCCCAAAAAACGCGGCTAGCCCCGTAGAAGCCGCCGCCTCACCCCGCTCAATGAAACGCAGATCGGCTCCGGCCTGATAGTAAGTTTGGTCATGCAAGTGCTGGTCGAGTGTATAGGCCAAGGAACCGGTGAATGCCGACAAACTCAGCGTCAGGACCAGGAGAATCAGCGGCGTATTGTAAAAGCTGGGTGTCCGTGCCAAATGCCGCGCGGCCATCAGCAGCCCCACGACCTTCGTCCGCTCCGCCACCCAGGCCACAGCAGACATCAGGAGAGGCATAAGACGTAAGAAGAAAAGCGTTAGCGCAAAGATACCCAACGCCGGGACCAGGAAAAGCAAAGGATTCTGGAAGGGCGAACTTCCAAAGCTGTCCTCTAACACAACGACGCTGCCCTGATTGCGCAGTAGGTAAGCCCCATAGCCAGCCGGAATGAGCAACAGCACGTCCAGCCACATACGCTGCCACCATGGCTTCCGCATCATGCGCGCGCGCTCGCGCTTGTAGGAGACGATCGTGTGCTCCGCGGCCCCGAACGTCGGCACAACCTGTGCGAGCATCGCAAGCCCTACGGCGAGCATGCCAAACCTGAGCGTGTTCATCGTAACCGAGACTCTCAGTGAGTCAAGCTCAGCGGTGAAGTCCAGGAAACTTCGGGTTTGACCGATCAACTGCGCAATTGCCATGCCGGTTGGTGAGCTAACCCCAAGCGCAACCGCCCCCAGTAGCAAACTCTCCAGGGCAGCGATGCCGACCATCTGGAGTGCCATAGCGCCGCGGCTTCGCAACACCGCGACCTCGTTACGGCGACGTTCGACAGAAAGGCCCGCCGTCATCGTGATGAAAGCCAGGAGCAGCCCCAATATGGGAATGCTGAAAGCGTAGAGCAGAATCGTCAGCAGATTGGCCGATCGCCGGTAGTCCACCAGTGCATCGATAGGCGATGCGCCCAACGACGTGTCGGGCAGAATACTGGCGGCCTTCTGTTCGACGCCCAGGATCCGACGAATCAACGGACCGGCATCCGTGTGGTGGACATCCTGACCATCCATCACCATATACCAAACTGCCGTATAGACCTCGTCGTCCATCTGGTCAGCGATGGCACCGGAAAAGGTCTCCTCTGGTATCATCATCCGTTCGCTAAACGCCCCAGGTCGGAAAAACCAGAAGGGATCGTCGGCATCACTGGCTTTCCAGACACCGGCAAAGCGAACCGGAACCGTGACATCACGCACCAGGCCCTGCTCTGTCCGCACCTTCATATAGGCGATGTAACTCTCGCCGACTTGGGCGCCGAGCTCGACGGCCATATCCTCATGGATCAGCACCTCGATCGGCGACCCATCTCCCGCAGCAGCCGGCGTGGGGAAGTGGCCCTCGGTGATCGTGATGTGATCCTCAAAATCGCTGATGAAGGAAAAGCCCGCCCAGATCAGGGGAGATGCGGTGTTTTCGAACGCAGAGTCCTCGCTCGCGAATAGACCGAAGGGATCGGTCGTCATATACCGAACTATGAACCGCTGTGGCACACCCAAAGCCGAACCCGCTCGGTTCGTGAGATAGTCGTTTAAAGCCCTTAAGTCTTCGTACTCTTTTGAGCCATAGATACTTCCGTCGTAGCGGAAGAGAAAAGTGAAGGGCGGGATGACACCGGTGGCATCGTCATCAGTCGATATATTCTCAAGAAAGACTCGGTGATAGATAGCATCCGCGTAAATAGGTATGCTCATCATCAAGGCGATGGCAACCACCAGCCCCAGTGTGGTGGCAAGCACCAACCAGGGCTGGGTGGTTATCCGCTTTAAGACAACGACAATTATCGCGCGAAGGCGATTAAGTATTCGCATATCAACAGATCGCTAATCCTTGGCTTGCTAGTTCGAGATAACGACCTGACCTTCCTCCAAGCCATCAAGAATCTCCACACGGTCATCAGATCGAATTCCCAACCGGACATCGACTCGTCGCTGCGCGCCTTCATCCTGGACAACGACAAAGGAGCGTCCCTCGAACGTTCGTACAGCCTGAGGCGGTAGCCAGAGAGCACCTTCGGCCCGCTCAAGCTCAACCGTCATTCGCAGCCGGTCACCGATGTCGTAGTTGTAGTCCGTCGCATCTAGATTCAGATCGATACGCACCGACTGATCCTCGTCTCGCACGCTGTCGGTGCGTCCGCCGCCGCCGTAAGGGTAAGGCAGGCGGCGAATGGTACCCGCCAACTTCTCACCGGGCCGATTCACGAACTCAGCCACGATTTCCATGCCTTCGGAGAGCTCACTCATTTCGCTGTCCTGAAGATCGGCGCTGACCTCGAGTTCTGTGGGATCCGCGATCCGCATGACGACGTCGTAGCCTTGAACCTGGCGGCCCTCTATGACGTTGAGGAGAAGAATCACGCCGTCGAAAGGCGCCACGATCCGCGCGTCGTTCAACTGGTCTTCCAAGCGATTCAGCGCCAGCTGCGTTCTCGTGACATCAAGACCGGTCTCGATCTCGGCTAGACGCATCTTGGCCAGATCGAGGTCCATCTCGGCTAGCTCGATCTCGTACTGGTTTCGCTGTTGAGCAAGGAGAGCGTCCTGATACTGCGCCTCCTTGATCTCAACATCCCACTGGGCATCACGAACCGCTCGAGCATAACCCTCACGAACGTCCTCGCGCTCCCAGTCACGGTCCAACGATTTGTTGTACTCGTCCTGGGCCTCAGCAAGTCGGATTCGCGCCTTCTCGAGGTTGATACGGGCAATCGTGATCTGCGAATCATTCCCGCTGGCCTGCAACCTCGCTACTCTGAGTTCGGCAGCGCGCACGCTGTTCTCGGCTTCCGAGACCTTGCGCTCATAGTCCATCTGAACAGCCTGAAGCTCAGCCTCTTTCTGCGTGATCTGATTTTTGAGATCGGTGACCTCTAGCTCAGCCAGAAGCTGGCCCTCCTCCACCTCCTCATTGCGGCGAACGTAAACTTCGTCCACATAGCCGCCAACTCCGAAGAAGAGGTCTTCCTCGACAACCGGTGCCACGAGACCGGTGAACTGCAACTCCCGAATCACATCGCCTCGCTGAACCGTATACGTCGGGTTCGTGGGTACAATCGAGGTGGGAATAGGCGTCGGGGTGGCGTCCGCGGCGCTCCCGCCAGCCGATGTGCCAGAAGCACAGGCGCCCAGAAGCATGCTCGCCACAAGCACCAAGGCAAATAGGTTAACAAATCTTCGTCGAATCATCAAACTTGACTCCTCCTGCAATATGGGTATAGCCCCGAGGATGAATACTACCATAAAATCACACATTCAAAAGTGACGTTTCTCCTACCTCAAGGATTACGATTGCGTCCAGCCAAACCACGAAGACCACAGTCACTGTACGTCACTGGCGGGAGCAAGGATACGCCCCTGCGCCCGCCAGTACGCGGTACCGACGTTATGTCTACGTCGCCTCAGGCCTGCATCTGAGCTGCCATCCGGCGCCGCTCTCGCACCATGGCATATCGAGGTTCCATCTGGCTCTGAACCTCGTTGAGCTGCCGGTAAAGTCCATCCTCCGACATAAGCTCCTCGTGCGTCCCCATCTGCGTGATGTGGCTTCCTTCCAGCACCACGATCTTGTCCGCGCTCCGGATCGTCGACAGACGATGGGCGATGATGATCGTCGTGCGCCCCACCATCAAGCGTTCTAGGGCTTCCTGAATCAGCAGCTCGGTTTGGGTGTCCACCGACGAAGTTGCCTCATCCAGGATGAGGATGGGGGCATCCTTTAGCACCGCGCGTGCGATCGCCAAACGCTGCTTCTGACCACCGGACAACTTGACACCGCGCTCGCCGATGATCGTGTCATAGCCATCGGGCAGCCCTTCGATGAACTCGTGAGCGTTGGCGATCTTCGCCGCCTCGATGACCTCCTCCTCAGAGGCGTCCCGGCGACCGAAGAGGATATTCTCACGCGCTGTACCGTGGAAGAGGAAGACGTCCTGGAGCACGATGCTGATCTGTTTACGGAGGCTCTCGAGTGTCAGGTCACGGATATCGTAACCGTCGAGTTCGACCGAGCCCTCCGTTACGTCATAGAAACGGGGGATGAGGCTGGCAAGCGTGCTCTTCCCCACACCCGTCGGCCCGACCAGGGCCACAACGTGACCGGCAGGGATGCGCAGATTGATATCCTCCAAGACCGGCTGGCCCTCTACGTAGCGGAAGCTTACGTCACTGAACTCAATCTCGCCGTCAGCTCGACCGGGTAGATCTACCGCGTCGGGCTTCTCCGCCACATCAGGCTGCTCGTTCAACAGCTCAGAGACCCGCTCGGCGCCAGCCATTGCGTGTTGGATATTCTCCCACGCGCCGCTGAGCGCCCGAACAGGTTGGTAGAAAAGGTTGAGATAGAGGAAGAAAGCGACCAGATCCTCAAGGGGCAACGTTTCCTGGAGGACCAACTGTCCGCCGAAATAGATCAGCACGATCGTGCCCAGGGAGGAAGCGAACTCCACGAAAGGATGGAAGGTCGCCATCAATCGCAAGGCGCGCAGCAAGGAATCCCGATACTTGTTAATGTGGTACGCGATACGGTTCGCCTCGATGTCCTCCCGTGTGAAGGCCTTGATCTCTCTGATGCCGGAGAGATTGTCGTTAAGGGTCGCGTTGAGATCCCCCAACTCCTTCTGGCGCTCACGAAAGGCGGGGCGTACGTATTTCGTGAAGCCCCGAGCCGCCAGGACAATCAGCGGGATGGGCACCATCGTCAATAGCATCAACTTGGGGCTGTAATCAAAGAGGATGAGCGCTACCCCCACGAACAGCAGCACGTTGACAACCGTGTCGGGTATAGCGTGGGCGATCAACGTCTCAAACATATCCGAGTCGTTGACCATACGCGACATCAGGTCACCCACTTTCTGATCCTCATAGAAACGAAGTGAGAGACGTTGCAGATGCCGATAGATGTCCTTACGAGCGTCGGCAACGGCGCCCCATCCGGCCACGTGCGCCATGTAACTACGCAAGAATCGGAAAAAGCCGCGCACCAAGAAGAGGATCAATGCCACCACCGCAAGCCGTCCTATAACCCGGGTAGGGGTTATCCCGGCCGGATCCTGGACACCAAAGACCGCCAAGCGACCAATGATGCCTGACGATGGTTCGTAAGCCGCCGGATCCGTGAACGGATCCTTGACAATCGCCGTCATCTCTCGAATCACCTGGGGATCCAGTAACTGCACCCCTGTGAGCAAGAACATGGCGACCACCGTGATGATCAGCGCCTTCCTATGTCCTTCTGCGTACCTAAAGAGAAATTTCAGAGTTTTCATGGTTAACCTTCGCTATTCGATTCTCAGCTTTCCTGAATGTATACCATACCTTCAAAGCTCGGAGTCACCGCTACTTCAGCACGGGTAAGAAACGATCAAGCAGCCACGACGGCATCCACGAACTGACGCTCGTACAACTCGCGGTAGAGCCCACCACGCATCAGGAGCTCCTCATGGGTGCCGCGCTCAACAATACGACCTTGGTCGATCACACAGATCATATCGGCATTCCGAATAGTACTCAAACGGTGGGCAATGACAACCGCCGTTCGATCGGAGAGCAACCGATCCAACGCGTCCTGGATCAACGCCTCGGTCATTGTATCGACGCTGGACGTCGCCTCATCCAGGATCAAGATCCGAGGATCGGCGAGAACCGCGCGGGCGATACAGAGCAACTGGCGTTGTCCCAGAGAGAAGTTGACCCCGCCCTCTTGAATCTGCGTCTCATAGCCATCGGGCGTCCTCTCGATGAACTCATCGGCATTGGATAGGCGTGCAGCCCGCCTTACCTCCTCGTCGGAAGCCTCCGGATCCGCAAAGCGGATGCTATCAGCAATCGTGCCTGAGAACAGGAAGGGATCCTGCGGCACAATGCCCATCTGCCGGCGCAAGGAGCGCTGTTCGACATCCCGCACGTCGATGCCGTCGATCAAAATAGCCCCCTCGTCGACGTCGTAAAAGCGGGCGATCAGGTTGGAGATCGACGTCTTGCCGGCGCCGGTCGGTCCGACTAGGGCCACCGTCTCGCCCGGCTCGATAGTTATGTTGACATCGAGCAGCACCGGTTCATCTTCACGGTATGAGAAAGTGACGTCTCTGAGCTCCACCTGACCCTCAATCGGGGGCATTTCCATCGCGTCCGGCTTGTCAGCTACCTCAGGCTCCGTGTTGAGGAGCTGAAGGACGCGCTCGCCGCCCGCCATCGCAGACTGCAGTGTGGTATAGAGCCGGCTGAGCTCCTGAATGGGCATGAAGAACTTGGTAACATAGGCCATGAACGCGAAGATGACACCTAAGGTGAGCGATTCGTTTGCGACCGCTCGACCACCAAACCAAAGCACGACGCCCGTCGCCACTATGCTGAGGAACTGGATCGTGGGCATATAGACAAACGACAGGGATGTGGCTTGCACGTGAGCATTGAGGTTCGCGCGGTTGACCTCTTCGAAACGCTCCTGCGTCGTGTCCTCCTGCGCGAAAGCCTGGATGACGCGCATGCCGGCCAGATCCTCAGCCAGATCTCCCACGACCTCGGCGACAGTCGCTCGCATCTGACGGTAAGCTCTCTTCGCATGTCGCGCGTAGACCCACGTCGCAAGGACCATCAAAGGCATAACGCTGAAGCTGAGAAGCGCCAGTCGCGGGCTCATCGACACCATTACCACGATGATGCCCACTAGTGTCAGAAAGTCACTGGCGATGCTGATCAGGCCCTGAGATAGCAGGTCGTTGATCACCCCGACGTCACTGAACACGCGCGAAATCGTCACGCCGATGATATGCGTATCGTGGTATCCCAAGTGGATATCCTGAAGATGTCTCACCAACTGACCGCGCATATCGCCCAAAACATCCTGGCCCGTCTTGCTCAGAAGGTACTGTTGAGCCGCGGTGGAGGCATAAAGCCCGATGAAGACCGCGGTCGTCAGAAGCGCGATCCGATCCAGCCCTGCGATATCCCCGTTGGCGATGTACTCATCGACCGCGATCTTCGTCATATAGGGCACGGCTAGCCCCAGACCGGAGGAGACAAGCATCAGAAGAGCCGCCCACACCATGTCCTGCCAGTGAGGCTTGAGGAAAACCATCAGTTGACCGATGATTCTGATGTCGAATACCTTTTTCTCCTCCTCGTCCTCCTTGCCAAGGCTCCGAAGCATACCCCGGGGCCCATGCCCCATACTGGTCGTACCAATAGAGAAACTCATATCAAGTGACCTCCCTACGCCCCACTTTCGGCGGCTCTCAACTGTGCCCCACCCTGCACGGGCGCCAGGTCTCGTTGTCCAATCAATGCCTCAACCTCCTGCGGACGCAATTGGCGCTCGTAGATGTCGGCGTACAAACCGGAACTATGGAGCAGCTCCTCGTGTGTGCCCCGCGCCACGATATGTCCACTGTCAAGCACCAGGATCTCATCAGCCATCCGCACCGTACTGAGGCGCTGGGCGATGACGAAAGAGGTCCGCCCTTCCATCAGGCGCTCCAGGGCCTTTTGAATCAGGCGTTCAGTCTCCGTGTCCACGCTGGACATCGCATCGTCCAGGATCAGGATCTTAGGATCCTTCAGCAGGGCTCGGGCAATCGCCACGCGTTGCTTCTGCCCACCCGAGAGGGTCGAGCCGCGCTCGCCGACGTGAGTATCATACCCGTTCGGCATCGACATGATGAAATCGTGGGCCTGAGCTGCTTTGGCAGCCTCCATGACCTCCTCATCGCTGGCACCGGGCCGGCCGAAAGCGATGTTCTCACGAACACTGGCGGCAAAGAGCGTCGTCTGCTGTAGAACGATGCCGATCTGGCCTCGGAGGGATTCTAGGGTCAGATCCCGCACATCGTGCCCATCGACCGTGACAGAGCCCTCAGAGACATCGTAGAATCTAGGTAGCAGGTTGATGATCGTCGACTTGCCAGATCCTGTCGTCCCCAGCAGAGCGATGATCTCTCCAGGCTCCGCCTCGAAATGGATCCTGTCGAGGACCGTGCGCCGACCGAAGTAAGCAAAGGAAACGTCCTCGAATCGGACGTGTCCTTCAATCGCCGGCAGATCCACAGCGTCCGGCGACTCCTTCACCTCGGACTCGGCATCGAGAATCTCGAAAATGCGCTCACCACTGGCAGCGGCCTCGGTCATGAATGGCACCATGCGGCCTAGCGTTCGCACCCGACCTGCCAATTGGGATAGATAAGCACTGAAAGCCAGGAACTGGCCAAAGGTCAACTGTCCCCCCGCCACCAGACGACCACCGTACCAGATAATGAAGACCGTGCCTAGATTGGTCAGAAAGACCACGGCGGGGTTGTTGAGCGCACGAACCAGCGCGGACTTCCTGGCCAGTTCGAACCACACCTCGTTCTGCGCATCGAACCGCTCCATCTCCGCGTCCTCCTGAGCGAACCCCTTGACGATACGGGCTCCTCGAAGATTCTGTTCGACCCAGGAGGTCATGTCGGAGACCTTGTCTCGAAGGGTCCGCCAGAGTGGCCGCATCTTCTTGGAGTAGTAGTAGGCTTGCGCCGCCAACAGCGGCATGGACATCAAAGAGAGCAGTGCCAGCCGTGCATTCATCAGGGTAAGTATGATAATCGTGATGACCAGCAGGACAGTGCCCTCTACCAGGCGCATCGTGGCGCGTCCGTTAAGGTATCGCAATCGCTCAACGTCATGCATGGCCCGAGCCAACAACTGCCCGGCCTCCGTGCGATCGTGGTAAGAGAAGGAGAGCGACGAGAGCTTATCGTAGAGTTCGTTGCGCAGGTCGTACGCTACGGTCTGCGATACCTTCTCTATCCAGTTCCCGTGGAAGAAGCCGAGAACGCCCTGGAGAACCGTCAAACCCAGTAAAGCAACTACCGACCAACTGAGATACCGCAGATCCTGCTCCCCGATCCCTCGATCCACAATACCCCGGATGAACTGGGGATTGATCACCTGTAATCCGCTGATGATAAACAGAAGCAGGTAGCCACCGGCGGCCAAACGCCAATGTGGTTTCATATAGCTGAAGCATCGCAACAGGATCTGCAAATCATTAGGATTACTGACACTCTCTGAGTCATTAGTGGAATTCATTGGGGTCAATCTCCATAATCCGTATCAGGTCCGAAAAAGCATCGTCCACCATCTTCAGGCGGTCCGGAGGCAATGTCTTGACACGCTCCCGCAGCAACGGTATGCCACCCAACGGCGTCTCCTCCGCGAGACGCTCCCCCTCAAACGTCAGCTCCACGAAGACCATACGGCAATCCTCGGTGGATCGTCGACGTGCTACATATCCCGCGTCCTCCATCCGGGAGACCAGCTCAGACGTAGAGCTGGCGCTCAGGTAAAGAAAGTCGCTGATCTGCCCAATCGTCAAGGGCCCAGCATCCGCCAGGTAGCGCAAGGTCGCAAGCTCTCGCCCACGCAACCCATCCCGGTGTGTCTTGCGCCCGTAACGACGAACGTAACGGTGAAGTAGAAGAAACTTCTGGATGACGTCGAGTTGCGGATTCCTAACCTCCTGCTGATCCATCCATCACCTCTCTGTCCGGCAAAGCTACACTTATATCGCCGCGCGTCATCCGCCATTGGGAAAACGGGGGACGGAATTCGCGGGGCAGAAAGTTCGGAACCGAATATTTCGGCTCCGAAATATATTAACATACAACAGCTTGGTGTCAAGTAGTACAATGATAGAGGATAGAGAACCGACGTTTCCGTTGAGGTGCGAGCTATCCTTGACAACGGAGAGATAAGCCGAGTCCGCTGCATGTGGTACACTATGCTCGTTTGGCGAGATCGAGTTTCCCCTCGACGATGACTAACCGTTGGTGATCGCTACAAAGGAGTAGGACTATGTCGCGTAAGGAAGCCATGGGGCGTAGGCTAGGCGGCTTACTGCTCGTTGTCATGCTGGTGCTCCCGGCAGGGCGCCCGCTGCGTGCCGAAACACCCCCACACCTCGGCTACGGCATCATGCTGGCCTATCCTCCGGAGAACCTTGTCCATGTACAAGACGCCGGGTTCGATTGGTTCAAGTACTTCGTCTACTGGAATGCAGTCGACGGCGATCGCGACAGGCATTACAACTGGGATACGGTCAACTGGCGCCTCGATGAGGCCTGCGACCATGGCCTTCACATCCTGCTGCGAGTCGAGCGCGATCCCACCGATTGGACACCCGTCCAGCAAGCCGAACTGGTGGGATGGGAGGCTTTCTTCGCAGATCTGGCGGCCCACATCGCCCAATATCGTGCGACCTGTAGCTTCCCCTATCGCGTCGCGCTTGAGGTATGGAACGAGCCGAATCTTGACTTTCAATGGGGCAACCAGCCGGTGGATCCGATACGCTATACGGAGATGGTCAAACGCGCCTATCGCGGCGCTAAGGCAGCCGACCCTCGTATCATCGTCGTCGCGGGGAGTCTCGCGCCGACCGGCGGCACGGGTGACGGGCGCGCCATGGATGATGTCGCTTTTCTGGAGGCTATGTATGGGGCCGGTCTGAAAGGGCACTTCGACGCTATCAGTATCCACAACTACGGCTTCGGTGGACCCCCGGAGGACAAGACCTGGGGCAGCGGCATCGTGAACTTCCGACGCGCTGAGGATATCCACGCCGTGATGGTAAGTCACGGTGACGGCGACTTGCCCGTATGGGCCACTGAGTTCGGCTGGCTACTCGAATCTGACGCTTGTCACGCCTATTGGGAGCAAATCGGCTTCGCCTGGCAGCAGGTGACCGCCGAACAACAGGCCGACTACTTGGGTCGCGCCTTCGCCTACGCCGACACCCATTGGCCCTGGATGCAGACGATGATCGTCTCCAACCTGGATTTCAGCGTTTTGCCCTGGTACGCTGCCTGCGACCCGCTGCGGTGGTTCTCGATCTTGGAGCAGGACGGCTCCCCGCGTCCGGCCTACACAACGCTGGCCCAGATGGACAAGCGTGCGAGATCATGGGCAGTTTGGGGTATGGAGGCGTATCCTGCGTCTCTCTCATGGATACAAGCAGCGACGGAGACGCGAATCGTCTCACAGACGGTGACCGTCCGTAACACCGGCGACATGTCTTTCACTTGGACGGCGGCTGCCACGGCGATGGAGCTTCCGGTGGCCCTGGTGCCTGCCCTGGGAGAGGCGGACCAGACGATGGTCGTGACCGTCGATCCACGTGGCCTCTTGCCCGGCACTTACACTTCTGCCATCACCATTACAACTAACGAGACCGAGGTGCCGGAGAGTCCTCTACAAGTCCCGGTGCACATCCGTATCGCGGAGCACGTCTATGGGACCTATATGCCACTGGTGGTGCGCTAGCGATCCACATCTCACCACGTCAGCCACGACCCTTCACTGTCCTCGTTCATCTTGTCCGGTTACAGGAGGCGTGCAAGGCGGTGTCGATATTCTGTCTCTCTCCAGACCCATTGGCTACAGAGCCGCCGGCGGCTACAAGTCGGCCAATTCGAAGAAATCGGCCTGCTCGAGCGCCGCTTTCAACGCATTCCGGCGATCCTCGGGCAACGGCAGGTGGGGCAACCTGGGCTCACCACAGTCAAACCCCAGCAGCCGCATCGACTCAAAGAGCGCGCCGAACATACCGAAAGCCTGCAGCACGCGTGTCACCCGGTTCGCGGCGACCTGGAGGTCGCGGGCGCGCGCCAGATCACCAGCCTCATAACTGGAGTGTAGTTCGCGGTAGACGCCGGACATCAGGTTCAGCGTCGTGCCGATATTGGCGGGGGCGCCGAACATAGCGGCAAAGACACATTGCTGATCCATGCCCGAGAAGATCGTCCATCCTCCATCTCGTAGATCGACGAGGGCCTGCAACTCGTACATATCGGGTCCGGTGTACTTAGCGCCGGCCACATTGGGCACACGCTCTAAGAGCTCCCGCATTAACGACAGCGCGTCGATCTCGCCACCGAAGAGATAGGGAAAGAAGGGTAAGTCGGGCACGGCATTGGCGATAGCAGCGTAGTGGGTGTAGACCGCTTCCAAACCCCGGCGGAAAGGCGGCAGGATGCTGGCCACCCCGTTAGCACCTGTTGCTCCGGCATGCTTCGCTAGAACGACGGCATCCCGCGTGGCCACGGCGCCCACGTGAACGATCACCGGCACACGACCGCTCACCTGATCTACCACAGCCTCGGTCACTTCCCGGCGCTCAGGGATGGACATGAAGACCCCTTCGCCGGTGGACCCGCCGACGTAGAGACCTCCCACGTCCTTCTCGATCAAATACTCGGTCACTGCGCGCAAGGCCGCAAGGCCTACATCGCCTTGGGCCGTGGTGGGCGTCAACAACGCCGGCCAACCGCCGTGGAAAGTCTCAAACTTCATGTTCATAGCCTCCTCGTATAGTTGGCACCATTGCCGACCACCTCTTCAGGTGGAGGCACGGCATCAGGTGCCCCTCACAGATCACACACCGGGCTCGCCACGACTAATCGCCTGCTCCATCAAGATCTGATGCAAAGCGCTGGGCTCCTCATCCTCACCGGGATATCTGCGCTCATAGTGTCCATCTGCGTGAAGATCCCAGGCCAACACATTGTCTATCAGTGCCAGATCCAATACCTCAACAAGCCTGGCCTTGAGTGGCGGTGCGTCGACGGGAACCACCAGTTCCACCCGCTCCTCGAGATTTCTGTGTCGCCAATCTGCGCTTCCGATGAGAGTGATGGGCTCCCCGTTGTTGCCGAAATAGAAGATGCGATCGTGCTCAAGGAAACGCCCCACGATACTGATCACCCGGATGTTGTCGCTGTAACCGGGCAAATCGGGGCGCAAACAACAATGACCCCGCACGACAAGATCGATCTCGACACCGGCTTGCGATGCTCGGTAAAGCTGCTGAATGATCTTCACGTCATCGATCGCGTTCATTTTAGCGATGATCCGACCGTTGCCACTCCTCTTCTGGAAATCGATCTCCTGTTGGATCAAGTCATCGAAGGCGTTGCGCATATCACGTGGTGCGACGATCACTTTCTTGTAAGGCTGCCCGGGCGAATAGCCGGTGATGTAGTTGAAAAGGCTGATGAGATCCCTACCCAGCTCTGGTC